>JASHTS010000053.1 GCA_030040425.1 Acidobacteriaceae bacterium | reverse complement strand
CTGAACATCCTGTCGCAGTACATTCCCAACAACGAGCGGCTGGTGACCATCGAGGACGCGGCCGAACTGCGGCTGGCGCAGGAAAACATCGTGCGCCTGGAGACGCGTCCGCCGAATATTGAAGGGCAGGGCGCCATCCGGCAGCGGCAACTGCTGATCAACTGCCTGCGCATGCGGCCCGACCGCATCATCATGGGCGAGGTCCGCGGCGAAGAGGCCTTCGACATGCTGCAGGCCATGAACACGGGCCACGAAGGCTCGATGACCACGATTCACGCCAACACGCCGCGCGACGCGATCTCGAGACTTGAATCGATGGTGGCCATGGGCAACATGAACCTGCCGGAGAAGTCGGTGCGGCAGCAGATCGCTTCGGCCATCACCATCGTGGTGCAGGCGACGCGCCTGAGCGACGGCACGCGCAAGGTGACCAGCGTGGCCGAGATCACGGGGATGGAAGAGAACGTGATCAGCATGCAGGAGATTTTTACCTTTCAGAAGAAAGGCATCGGCCCCGACGGCAGGGTGATCGGGGTATTCAGTCCGACACGTATCCGCCCCAAATTTCTGGAGCGGCTGCGGGTGTCAGGCATTATGCTGCCGCCAACGATCTTCGAGCGGGAGACGCTGGTCAACTGAGGAACGGGAGCGGGAAGGAGGAACAATGCCCATTGCAATGGTCTTGATTTTCGTAGGCGTCTTCACCGTGATCGCGGTGCCGATCATCGCTATCGGCTCGACCCGCAAGACCAAGCAGGTGCTGGCTACGCTCGATTCGGCGCTGGCGACGGAGAGCCCTTCAGCGCGCGAGCAGATCGTGAATCTGCGCAAGGACTCCTCGCTGAGCAGCATTCCCTGGCTCAACGCCAAGCTGCTGCGGTTGCAACTGGCGCCTTACCTGCACAGCCTTCTCAAGCAGGCCAACGTGAGCTGGAGCGCGGGCCGGCTGCTGGTGGTGTCGGCCGCCTGCTTTGCCATTCCCGCCTTCGGAGTCTACAACCAGTTCGGGACGACCTGGGGTGCGCTGGCCGCCGGCCTGGTGGTGGCCGCGGCGCCGTTCGGCTGGATCGTCTTCATGCGCAACCGGCGCTTCGATCTATTCCAGCAGGGACTGCCCGAGGCTCTGGATCTGAGGGTGAGCGCGCTGCGCGCCGGGCACAGCCTGATTGCGGCCATGGGGCTGGTGGCGCGGGAGTGCGCCGATCCGGTGGGCGGCGAGTTCCGCGCCTGCTTCGACGAGCAGAACTACGGCCTGGAGCTGAAAGCCGCGCTGGACAACATGCTGCAGCGGGTTCCGCTGCAGGATTTGAAGATCACCTGCACGGCGATCATGATCCAGAAGGAGAGCGGCGGCAATCTGGCCGAGGTGCTGGACAAGACGGCGCACGTGATCCGCGAGCGGTTCCGTTTGAAGCGCGAGGTGAAGGTGCACACGGCGCAGGGACGGTTGACGGGCTGGATTCTGAGCCTGCTTCCGGTGGCGCTGGGCACCGCGCTCTACTTTGTCAATCCTGCCATGATGAGCGTGTTGTGGCATCGGCCCATCGGTATCAAGTTGATCTGGACGGCAATCGGAATGACGGTTCTGGGCGGGATTGTGATCCGCCACATCGTCAACCTGGACATGTAAAGGCGAGCTCATGATTGTTATCTTCACTTTCGGCGTCATCTTCCTGCTGTTTGCGAGCGGCGGCCTTCTGCTGTTCTATCGCGAGGCCATGCTCAAGAGAATCTCAGAGGCCATCGACCCGAAGACGGTCAAGCCCAAAGGGCGGTCGATGCTGGAGTCGATTCAGCAGACCGGCTCCTCGCTGGGCGGCCTGGTGGAACACTTCGAGCACGTGCTGCCCAGGAGCCAGGCTGAGGTATCGGTTGTCTCGCAGCGGTTGATCCGCTCCGGCAATCGCAATGAATCGGCGGTAAAGGTGTTCTACGGCATGAAGGTGGTAGCGCCGATTCTGCTGTGCATTGTGGCGGCGGTGTCGGGGCTGTCGCACATGGTGAGCCCGTTTTTCGTGTTCGCGACGGCGCTGGGGCTGGGTTTCCTGGGTCCGGATTTCTGGCTGGGCCGACAGATTACCAAGCGGCAGAAGGCCATAGAGAAGGGACTTCCCGACGTGCTCGATCTGCTGGTGATCTGCATTGAAGCGGGGCTGAGCCTGGACCAGGCCACGGCGCGCACGGCCGACGAGCTGAACAAGGCGCAGCCGGAGCTTTGCGACGAACTGACGGTGGTGGTGCTGGAGCAGCGCGCGGGCCGGCCGCGGGCGGAAGCCTGGAAGCATCTGGCGGAGCGCACGGGCGTGGAGAGCCTGCGCAACATGGTTTCCATGCTGGTGCAGTCGGAGCAGCTGGGAACCAGCATCGCCAAGACATTGCGCATTCATGCCGACACGCTGCGCACGCAGCGGGTACAGGCCATCGAGGAACAGGCGGCCAAGACCTCAGTCAAGCTGGTTTTTCCTCTCGTGTTTTTCATTTTCCCGGCGCTGTTTCTGGTCGTACTCGGTCCGGCAGTGCTGATCATGATCGATTCATTCAAAGCGCTTACGAACCAATGAGGGAAGGAGGAGACGCATGGATACGACGATTATCCGGGTTGTTGCGATCGTGTTGTTCGTGGTCGTGTTGGCCGTCCTGATACAGCGGCGCCGCACACGGGTGAAGTAACAGTTCGGAGAATCCTCAGCTCAAGGGCGAATGGAGACAGACGTCACTGGGTGGAATTGCAGGGGTGAACGACCTGGCCGGACTTTTGGGGATTGCTGGAAGCGAGCGGGCAGTTCAATTCAACAGAAGATAGGAATCAACGAGAGAGGAGGATGAGTTCAATGGACACGACGATTATTCGGGCAGTGGCTGTGGTGTTGTTTCTGGTCGTCCTTGGGCTTTTGATTCAGCGGCGCCGCACGCGCGTGAAGTAAGCGCGGGTGCGGGCAAGAAGGGCGGCGCCGTTTTCCTGGACGACGCCACCGCGGGCTAGAGGTCCAGCCGGCCGAGGGTTTGAGAAAGGCAGGAGCCTGATGCTCCTGGAGCTTTCGGCGGCGGGAAGACGAAGTGTATTCTTTCGTTCCCTGGGGACGGCAGAGCTTTCCAGGAAGGAATGATTTGCATGCACGGAACGCAAGAAGCAGAGAAGTATTACGAAAAACTGGGAGCGGACGGGGAACTGGATACGCTGCTGCCCGGAGGGACTATGGAATCACGGACACATTGCGCCTACAACCAGACCCGCGAATGTTTCCTGGGGCTGGAAGTGACGGCCGCCGATCTGTCGTATGCGGGAATCGTGGAGCTGATGGCCACGGTTTCGCTGAGATCGGGCGAGGGCTTGTGGATCGTGCCCTTCCGCGGCATTCCGGCCACCGGCCTACCCGCTCCCCTGGATCTGATTTATCTCGACGAAGACTGCCGCGTGATCGACCTGGTGGAGTCATTCCCCACGTTTCGCGTGAGCTCGTCGAGCCCGCGCGCGGCCAGCGTGCTGGTGCTGCCAGTGCATTCGATTTACTCTTCGCAGACGCAGACCGGCGATCAACTGGTGCTGTGCATCGCCGAGGAGATGGAGCAGAGGCTGGAGCGGATTACGAATCTGCGCGGCGACGCCACGGCGACGGTGCAGAGCGCGGTGCTGCTGCGGGAAAAGCCGCTGTGGAGCGGCGGTCCCGGACTGCTGGAGCTGGAGAAGAAAGCGAAGGAGGATCCGGGGCTGAGCCTGCGCATGCACGAGATGCCGCTGATGCAGCCGGGAGAAACGCCGTCGCGGCCGCCGCGCACCTGGCTGGAACGCTGGTGGTCTCCCGATCCGCGCAAGGCGCCGCGGGAGATTGTTCCCGGATTGGCGGCCTACTACTGGAACGGCGCCGCTCCGGAGGCGCACGGGATTCGCGATATCAGCTCCTCGGGCATGTACGTGGTGACCGAGGAGCGCTGGTACCCGGGCACGCTGGTGCTGATGACGCTGCAGAGAACCGATTGCGGCGAGGAGATCGAGGAGCGCTCGATATCCGTGCAGTCGCGGGCGGTGCGCTGGGGTAACGACGGAGTGGGCCTGAAGTTTGTGCTGCCCGATGAGAAAGATATGAAGCGCGGGCATAACGTTCTCAGAGACGGAGCCGACAAGAGGGCATTGGAGAAGTTCTTACAAAAGCTAAAGAAAAGCAACTGACCGGGCGAGGCGCCCGAATTATAGAAAGAAAAACGGCCCCGTTCAACGCAAGCAGCAATTACGACGGACCGGGAGGAAGAAAAATGAAGACATTCTTAAGCCGCGGCGTGCGCCAGGTCCGCGGCCGTTTTGGCGCAAAACATGCAGAAGCAACCGCGGGAGCAGCAGCGGGACGGCCGTGGCGCGGCCGCATCCGGAGCTGGCTGCCGATCGACGAGGAGGGCAATGCGCTGGTGGAGCTCGCATTTGTTGCCCCGATCATGATGATCATGTTGACCGGCCTGGCTTCGTTCGCGATGGCTCTCTACAGCTATCAGCAGCTTGGATACGCGGTCTCCTCGGCCGCGCAGCAGGTGGGCGCCGAGCAGGGACTGATCACCGATCCGTGCGCCACGCTGGAGTCGGATATCACTTCCGCATTACCCGGCTGGACGGTGTCGAAGTTCAGCTTCACGACGACCATCACCGACTCGAGCGGCTCGGCCCACACCTTCGGCCCGCTGGCGGGCACGAGCTTTACGTGCACCTCGGGCGCGGGCGACATGGCGCTCAACGAGCCGATGACGGTGACGGTCAGTTACCAGTACAACTGGTTTTCCATTCTCACCTGGCGGCCGGACAATACGTTCACGCCGTCGGGCAATCTGACGGTCTCAGAAGCGGTGCTGGTCGAATAAACGACAGGAAAGGAAAAGTCCAATGAGATTCGCGAGGAAATCTATTTTAGGCGCTTTATTGAAAGACGAAAGAGGCCAGACTCTGCCGTTTACCGCGGTAATCCTGGTGTCGCTGATGGGATTGAGCGGCATGGCGGTGGACGCGGGCCACGGTTATTACGCATACCAGAGGCTCAAAGTAGCCACCAACGCGGCCACGCTGGCGGGAGCGGCGGGCATGCCCAACACGACCACAGCCACCGACAACGTGGATACGTACAGCTCGGCCGTTGCGAGCGACAAGAACTACCTGGGATCGATCATGTCGGGCGTGACCGCTACGGTAACGTTCAGCTGTTCGACCACGGTTTCATCCAAGCTGGGCGTAGCCTGCGAGTCTTCCGACGGCGGTTCCGGAGGGTACAACGCCCTCACCGTGAAGCAGACGGCCACGGTGAAGACGTGGTTCGGAGCGCTCTTCGGGATCCCGCAGTTCAACATTCAGGCCTCCTCGATGGCGGCCATGGCGGGCGGAGCCGACATTCCTTACAACATCGCGGTCATCATCGACACCACGAACTCGATGACCGACTCGAGCAAGGAAGCGACCTGCACCAGCGAAGAGATCGTCTGCGCGCTTCAGGGCTTGAGCGACATGCTGGTGGCCATGGACCCCTGCGCGCTGAACACGACCTGCAGCGGGAGCGGCACCTACGTGGACGACGTGGGCTTGTTTACGTTTCCCCCGGTGAGCGAGAGCACGGTGGCGGACGACTACACCTGCCCGACCCACAACCCGACGATCGTGCCTTACACCTTTCCCGACACGTCTCCGGTCTATACCCCGGGAACGGCGCCGGCGACGAACCTGATTCTGCCGTCGACGACGGGCACATACGAGATCATCCCCTTCAGCAATGACTACAAGACAACCGACGGGGGAACCACGCTGGCTACCAGTTCCGACCTGGCCAAAGCCGTGGGCTATACCGGGACCGGCTGCAGCGGCTTAGGGGCACCGGGCGGCGATGGAACCTACTATGCGCAGGCCATCTACGCAGCCCAGGCGGCGCTGACGGCGTGGCAGGCGGCGAATCCGGGCTCGCAGAACATCCTGATTATCCTCTCGGACGGCGACGCGAATGCCTGCAACACGAACGCCAACACAGCGGCGGGCGGATGCCAGACAAAGGACCAAATCGTCGCCACGACCGGCACGCTGAACGGGACCGGAACATCGTCCAGCAATCCTTCGGGGTACGAGAATCCTCTGTATCCTTCCGCGATCGGGCAATGCGGCCAGGCGGTGGCGGCGGCACAGTACGCCACATCGCAAGGCACGATGGTGTTTACCATCGGCTTCGAGTCGGAGACTTCGGGGTGCACGACGGACGGAACATTTACCACCAGTGCTCCTTCTATCTCCACCCTCAGCGGAACCAAGTTCGCCGGATCAACGGAAGCCTGGCCGAGCGGCGGCTCGCTTTCGGGGACGCCCTGCAACGCGATCGGGTCGATGGCGTCAAACACCAACCTGTTCTATTCGGATAACTCCACCGGATGCCCGGCGATCAACGCCACCAACGCAAGTTACACGTCGCTGGCGCAGATCTTCGAGGCCATCCAGGTCGGGCTCACGTCTTCGCGGTTGATCCCGGTGGGCACCACATAACCGGGAAGAGAAAACGCATCAGGCAGAGGGGCGCAGGCGCAGAGCCGGCGCCCTTTTTGTCGGCATGGATTCACGTTGCGCGAAGCGTTGGCCCAGTACGCGCGGATGCGGCTCGAGCAAAACTTGTGCGCGAGACACACGCGCAGAGTGAATTTGTGAGACGCCGCCTGGCGCGGTAAACCAAAGGCTCGTTCAAAAAGCAACCGCAGATCCTTCGACTCGTCCGCCGCGGCGGACTTCGCTCAGGATGACAATGCAATTGGAGGCGGGTCCTTGGGCTCTCTTGCGCTGGGCGCTTCGGCCGCTCAGGATGACAGATCGCATTGAAGGGGACGGGCGGGCTTGTTGAGACGCGGCCAGGGGCCGTATCCCATGGCTGATTGCATCATGGTCCGGAGACGAGACGAAAACATCCCGCAGGGTCTGAAGCCCGATTCATTTTGCAAACTTTATCGGCCCGGCTAAAGCCGTGCCCCGATTACGAGACCTACCACGACAGGGTTTCCCGCAGGGGCTGAAGCCGCAATGCTTATGCGGCCTTTGCGGCAGTCAGGGCTGAAGCCCTGACCTACCAGCAGCGGCTTCGAAACCGGCATGGACGCAACAGGCGCTATTCGAACTGCTCGGGGATGATGAGGAGCACTTCCACCTTGGCAATCTGGCCGTTCTGAGAAGCGGGCCGGAACTGCCACCGCGCCAGAGAGTCGAGCACGAACTGCGCCAGGGGAAACTGGGTGGGGAAGACGATGCTGAGGGTTTCAAACCGGCCGGCATTGTTCACGTAGCCGTGAACCATGAGCGCGTCGGCGTTGATGGAGTCGACGGGAAGGTTGGGGCGCACGATGCTGTATGGCCAGGGAGCGTCCAGATGGACGATGGCGCCTGCGCTGGATGCATCATTGGAGCGGGTGGGAGCGTATTGCAGGATCCAGCTTTTCTGGAGGCCCACGTGCAGATAGACGGTATACGCCATCCGGCCCTTCCAGACGTCGCCGATCTCGGGATACTCGTCTTCGAGCGAATTGCCGACGATGACGGAGCTGAAGCTGCCGTCCCGGGGCAGGGAGATCGCGGTGATGGTGGGTTGATCGCCGTCGCCGGTGCCATTGGCAGCGCCGGCCGGCTGATCCGGACCGGTTACGGTGAACTTGGCACCATTGCCGGCGTTGTTGGTGTTGGCCGCACCCGAGCCTGCATGAGCCCCTTCCTTGCCGGTTCCGCTGCCTTCCGTTTTGTTGCCGGTGTCGCCGCTGCCCGCAGTGGCAACGGGCTTGGCCGGGCCGGGGGTCATAGCGGCCGCTTCGTTGGTATTGGCAGCCGCGGCTTGATTCACCGGAGGAAGCGCGACCGAACCGTTCTTCAAACGGATATCGGAGAGCGAAAGCACGGTGGCGGGCGTGGGCTTTTGCGTGTTTTGCGTAACGTTGGCGGGCGTGGGCGCGGGGTTCGGCGGCCCGTGCACGACGATGGGCGTGGTGTTGGAAGGAACCAGGAGCTGGTTCAGCTTGGGCTGGGTCACGGAGGCGATGGCGATGTTGCCCAGATTCTGCTCCTGGTTCGGCCGCGTGATCCTGGGCTTGACTTCGAGCGTAGGCGGCTTGGCGGGCAGCGGAGCCACGATGTTCTTCACCGGCATTTTGGCCGGCGTCCAGAGCGCGATCTGCGGCAGGGGAACTTCCTGGGTGAGGGTGATATCGGTGTGCACATCGGGTTGAATCAGGGTCTGCGGGGCGAGCTTGACGTGCGGCACCGGCGGCATGATAAGGGAGCGTTCCGATTGTGCGCCGAGCGAAGCCAGGGATGGCAATGCGGGGCGGCGCGGGGCCGGCGCAGTGATGTTGTCCCTGGGCGCGCGGCGCGGGGGAATCTCGGGCATGTCGAGATCGAGATGACGGACCGTGTAATGGTCGAGGGAGCTGCGCACGATGACGGGAGGAGTATAGAAGACGCCGAAAAAGATGAGCGCGATGACGCCGGCGTGAAGAACAAACGAGACCGCCAGGGAAAGGGGCGAGCGGCGATAATCGGAGGGTTCGGCGAAGAGAGTGGTGGTCAGGGGAGAATTCATGAACGAGAGCTTTCCCTCCATCGCCGCGTCCGGCTAGGCATTCAGAGCTTTCCGGTCCGGACCACCGCAGCAACGGGAAAACCACCGGCCCGCCTATTCGGCATTCCAGGACGGCCCTTTTCCAACCCGTCGAGGCCCTGCGTGCAATGCGCCCAAGGAGACAATCGGCCTGGAGCGGGGCGGTCTTGAATCTGCGGGCTCCTCATACGCTGATTTTGGGATTGCGCTTAATCGATTGTACGGTTTTTCGGCCCGAATGAGGCGCTTTCCGGAATTTCAGCGCGTAGATAAAAGTATGCCATTCCGGGAACGGAATGAGCTAGTTTCGGCATCGCCCATTAGTGCCATTCCTCGTAGCACTTTTGATACCTCAAGACGTCAAAAAAAAAGAAAGGAGTCGATATAGTGAGTGAATGAGCGGATATACTGAAGCGACACGACCCCTCTTCAGGCTCAGTATCGGCGCGTTCTCCCGGTTGCAGGCGTGAATCGCGAAGCAGTTCAGCTGGGCACGTCAATCCGGATGGGGCCCAGAAAAGCGGAGTTGGCCTTGTAGCGGAGCCAGCTTGAGAGCATGTTGAGAGATGAATCGACGACTGCTTACTATTCTTCTTGTCGCATTCGTGATAGCCAGCGGCTGTACCTTTCTGGTCTATCGAATTCTCGGCCACATTGTCGTGTCATCGAAGCCGGTGGCAACCACCAAGGTTGTGGCGGCGGCGACGGACATCAAGCTGGGGACGGTGCTGACAAGTTCCGACCTGACGACGACGGAGATTGCGGGCACGGTGCCGAAGGGCGCCATCCTGAAGCCGGATGAGGCGATCGGCCGCGGCGTGATTGCCGACATCTACCAGGGCGAGCCGATTCTGGACAGCCGCCTGGCTCCGGCGGGTTCCGGCGGCGGCCTGGCGGCCACGATTCCCGACGGCATGCGCGCCTGCGCGGTGAAGGTGGACGACGTGGTGGGCGTGGCCGGTTTCGTCACGCCGGGCATGAGGGTGGACGTACTGGTGTCAGGCCAGCCTCCCGGCGAGAGCAGCGGGAACGCGGGCACGATGACGAAGACGATCCTGCAGAACATCGAAGTGCTTTCGGCCGGGACCGACATTCAGAAGGACGCCGAGGGCAAACCGCAACAGGTGCAGGTGGTCAACCTGCTGGTGACGCCCGAACAGGCAGAGCAATTGAGCCTGGCCAGCCAGCTCAAGATTCAGCTCGTGCTGCGCAATCCGCTGGATACCAAGGTGACGCCGGTTCCCACAACGGCCATGGGTGAATTGTTCGCCGGCCAGGGCGCGCCCCAGCCCAAGCGCGTAGTGGCCAGACCGGCTCCCAAGCCGGCCAATCCCACGTATTCGATCCAGGTGATCAATGGAACGAATTCCACCGAAGAAAAATTCAACTCGCCGGAGGGACAACATTGAGGGCGAAGATATCCATCGCGTTCGCATGTTTCGGCGCATTTTGCCTGGCTTTTTGCGCAGGGCAGGATCTTCGGGCGCAGGCGTCTCCGTCTTCCCCGGCCGGCGCCACGTTGCAGGACTCGACCAACGATTTATCAGTGACCGTGGGCAAGACTGTTCTGGTTGATTGCGCGCAGCCGATTGCGCGCGTGGCCATCGGGCTGGGCGATATTGCGGAGGCCTCCGCGGTGAGCCCCACCGAGATCATGGTGAACGGCAAAGCTCCCGGAGAGACAAGCCTCATCATCTGGGATATTCATGGCGGCCGCCAGTTCTTCAACGTGACGGTGCGTCCCATGTCGACGCTTTCGACCGACAACCTGGATGCGGTGCGGCGCGAGCTGAGGACCGAGTTGCCGGGGCAGACGATCAAGGTCAGTTTCGACAACAACAACATTTTTTTGCGCGGCGACGTGAAGGACCTGAACAGCTCCGAGCGGGCGGTCAAGATTGCTTCCACGGCGGGCAAGGTGGTGAACCTGCTGGACGTGGATGTGCCTTCGTCGGACCCGCAGATTCTGCTCAAGGTGCGGTTTGCCAGCGTGGACCGGAGCCTTGAGAAGCAAATGGGCATCAACATTTTCGACCTGGGTGCAGCCAATGCCGTGGGCGGCATAACCACGGGCGAATACTCTCCGCCTTCGATCGGCGTTCCGGGCACATCGAGCGCGGAGTCGATCGGCACCAGCACGGCGATCGGGGACTTTTCCAACGAGCTGAATCTCCTGGCATTCATACCGGGGCTCGATCTGGGGGCAACGATTCAGGCGCTGGAGACCAAGGGACTGGTGGAAGTGCTGGCGGAGCCGAACGTGATGGCCTCAGACGGCCATGAAGCCAGCTTCCTGGCCGGCGGCGAGTTCCCCTATCCGGTGGTTCAGGGCACATCGGCCGGCGGATCGACGGCGGTGACCATCCAGTTCAAGGAATATGGAATCCGCATCAACTTCATTCCCACCATCACGCCGCGCGGCAGCATCCGCCTGCAGGTGGCGCCGGAAGTGAGCACGCTCGATTACACCAACGAGGTGGAGATCTCCGGTTTCGAGGTTCCGGGCATCACCACGCGCAGGGTGAATACGGAGGTGGAGCTGCGCGACGGGCAGAGCTTCGTGATCGGCGGCCTGCTGAACAAGTCGGAGACGGAGACCTTCGAGAAGGTTCCGTTCCTCGGCGACATACCCATCCTGGGCAAGTTCTTCCAGTCGATGACGCGCACCAAGGACGATACGGAACTGATCGTGATCGTGACGCCGGAGATCGTGGCGCCGATTCCAGCCGGGCAGCCGCTGCCTGAGCTGAAGTATCCGGTCGCGTTCCTGCCGCCGAACACCAACATCCCGATGAACAATCCGGACGCCAAGACGCCGGAGAACACGCCTCCTCCTCCGCCGACGAGTATCCCGGTGGAGACGCTGGTGGACAGCATGAAGCCGGAGAAACCGCTGATCATCGAGAGCACCTCGGGCGGGTTCGGCATGTCGGGGCAGAGCATCAATCAGGGAGGCGGCGGCCAATCGGTGGCAGCCCCCACAGCTCCGCAATGAGCGGAGTTGACCGGGCAGAGAAGCCAGAGACGCGGGCAATCTGAGGCCGAGGGATGAATCCGCTGCAACAGATTGCTGCGTGGGTGCGAAGGTTTCCGGCGCAGGCGCCGGAGCCGGAGGTCCGGCTGAAGGCGACGAACCTGACCCGCGGCACGGTGCTGGCTACCAATCTTGAAGTTGCCGCTTCCGCAAAGCAGCGCAAGAAGGGCCTGCTGGGACGCGATGGTCTCGCGCCCGGTGAAGGATTGTGGATCGTCCCCTGCGAGTCAGTGCACACCTTCTTCATGCGTTTTCCCATTGACCTGGTTTATCTCGATCATGAGCGGCAGGTTCGCAAGGTGCGCAGCGCCGTAGGGGCGTGGCGGCTTTCGGCGTGCATTTCCGCGCACTCGGTGATCGAACTCCCCGCCGGCACGATTCGCGACGCACAGACGCAGCGGGGCGATCAACTGGAGTTTGAGCCGGTATCGCCGGAAAGCGAAATGGGATAACGGCGCCGGAACGGGCGGCGCCCGCCGTTTGTCAAGATAGAGCGGCCTGCACCTCGATGGGGCTGCCGGCGTCCTGCATCTGGGGCTGGACCCGCCACTCCTGCACCACGGCCACGACCACGAAGAGCAACGTAAGCGCCACCGCGCCCCGCAGGACGAGGGGTTGACCCAGGAGCCATGGAGCGGCGAAGCGGACGGCGAGCGTCCAGGAGCAGGCAGCGGCCAGAAAGCCGGCGGCCTGCCGGTAGCGGGCGAGGGCGACATCGGCGGCGAAGGCGCCGAAGGCGAGGCCAGGAACGAGGTCGATGAGGTAGTGCTCTCCCGTGGAGAGCGTGGCCAGCCCGGTCAAGAACAGAAAGGCAAGAGCCACCGCCCGCCACAGCTTGCGGGGAGCAAAGAGGACCAGGACCAGAGCCGTGGCGATGTGCAGCGAGGGAAAGGCATTGGGCATGCCCGTGAGCCGGATGGCGATGGCCGGCGTGGCAGCCGGCGGATGCAGCCACTGAGCACCGAAGGCGTAGACCGGACCGCAGGCCGGCAACAAGGCGTAAAGCAGGGGGCCGACGGCGAGCTCCGCTGCGTAGGCCGGGATAATCGAGCTGCGGTGTTTCCCGTAGCGCGTGACCAGAAACCAGACGATCATCATGGGGACCATCGCCTGGTAAACGATATAAAGCGGGATGCGGAGCGCGCCCTGGAGGGGGCGGGCGATGGCCGCCGCGTGGAGGCCGAGGGCGGCGTCCATATGGAACAGAACGTAGTCGAACTTCCAGGGAAAGAGGCTGCCCTCCCGCTGCATGAAGACCGTGAGCAGGAAGCCATAGAAGAGGTTGAGAACGAGGGCGAAGACCAGGAGCGGGCGGGTTTTGTCCTTGGGATCGCGGAGCATCCACATCGCGGCCAGAAAGAGGGCGACGGTGCCGATGAATGCGGGATTGACGAGCAGCGCGATCAGGCGCATTTCAGGCTCCGGATGGTCTGCGTGCGCGACTCGCCAAGGTGGTCAAGATTGCGCGGCAGCCTCAGCCAGGCGGGCTTTTTGGGAAGCTCGCGCGGTGCGCGCCGTATAGTACCAGGCCAGCCAGAAGGGCGCGGTCCACAGATACCAGCGGGAGATGACGCGCACCAGCGTGGCCTCCACGCCGATGACCGCCAAGGCCGCGACAAGGACGATCAGGGTCCAGCGGGCGCGCGTGGTGTAAGCGCCATGGACCACGGCGGGAATGACGACGCCCTGGTCGTAAACGTAGGAATAGGGCGCCGCGACGATGGACACCAGCATGAGCGGGCAGCTGTTTTCGAGCCAGTTCCAGCTATGGCGCCGCGACCAGTAATAGTAGATAGCCCAGAGGCTGGCGAGCGAGGCGGGCAGATATTGGAGCCAGACTGCGGTTGGGCGGATCCAGAAGCGCAGCACGTCGCTGAGGCAGGGAACGAACTCCTGCACCACGGCGGGAGAGCGCATAAGGGCGATGTAGCGGGGGAAGGCCGAAGGGTCGATCCAATAAGCGAGGGCGATGCTCGCGGCCATGGCCACCACGGCGCCGGCCACGACCTTATAGCTTCGCGTAAAGAGAATCCAGGCCGCCAGCGCGGCGAAGAAGGGGAGAAACAGGTGCGGCTTGAGCGCGCACAGCCAGAGGGCTGCGCCGGCCGCGAACGGGTGCGTGCCATGGTAGCGCAGGAAGAGCACCAAGCCGAGCAGAGCAAAGAGCGAGGTCTGGCCCATGTTCAGGCACATCAGGGCCGGCGTGAAGGAAAAGGCCAGCCAATGAATATAGTTGGGAGGCGAACCATGCATCCGCCGGAGCAGGACCAGGGGAATGAGCAGGCAGCCCAGCATGAGGATGGACCAGACCACAAAGGCGACGTGCACGTTGAGGAGCCCCAGCGGATAGGCGAGCGGCAATCCCCAGGGAGGGTTGCGCATCAGAAGGACGCCCTTTACCGGGAGACCAGCCTGATCTTCAATGCGGCGGATCGCTTCGGAGTCGTAGGGATCGGCGTGGTGGACGAGCTGGCGGCCGGTGGCATAATAGGCGACAAAGTCCCGGAAACCGACCATCTTCCCCGCCAGGGGAACAGTACAGAGAGAGAGGGCGATGACTGCCAGGAAGAGCCCTGTGATAAGGGCGATGGCGAAATCAGCAAGATCGTAGCGCGGGCGCGCCACGGGTGGATTTGCAGTTGTCGCCATGGTCGTTATTGTACTTTCGTTTTGCATTGAAGGATCACGACTTACGATGGCACTTTTGGACCATACACGTTTGGGTTATGTATACGATACCGCTCGGGGAAGTAAAAGACTGTATACGCGCGTTTACAGCAGGGCCAGTTGAAGGGCTGGAGTAACGGTTATAAAGCTTTATTTTTCGATGTTTTTGCATTTTGGAGTGAATGGCACGTCAGATGCAATGCCAAGGGTGCCCCGGCTGAGGCTGGGAAATCAAACACACTGGAGAGAATAAAAATGAACAACCTTTTTCTGAAGATGTACGTGAAGGCCCAGGACCTGATGAACCGCGAGGAAGGTCAGGATCTGGTGGAATATGCGCTGCTCATCACCCTGGTCGCTCTGGCTGCCGTTGCCGGTGTTAACAAGGTTGCGAGCGCGATCAACACCGTGTTCAGCAACATCAGCGCAACCCTGTCGTAGTCCGCAGGCGGAACACCAAAGCAGGACGCACCCAGTACCTCAGCTCCTTTGCGGGAGGGTTTCATTCCGGTAAGCGCCGGAGATGAAGCTCTCCCGGCAAGGTCAACATTAGCCATTAACCTATATCATCGTGCAGGCTGCGAATCGGGCGATTTGGGGATGCAAGTCCGGAGGTTGCACGAACCTTACTCGAGGACTAGAACTGTAAGAGCGCCCCAGCCGGGTTATAGCCAGGCAGTAGATTGGAGATACTGGATATGCACGATAAGCTCTTAAAGCTCCAAATCAAATTCTGGGAATTTATAACCGGCGAAGATGGCCAGGATTTGATCGAGTACGGTCTGATCGTAACGGCGATTGCACTGGCTGCGATCGGCGGGATAGAGCAGTTTGCTTCAGCCGTAGCGAAGATGTTCAGCAATATCGGCGCTTCCATCTCCTGATCTCGAACGACAGCGCCTTACTGGGCGCTTGCTCGCATTTACCGAGATACAACAGCGAACCATTCATTATCCCCGCCCGTGAAGGGTCTGAAGGATTGCGACCGCAAGTCGAATTGCGTCGCGGGAAAGCTGCAGCCGGCTCTTTTACAGTTTTGAAGACGGGCTCACCCTCGTTTCCCAGGGCAAGTTCCCAACGGAAGCGGTGGTTGTGCGCCTTTTATTCTGCGCTTGAACCGGGAGCGGAAAGCGGCAATCAGAGCCGGGCCCGGCGGCTCGTCCTGTGCGAGGACGGGAATCTGACTCGACAGGCAGCCGACTTCCTTAACGCAACGCGGCCCACCGCTCCTTGTGGGCCGTAGCTTGACAGCTGTTCCCTTTGCCGCCGGTTCGGCGCGGGCTCGCCTCTTGCGCAGGCTCCAAAATGCGGCGGGAACGGCTGCGCCGCCGGGCGCGGCGCCAGAGCGTCGAGGTCCTCTTCGACGGTCTGAGCGGGATTGGGCTCCGGCCGGCCCTGCTTCCGTTCGATCCGATCCCCTCCATTTTTGTGCGTGACGACTTTGGCTTTGTGCGTGATGACTTTGGCGGTTTTCCGGCCGCAGGCTCCTTTCTGCCAGGGCGGCCCGCCAGCCCTGCCGGCACCGGCCCGATGCCGGGGCTGTGGGGTGAATGGGAGGCCATCCACGTGTCCACGCACGAGACTGTGACCCGCTGACATGGATGGTTCCAAAGTCGAATGGGCGCGGAATGCGGATGCTGATAATTTAGAGTTGATCCGTTACTACCGAAGCCAGAAGGTCCGGCCGGCTGAGCCGGCGAGACGCCTCATGGAATTTCGCAGCAGGCCACGGAGGAGATTTCCGCCCGTTCCAGGCAGGAAGTCTTACCCGGGAGGCGCCGGGCAGGGACTGCCGAATTTTTTGGTCGGGGGCGAGACAGATTGAGCGGTTGGCTGAGTCTCAGGCGGGAAGAGTGGACGCGCGCACGAGGCCGAGTTCGGAGTCCGGCGAGAACTTCGCGCCGGGGGGAAAAGGAATGCAGCAGCGCGTAGAGGGAACGCTCGAATCGGCCGGCTTGTCCCAAGGAGACACGGTTCGCGAAAGGCGATCTGCCGGAGGAGCCGGGAACGAGGCGAACACGGTGCGCTCGCGCTGGCCGGAATGGGGCACGCTGTTCGCTTATGCGGCGCTGTTGGCCTTTGCCATTCCCTATCACGAGCCGTGGGTGGACGAAGCCCAGGCATGGCAGTTAGCGAGAAATCTTTCGCTGCGATCTCTTTTCGAGACCTACATTCGCTATGAGGGGTCTCCGGGCCTTTGGCATTTTCTGCTGTGGATCCTGATCCGAATTCACGTCAGCTATGCCGGCCTGCATTGGATTTGCGGAGCGATTGCGACGGCGGCGGCGTGGCTTTTTCTTTTCCGGTCGCCCTTTCCCCGTTACCTGAAGCTTTCACTGCCGTTCACTTACTTTCTGTTCTTCCAGTACGCGATTGTGGCGCGGAACTATGTGCTGGCGCCGTTGCTGTTGTTCCTAGCGGCGATTGCGTGGAGGAAAAGTCCGCTCGTCCTGGCGCTGACGCTGGGGCTGCTGGCCAATGTCTCGCTCCACGCAGCGGTCATCTCCGGCGGACTGGCCGTGGTTTATCTGATCGACTGGATTCGGGAGAGAGAGAGCAAATCAAAAGGGGAGCGGCGCCGATTCTTGCTTTACGCGTGCCTCCTGGTTGCCTTTTATGGGTTTGCGATCTGGACAGCGTGGCCGCCGCGCGACCTGATCCTTTCCTCGATCCGAGGGCAGTCGAGCATCTACCTGCTGCGCGCGGTCTTCTCGCTGGTGTGGCCGGCGTGCCAGCCGTGGATCGTGTCCGTTCCCTTCTGGATTGCAATGGCGCTGTGGTTTTATGCGCGGCGCAAACTCTATTTTCTGTTGCCGGTGGCGCTGTTTGCAGCGTTTTCCGGTGAAGTGTCTGTGACCTGGTGGCATGCGGGGCTCGTGATTCCGCTGCTGATCTGCCTGCTATGGATTACCTGGAGCGCGCAAGAAAAGGCGCCCCGCGAGCTTGAGGCGGGTGGGCGCATCGCCTTGGGCGTCCTGATTGCGACGCAGATACTCTGGTCGGGCTATGCGCTCTACTACGATCATTACTACGCATACTCACCCGATCCAGCGGCGGCAAAGTTTTTGCGCCCCTTTGTCCAGGAGGGCGCGTCGATTGCGGTGACATACATCAGCAGCGCAGAGGATCAGCGCGTGCGCGCCTATCCGGCGGTGGGGATTCTGCCCTATTTCGACCACAATATTTTTGCCAACATGCCCTATCCGTACTGGTGGTGGAGCGATCGGGACCCGACCGAGGAACGGTTCAACGCCCTGCTGCCGTCGCATCCGCGGATCGTGCTTGTGGAAGAGACCCATAGCAGCCCCGTAGCCTCGATTGATCTCGATAAGCCCAAGTACGCATCTTTGCGCGAGGATGGCTACCGGTTTGCGGGCAGCTTCTGCGGATCGCAGCCGAGACAACTGGCGGCGGGAGAAACTCTCTGCCACGTCCTCTTCGAATATTCAGGACAGCCGGACCCCAAGAAGGTGCAGGAATCACAGAGCAAATGATGTGGCGCGACGCGAGGGAGTGACGGGCCGGCAAGGAGACGAGAATCTTCCACGATTTTTCCATCACGGCAGAACAGATCGCAGCCAGCCTTGTGGCCATACCCGCGTTTCTTCCAGCGACGGTCTGCACCGGTTATCTGACTGCGTGGTTTACGGACTGGCACGGCTTCCGGGGGCGATCGCTGGTGGAACAGCTCTTCTGGAGCGTGCCATTGTCGCTGGGCGTCTCAACGATTGCGGCGGTGCTGATTGCGTGGTTCCTTTCTCTGGGCGCAGTGGTCGCGTTCCTTCACGCCAGCGGGATCATCTGGGTAGCGCTGCTCGGCGGGGAATGGGGCCGGACGCGGCGCAGGGGCGGCCGATGGCCGACCGGCTGGCGGCCGCTGGGCGGCAAGGCGCTGGCTCTGGCGCTGATCTGGATTGCGGTGGCCATTTTGTCGCTGGTGGACTGGCAGCGCGGCCACGAGCTCTTTATGAGCATCGCCACGTACGATCACGCGTCGCGGGTCAACTGGACGGAGAGCATCCTGCGCACCGGCGTGCCGCCGGCGAACCCGGCTTACTGGTACATGCACGCCGCGCCGATGCGCTACTACTACTTCTGGAACGTGGTCTGCGCCGCGGTGGTGCAGATGTCCCATCTGTCGACCCGCGCCGTCTTCATCGCCAGCTGCGTGTGGGCGGGATTCGCTCTGGCAGCGCTGATCGGGCTCTACCTGAAGCATTTTCTCGCGGCCGGCGCGCGGCTGCGGAGCCAGTTTCTGCTCTGCGTTGCGCTGCTCATGGTGACGGGGCTCGATATTTGCGTCAATGTGTGGAATCTGGTTTACCTGCATCAACCTTTGCCGAACGATCTGGAATGGTGGTCGGCGAGCCAGATTACGAGCTGGCTCGATTCTCTTCTTTGGGTTCCCCATCATATCGCCAGCTTCGTGTGCTGCATGTTCGCATTTCTGCTGGCGTGGATGGAGGGAGAGAAAAACGAGCACAGGAGTGCGGCGAGCGTGGTGCTCATTGCGTTTCTGCTGGCGAGCGCCTTTGGGCTTTCCGTCTACGTCGCGTTCGGCTTCTTTCTGGTGATGCTGGTTTGGGCTCTCTGGCAGGTGACCATTGAACGAAAACCCCGTTCCGCGCTGCTGATGGCAGCCGGCGGGGCGGGAGCCGCTCTACTGCTGATTCCGTACCTGCGCGAGCTGCTGACCCACAGCTCGACGGGGCTGGAGGGCGGCTCCGTTTTCACATTTGCCGTTCGCGAGATGTTTCCTCCCGATGGCTTGCTGGCCACGCATCTTTTCGAGAGCCTCGCCGGGCACAACGCGAGTGCGGCCAGAAACATGGCCAACCTGGTTCTGCTTGTGCCCGGTTACGTGGTGGAACTGGGCTTTTACCTGGCCATCTTACTCATTTACCTGGTGCCGGCCTGGCGCGGGCGCACACCGCTCAATGCCGCGCGGCGGTCGCTGCTGGTGATTGCTGTAACCACGCTGGCGATGATCTCGGTGATACGATCCTCGGTGCTTACTTCCAACGATTTCGGATGGAGAGCGGCTCTTCTGCTCCAGTTTCCGCTGCTTCTTTTCGGGTCGGAGGTGCTGACGGGATGGAAGCTTGCGGAACGGAAAGGCAGCGCTGCAGCCGACATGGCAGGGTTGCCGCAGAACACCCCGCATTGGCTGCGATCGATCACGGCGCTGGCTCTGGTCATCGGCGTGATCAGCACGGTTTGCCAGGTTCTGCTGCTGCGCTTCGATATTCCCTTGAACGAAGCGCGATTGCAGTCAGTTCATGATCCGGATGCCGGCAAGCTGCCTCATAACGCATATATCTCGGCGGTTGGCTACGCCCAGCTTGACCGCTCCATACCCCGCGACGCCATCGTGCAATTCAATCCGGCCGTCGAACCCTATTGGCGCTCCGCGGATTTGCTCGGAATCGACCGCCAGCTGGCGATTCTTCACGACCAGCCCTACTGCGGCGCCGAGCTGGGGGGCGATCCCAGCGGCTGCCCGGCCATGGCTGGTGCGATCGATTCGCTTTTCCGGGGCGCGAGCGCGGAGCAGGCGCGCGCGGTCTGCCGCCAGTACGGAATCCAGTATCTTGTCACTCGCATGTATGACCGGGCGTGGAGCGACGGATCGGGGTGGGTGTGGAGGCTTAAGCCGGTCGTGCAAGATCCGCAGTTTCGAGTTCTGGAGTGCCACTGATCATCTTGATACCAGAAGACTTCCGCGTTCGTGCGAGGGCAAGGGTTGTGCTACACTTCTGGTCGATACAATCCAGTTATTCTACCCGCGTGCGTCATTCCGAGTACGGCGCGAGGTGAGCAGAATGCCCCCGAAGCTCATCACCATCCTGACTCCCTGTTACAACGAGGAAGCGAACGTCCGCGAGATTCATCGGCGTGTGCTGGAACTCGCCGGCAGCCTGCCCCAATACCAATTCGCGCATCTTTTCATCGACAATGCCTCAACGGACTCGACGGTCGAGATTCTGCGCGAGATGGCACGCGAAGATCCCACGGTAAAAGTGATTGTGAATGCGCGCAATTTCGGTCCGGACCGCTCGTCGATGCACGCGTTTCTGCAGGCTGAAGGAGATGCGGTCGGCACCGTCGCCGCCGATCTGCAGGACCCGCCGGAGTTGTTTGCGGAGATGATTCGCGAGTGGGAAAGCGGCTATCCGATCGTTGCCGCAATCAAGAACTCGAGCGACGAGAACGGCCTGATGTATCGCATTCGAACGGCGTATTACCGGCTTGTGGCCCGGCTGACCAACGTGAAAGTCCTCGAACATTTCACGGGTTTCGGCTTCTACGACCGTTCGGTGGTGGAGCGCATCCGCACGAATTTCCGCGACCCCTACCCCTACTTCAGAGGGATGATCGCCGAGCTTGGGCTGCCGGTGGCCAAGGTTTATTACAACCAGAAACGGCGCGAGCGCGGCATCACAAAGAACAATTTCTACACGTTGTACGACTTTGCGATGCTGGGCATCACCAATCTTTCCAAGGTTCCGCTGCGCCTCGTCATCTTCACGGGGTTCATTTCCGCGTTTTTAAGCTTTGCCACCGGCATGTTCTACCTGATTTACAAACTCGTCTTCTGGTCGCGATTCACGGTGGGAGTCGCGCCCGTGGTGCTGGGACTGTTCTTTCTGGGCTCGGTTCAGCTGATCGCGCTGGGAATTATCGGTGAATACGTGGGCTCGATTCACACTACGGTTTTGAATCGACCGCTGGTTACCGAGAGAGAGCGCATCAACTTCTACGCCGGGTCTTCCGGCGTAAGCCCGGCCGACGGGAACAGGCCGGCCAATACGGGGCGAATTGGAGCGGTTGAGCGCGAGGCCGATGGGTTTTCTGCAAACGATCGCTGAGAGCCGGTGGGGCGCGTGGGTGGTGCATCACTTCCCGCCGGGGCAGTTCGGCATATACCTGGCCGTGGGAATCTGCAACACGATCTTTGGCTACTCCACGTATGCCCTTTTGACTGCCCTGCTCACGCCGCACATCCCGTTTGCGTACATGGCGGCCAGCGTAATTTCAGGGGTGGTGAACATCACCTTTGCGTTTTTCAACTACAAGAAGTTCGTATTCAAAACCAAGGGGAATTATCTGAGGGAATGGTCGCGGTGCATTGTTGTGTACGGCGGAACGATGCTGCTGGGCACAGCCGTCCTTCCCGTGACCGTGTTCCTGTTGCGGCACCTGACGCCGGCCCAGAGGTCGGCTCCCTACATTGCCGGCGCCATCCATATGGGCGCCAATGTGATTGCCGGTTTCCTGGGACACAAGAACTTCTCGTTTGCGCCGGTCTCGCGGGAGGGGTCCAAGGGGGCGTGATGGGTTAGGTCTTTCGGCTTTCACCTTTCATGGAACTTGGCGGAGACTGAGGTGATTATTGTTCGAATCGGTCGGCGATAAGGAATGCTGTTTCCGAAGACGCAATTATATGCACATTTCTCGCACTTCGAAGACGGGAATTTCTCACGGGCTTCGGCTTCAGCCCATTTTCTCGCCACGGGGAAATCGGGAACAGCCAGGTTCCCGAGATTACTGCCCGCAAATCTCTCGCACGGATAAACCAGATTTCCCCACACGTCGACATACATTCGGGCCTTCGGGTGACACACTTTCTTCGTGAGCTTGTGGTCGTACTCTCCCAAGTAGGTTTTGCAATTGACGAATATCTGATATCCGTACCGCTTTCGGATTTCGAGCACTAATGCATTGAAGGGTTCCCAGGAATCGAGGTTGCCAAAGCCGTCCCTAACCGGCTGCACGAAGATGCGGAGGCCGTTGTTGGCGGCAAGGTCCAGGAATCCGGACCAGTCAGCGATGGTCTCATGCTCCGCAATTGTGCAATTGAAATAAACTTGGCCCTCTTTAATTCTTCCGTCCCTGCGAAGGCGGATGATCGAGTTAAGAACGTTGTCCAATATGTCGGGATATTGGTTGCGTCTCATCAGGTCGTAGCTCACCGCGACGTGGTCGAGTCGGTTCAGGATTTCGGGTTTCGACTCCAGAAACATGCCGTTGCTGATGGCGGAAAGCGAGTCAAAGGAAAGCTCCTCCCGTGCGTATACCAGAAGGTCTGCGAAGCCTTTGTAAAGAAATGTTTCACCGCCGGTGAAGATTACGTTGTGGGTGGAACCGGAGAGGTTCTTGAGCACGATCTTCATCTTTTCCAGCGGCAGGCCGCTCTCTTTGTATCCGGTGGGGTAATTCGGGTTGGTCGCAATGAAGCAGTAGGAGCACCGAAGATTGCAGTGGGTGTTGAGGTGGACGCTGGTTTGCAGCGCCTTGAGCGGCGCAAGGCCCATTTGGACGCGGATAACGTCCAATGCGATCGAAGCTGAAGCAACTGATTTCATGTGCGGCTGTTCGGATCAGACTCTTTCTTTGTTCACGCCGGCAACAGGAACGCAGCGCGGCTGCCGATTTGCTTTGCCTTGATGGTGATGCGCTCAAAGGGGGTGTTGACGTCGAGGTTCGGGTAATTGGAGATCTTGATGCGCTTTTTCTTTTCCCATAACTCGTGCAACGTGCCATTGAGGGGAATGCTGGTTACGTTGCGCAGGGCGAGGGCGCGGCGGTTGAAGAGCTTGACGGTATCCCCGTAGCGGTAGATGCAGCCGGGATTGAGGACGCAGCGCGAGGCGGCCTTAAGAAACTCGTCGCTGACGGAGGCGGCGTCGCGGAAGACGGCGACCCAATCCTTGAAATCAAGGCTGGAGACGCGATCCGGGGTCAGCGTGGCCATTTCGCTCTGGCCCTCGCGGCAGACCACGTCGATCTTGTGCGGGGAGAGGACTGTGTTCACAACGGCGATGCGGGCGTCGTCGCGCTTGTCCTGGGGTAGATACCAGATGGGGTCGGGTTCGTGCCCCTTGTACTTCTGGGGGTCATAGTTGTTGGTGTCGAGAATGATGAACTGGCCTTTCTGCATCTTGGGGCCATTTACCTTTTTGAGGCGCTCGTACATGACGGGCGAGACGATGTCGGTATCGTCGTTGGCGTTATTGGCGGGAACGGTGAGGGCGACGGAGCAGCTTTCGCACCAGTTGAGTTGGTCACCGAACTCGAAGGGCTTGCGTTTCCACCACCCCGGCTCGACAGGCCATCCGCCGGGGCCGTTAAAGAGCATGTCCATTGACGCGGCGATCTCGCAGAAGAACGCGCCTTTCGGAGTGATGGTAGCGGACCAGATGTTCTGGATCCAGCAGTTGTCGCGGAGCTTGAGCCATTCGTCGTCGGGGATGCCGAGCTCCTTGCGGGTGACAAGGATGGCCTGGTGCATGCTTATGCTCTGGTGGTCATTGAGGCTCTGATAGGGAAAGATGTCCTGGATCTTTTCGAAGTTCTTGTAATAACCGGGTCCGAGGGCGCTGAACAGACCTCGTTTGCGTCCGCGCATGTAGCGAACCATACGGCCGTAATCTTTGAAAGTGGCGGTGGCAGTGCCGAGGAAAGCGGATGGACGAGGTTCCTTGACCCGGGAGGCGTAGTAATCCATCATTTCTTCGAAATGCGGATGCAGTGATGGCTCGCCGCCGATGATGCCGACAATGCCGGGGAAACCCTCCATGGAATCGACGGCCTTTTTGAAGAAATCCACATCCATGAAGAACGGCTTGGGATGCTGACCGCAAAAGCGCGTGCAATTCGAGCAGGCATGGTGACACGCGTTGGTGATATCGATCATGACGATCTTCATGTCGGCGGGCGATTTCACTATGTCCCCCAGTGTTGTCCCGGCGGCGACGCTCAGAAGAAGAAAGCGGCAGGAGCGTTCACATGGCTTTGCGGCCGAGATTTCTGAATGAGTTTATTTGGATCGAGGTTCCCAGGCAACTGATACCGGGAAGGGTTGGCCGGTGCGACTCCACAGAGTAATCAGTGCGGCGGGGGACTCGAGCCTCAATTATCAAGATACCGCCGGGGCAGGGCGGCAAGGTGCAACTTTTGGGGTATCGGCAAGGGAGTTTGGTTCGGGGGACGCGGCGATGCGAGTGGATGGGCGGGCGTGG
>JASHTS010000052.1 GCA_030040425.1 Acidobacteriaceae bacterium | reverse complement strand
GATCACCAGGTGAAGCTGCGCGGCTTCCGCATCGAACTCGGTGAGATCGAGGCGCGGCTGATGGAATATCCCGGCGTGCGCGAGGCGGTTGTGCTGGCTCGCGAGGACACGCCCGGCGAAAAGCGCCTCGTGGCTTACCACACGTGCCAGGCGCACAAAGTGATCACGCCGGCGCAGTTGCGCGAGCATTTGCTTTCCAGGCTGCCCGAGTACATGGTGCCTTCGACATATGTGCAGCTCGATGCGTTGCCGCTCACGCCGAACGGGAAACTGGATCGCAAGGCATTACCCGATCCGGTAGCCGATGCTTACGTGATGCGCGGCTACGAGGCGCCGCAAGGGGAGGTGGAGGCGGCGCTGGCTGCCATCTGGGCCGAAGTGCTCAACCTGGAGAAGGTGGGACGCCAGGATAGCTTTTTCGAGCTGGGCGGCCACTCGCTGCTGGCGCTGCGCGCGATGACGCGGGTGCGGCGCGTGCTGAACCGCGAGATCGCGCTCAGCAATTTCTTTGCACACCCGGTGTTAGCCGATCTGGCGCGAGTCCTGGAAGGAGCTGCAAGAGCGGAGCTGCCGCCGGTGACGCGAGCGGATCGAAGTCGGCCTTTGCCGTTGTCGTTTGCCCAGCAACGGCTTTGGTTCCTGGCCCAGCTCGAAGGGGCAAGTGCGGCCTACCATATTCCGCTGGGCTTGCATTTGCATGGATCTCTGAACAGAGCGGCTCTCCGCTCGGCGCTGGACGAGATCCTGTGCCGGCATGAGGCGCTGCGCACCACGTTTCATCTTGCCGGGGGCGAGCCGGTTCAGCGGGTTGCGCCCGCGGACGAATGCCGCTTTCTTTTGGAGGAGCACGATCTGTGCGGGCGCAGCGACGCCGATGCGGAGCTTGAGCGCCTCGCGGCACTCGAGGCCCGCACCGAGTTCAACCTCGAAGCCGGTCCCCTGATTCGCGGAAGGCTGATTCACCTGAGGGAAGACGAGCATGCGCTGATGATCACGATGCACCACATCGTATCCGACGGCTGGTCGATGGGCCTGTTGACCAAGGAGCTGGGCTTTTTCTACGGTCGCGATTTCGAGAGTATGCCCGATCCGCTGCCTGCCCTGGAAATCCAGTATGCCGACTACGCCGTATGGCAGCGCAACTGGATCGAAGGAGAGATACTGCAGCGGCAGGCCGAGTACTGGAAGAACACTTTGTCCGGTGCGCCGGCCCTGCTCGAGTTGCCCGCCGACCGTCCTCGGCCCGCTGTCCAGGATTACTCCGGAGGCTTCGTGGAACTGGTGTTCGACGAGCCGGTGACAGCAGCTCTCAGAGATCTGAGCCGGCGCCATGGGTCGACGCTCTATATGACATTGCTGGCCGCGTGGGCGGCGCTGCTGTCGCGGCTCTCAGGACAGCAGGATGTGGTGGTCGGCACGCCCGTGGCTAATCGCAGCCATGCGGAGATCGAGAACCTGATCGGATTCTTCGTCAACACCCTCGCCCTGCGCATCGATCTTTCCGGTTCACCCACGGTCGGCCAGCTCCTCGAGCGCGTCCGTAGCCAGGCGCTCGATGCTCAACAGCATCAGGACGTACCGTTCGAGCACGTGGTGCAGATTCTCGAGCCGGAGCGCAGCCTGGCGCACAGTCCGGTCTTCCAAGTCATGTTCAACTGGCAACACAGGCCTCCGCAGTCGCCGGAACTTCCCGGCATCGAAGCAAAATTTCTTCGCCCGTCCTCGCGCGCCACGGCCAAGTTCGACCTCACGCTCTTTCTGGCGGATGAGGGAGACCGCATCGCCGGTGGCTTCCAGTATGCTGCAGCGCTGTTCGACCGCCGCACAATTGAAAGGTACATAGGGAACTTCCGCACTCTTTTGGAAGCGATGGTGGCTGACGATGGTCAGCTCGTGGACCATCTGCCGATTCTGACCGCGGCTGAGCGGCACCAGCTGCTGCATGGGTGGAACGATACGGCGGCTGAGTATCCGCGGGAGCTGTGCGTCCATCAGCTCTTCGAAGAGCAGGTGAGCAAGACCCCCGATGTTGTGGCCCTGGTGTTTGAAGAAGAGACGCTGAGCTACGCCGAGCTGAACCGGCAAGCTAACCGGCTGGCGCATTACCTGAGAGAGCTTGGCGTAAGACCGGACAACCGCGTAGCCATCTGCGTGGAGCGAAGCCCGGAGATGGTAGTGGCGCTGCTGGCGGTGCTCAAGGCGGGCGGGGCCTACGTGCCGCTCGATCCCGCGTATCCCGCCGAGAGGCTGCGCTTCATGCTGCAGGACTCCGGATCCGCCATTGTTCTGACGAGAGGGGAGAAGCGCGAGCTGCTTGCCGGTCTTTCCGATGCACCCCTATTGGTCAATCTCGATGACGGCCAACTGTGGAACGATCATTCCGCCGTTAACCCCGGGCCGGCCGCCGTCGGGCTCTCTGCCAGGAATCTCGCCTACATTATTTACACCTCCGGCTCCACCGGCCTGCCCAAGGGAGTGGCCATCGAGCATGGTAACGCTGTCAATTTCATCTCCTGGGCACGCGAATCATTTGCTCCTGAGCTCTCTCGGCGAACGCTGTTTTCCACCTCTCTCAACTTCGATCTCTCGATCTTCGAAATGTTTGGACCCCTTGCCACAGGAGGAACGGTGGTGCTGGTTCGCGATGCCATGGAGCTCACCCGCAAGAAGGTCGATGTCAGCTTAATCAATACGGTTCCTTCGGCTTTGAGTGCGCTGATTGAGACAGGTGCAGTGCCATCCACCGTTTGCACAGTCAACCTGGCCGGCGAACCATTGAAGCGGGCTTTGGTGCAACGCATCTTCTCTGAGACAAATGTGGCATCAGTTTCGAACCTTTACGGACCGTCGGAAACAACTACGTATTCGACTTGGGTGACGATGCATCGGAATGACGGCTTTCTAGCGCACATTGGAAGGCCGATCGCAAACACCAAGATCTACATCCTGGATGCGCGCGGTGAGCCGGTTCCGGTGGGCATTACGGGAGAGCTGTATATCGGCGGAGCCGGCGTGGCGCGGGGATATCTGAACCGTCCGGAATTGACGGCGGAGCGATTTCTTGCCGATCCGTTCAGCAATGAGCCGGGAGCGCGCATGTACCGCACCGGCGACTTGGCGCGCTATCTCCCGGATGGCAACATCGAGTTCCTGGGCCGCAACGATCATCAGGTGAAGCTGCGCGGCTTCCGCATCGAACTCGGTGAGATCGAAACACGGTTGGAGAAACTCGAGAAGGTGCGCCAGTGCGTCGTGAATCTCGCGGGCGAGGATTCTTCAAACAAGCAGCTCGTTGCCTATGTGGTGCCTAGGAGTAACGAGTCTATTCCTACGGCGGAGGAATTGAGAAGCGCACTGAAGGTCCAGCTT
>JASHTS010000051.1 GCA_030040425.1 Acidobacteriaceae bacterium | reverse complement strand
CTGGGGCTGTACACGATCTCGATGCATCTTTCGCGGATCGATGTGCACGAAGGCGAGCGCGTGGCGAAGGGACAGTTGCTCGGGCTGAGCGGGGCGACGGGCCGCGTGACGGGACCGCATCTGCACTGGGCGGTGCGGTGGGAGAATGCGTATCTCGACCCGGCGAAATTGCTGAGGATGGATTTGAGCGGGGTGCGGTGAGTTCCAACGCCCCTACGGGGCTTGAGACACATTTGGGGACGCTTTCCCAGGACTGCGTCCTGGGCTATTTTCCGGCGTCCCTCCGGGACTTTTCTAGCGCGAGAGTGCTTCTTGTTCGATAGCTCCACTGTTCGTCGAACGGGGCGAGGTGCCTGTGGCTCGTTCGTTGCGCAGGTCTTTGTAGGCACGATAAACGAACCAGCCCAGGTGCCAGCCGTCGATGTATTTGTAAGGGAACTCGCCGGTGGTGTAGTGGCCGCAGGGCAGCACGCGGGGCGTGAAGCGGACGCCGTTTTTCTCGAAGGCCTCGACGGCCTGGAGCGAATACTCTTTGGGGAAAGTCAGGTCGTAGTTGGCGTAGATGAGCAGTACATTTTTGCCGGCGGCGTGGCCGTCGGGGCCGAGAAACTTTTCGAAGTAGCTGACGGGGCTGATCGAAGACCAGAGGGCGCAGAGGCGCGGCTGGGTGAGACCGGCTTGCTCGAGCGCCTGGCGGATGTGGCGGGTGCTCTGGCCGGTCCAGACCACGTCTCCAAAGGCTGTCGACGCGTGGTTGAAGGCGTTGACGCGCAGGCGCGGATCGTGGGCGCTGGCGAGGAAGGCGTAGCAGGAGCCGAGGCTGGTGCCGAGGATGCCGAAGTGCCGGTAGCCCTGGGACTCCAGCCAGTCGAGGCAGCAGCGGATATCGACCACGGCCTGTCGGCAGGCGGCGATGGTGCGGCCGATGTTGGCGCTGACGGCGAAGTCGGCGCGCTCGAGCTCGGCGGGGCGGCGAATGTCGTGGTAGGGCTTGGAGAGGCGCAACGCGGAGACACCGAAGCGGTTGAAGAGCGAGCAGAGAGCGTTGTGGCTGAAAGCGTCGGCGTTCCACTGCGGCAGCACAACGATGGCCTGCTTGGGGCGCGCAGGGTCTTTGTGCGCGGGCGCGGGAAACCAGCGCGCGTTGACGAGATCGTTTTCAGGGTAGGGCGAGCGCGCGGGCGAGGTGAAGCGGAGGAATTGCGCCTTCTGCGCCGTGCCGTCGGCGATCTGCTGGCGGAGGGCGGCGTCGTGAGCGAGGGTTTCAGGGCGCACGTTGGTGGGAAAGAGCTGGGGATAACGGTCTTCGAGGCGAAAGTCTGTGGGCCGGCGATAGCCGAAGAATTTGCCGCTGTTTTGGACGAGAAGCCGGTTGATGCGGACCATGGCGGCTTCTGCCGCCGCGGGATCGCGCTCCACTTCAGGATCGGGGAGAGCGGGGGCGAAGCCGTGGTCACGCAGAAAGGGCGCGAGCCAGTCGAAGCCCCACTGGAGGGGGCGGACCACGCGATTTTCATCGAGCATGGTGAGGCGCGTCTCCCACTCAACCATGCGGCGCGCGTACCAGTCGCGGATCATCGCCCTCCAGTGAAGTTTAGCAAGACAGGAAGTGCAGGGAAGTAGCCGCGGGCAGGACTGGCTGGAGGGTACACGGGCCTATGAGCTGCGGCGGCGAGCGGCCACCTGGGCCCAGGCGAGCCAGATGAGACTGAGCAGAGTGATGAGGGCGATGATGGCCTGGGAGATGACGCAATAAAGGCACCAGACCTGAAGCACATTCTTCTCGATGCCGGAGAGATAGATGGCAAAGGCAAGGCCGATACCGGAGGCGATAAGAAGAAGCAGGCGACGGCGCGCGAGGGCGAGGATGGCGAGGAGAAGATAGCCGGCGATGCCGACGGCGGCCACGGGGACATGGTGAATCATGGAGAAGGAGCTGTGATTGACGATGCCGCAGTCCCAGTGGGCATTGATGGAGCAGGGCTCGGTGCCGGTGTCGTAGTGAACTTTGAGTGCAAGCGAAGAGTCGATAAGGCCGGCGAGGGCGATGAGGAAGAGGAGGTAACGCATGACGTTCCGATTCTATCGAATGCGGGCCGCTTTTGGCGCGCCTGGCGCCCTGCGCGCGCGTGTGGGGCAGGCGGATTTGATGCGCTGCTAGGATGGACGCATGAGCGAGGTATCGGGCCCAGAGGGGCGCGCGCGGCGTGTGGCGTTGTTTGGAGGCAGTTTCGACCCGCCGCACAAAGGGCACCTGGCCGTGGCGCGGGCGGCCCGGAAGGCGCTTGAACTGGATGCGGTGCTGTTTGCGCCGGTGGGCGCGCAGCCGATCAAAATTCAGGGCGGTGGGCAGGGTGCGCAGGCGAGCTTCGAGGACCGGCTGGCGATGACGCGGCTGGCGATTGCCGGCGAGCCGGGCTTCGCGATTTCGCTGGCCGATGCGCCCAGCGCGGCGGGAACGCCGAATTACAGCGTAGAGACGCTCCAGCGGGTGCGCGCCAAGCTGGTCGCCGGGGCGCGGCTGTTTTTCCTGATGGGCGCGGACGCATTTTTCGCGCTGCGGCAGTGGCACCGCGCGGCAGAGGTCCCGTTTGCGGCGGAGATGGTGGTGGCTTCAAGGCCTGGCCAGGCGGTCGACGATGCCGCGCTCGCGGCAGCGCTGCCGGAGGGGTTGACGCTGGAGCCGAGGGCAAAGGGTGACGAGGGGCGCGGCGGCGTTGGCGTGCGCGGGTTCAGGGTGCGCAAGCAGGACGGGGAATGCGCGGAGCTGTATCTGCTTCCCGGGCTGCACGTGGAGATCAGCGCGTCGGAAATTCGAGAGCGGCTGGGAGCGGCGAAGAATGAGAGCGCCCTGCGGGAGTGGCTGCCGGAGGCGGTAGCCGCTTACATTCGGGCGCGCGCGCTTTACGGGTGATTTTCCTGCGGGCATTGAGATTTCCCCTTCGGGCCTGGGAAGCGATAGGATCGAGTTTTGGAGACTTTGCCGGACGCATGAAGACCAATCCAGCGCAACCAACCCCCGCGCAAACAGCCTCGCGAATTGCACCCGAAACACGCAAACTGGTTCAGGCCGCGGCTGCGGTCTGCGAAGAAAAAAAGGGCCAGGATACGAAGATCCTGGAGCTCGATCCGGTGGACGCGGGGCTGTCAGATTTTTTCCTGGTGACTTCAGCGCTGAATGACCGGCAGGCGATCGCGATTGCCGACGAGATCGAGCTGCGGCTCAAGCGCGACTTCGGCGCCTACGCCCATTCCGTTGAGGGACGCCGCAACGGCGAGTGGATTCTGCTGGACTACGTGGATTTTGTGGTGCACGTGTTCCTCAAGGAGCGGCGCGCGTTTTACGACATTGAGAGATTGCGCAAGTCCGCGCGGCCGCTCACGCCGGAGGAGTTCGACGAGGAGTTGAAGACGGCGCTCAAGGCGAAGACGCGGGATGCGCGTGCGCAAGCGGCCAAGAAATCCGCAAAGAAAACGGCGCGGCGCCGCGAGCCCGCACCGGCGAGAAAGAAAGCCGCGCGGCCGACCGCAAAGGCGAAGCGCTTACGCTGAACCATTCTGCAGAGTGCCGGCTGCAGCGGCCGGCTCAAGAACCAGAGCCGCGCAAAAAGGGGACCGCCGAAGCGGTCCCCTTTTGCGTTTGCATGCCGTTCTTCGGCTTTAGCCCGTCTTAGAACTCCAGGCGCAGCGAAAGCTGCAGAACGCGGGCGCCGTTGTTCAGGTTGCCCGGCTGTTCCACGGTGGTGCTGATGGTGCCGAAGGAACTGTTGGTGATGTCCTGTTGGTCATAGCCGTTATAGACGTTGTTCGCCGGCAGGTTGAAGCTGGGGTGGTTGAGCGCGTTGAAGGCGTCGGCACGGAATTTCAGAGCCACGTTCTCTGCGACGAGCGGGATGGCCTTGGCCAAACCGAGATCGGCGTTGAAGAAGTGCGGCCCATTGAGTTCGTTGCGAGGTCCGATTTGGAATCCGATCGGCCCCTCGAACGAATTGGCGGCCTGGAAACTGTTGGTGTTGGGGTTCTCGTCGGCAAAGATGTTCACGCCGCCGCCCGCCAGCTTGGTGACGTGCGTAGCGACATTGGCCGGGTTCCCAATGAGAATTCCGGGAGCATCGTTCGAGTAGCTGGCCACAAAGGCGTTGGACACCGTGGACCACGGCACGCCGGTGTGCCAGATGGCGAGGCCGCTCACATCCCAGTTTCCGATTACCGCGTTGGCCCAGCCGGGGACGGTGTTGGCGAGCATTCTCTTCCGGCCGAACGGCAACTGGTAGGTTGCGTCCGTGGTGATGTAATGCCGGATATCGAAGTCCGATCTGGAACGGCACTCGCGCGGACGGACGATGTCGCAGATCAGGCCGATGCCGCCGATGCCGGTATCGCCCTGGGAGTTGGCAAAGGACGAGGTGTTGTCGATGGAGTGCGAGTAGGTGTAGTTCAGGTCGAATGCAACGCCGTGCGAGAGATTCTTGTTCGCCGTCACCAGCAAACCGTGGTACGTGGAGAATCCCTGGTTGGTGTAGAAGCTGTTCTCGGAGAACTGGGCAGCCGATCCGACATTCGGCGGCGCGCCGTTATCTGCCAGGTACTGCACCGTATCGCCGAAATCACCACGGTAGGCAAACGGACCCCACGTATTTACCAGGAATTGAGTGTAGGTCTCACCCGTCACGCCTGAACCGGGCAGGATGACATCTTCAAAGAAAGGCTCGGGCTGGATGGTTGCCGCGGTGGCCCCGTTCCTGAGCTGCGTGGTAATCCCCGCCATGGCCTGGCCAAGCGTCTGGTTCGACAACCCCGTGTTATCCGGGAAATCGAGGACCTGGTTGACGTCGGCCTGACCCAGGAGCCTGCGGCCCAGATGACCCACGTAGTTGGCCTTCAAAACCATATCCCAGCGCATTTGGCGCTGCACGCCGAAATTGAAGTCGATGTTGTAGGGCGTCTTCAAGCCGGTATCGATGGTGGCGCTATTGAAGGCTGAACCCAGATACAGCCCGCACGGATTCACCGGGAGACCGGCGCAAGTGATCGAATTCGCAAAGGGCAGATAGGGGGACTTCGGGGTGGGAGGCGCCGCGATGCCGCTCACATTCGAGAGGTCGTTGGCCTTATCCAGCCGCGGTCCGGTCGCGATGGAGTCGTACGGATCGCCCGGAATGCCCTGTGGCAACTCCAGGGGCTGCTGAAACAGGTAGGAGTTCGAATCCTGCAGCCTCTGGATAGCGGTAATGACCGTCCGATCGTACCCGATGCTGCCGCTGGCATTGATGACCATCTTCCGGTCGAAGCCGGGATTCCAGATAAGAGCCAGGTGGGGGGCAAAGAGCTTGTACTCAGGCTGGTACTCCCCAGGAGCCCCGCTCCCGTTGCCCTTGCCTCCCAGCTCGTAAGAGATGAGGGGAACCGAGTCAGCTTGGTCCTGTCCTTCGTCGCTCTGCGCCACGCGAGCCTCTAGATACTGCTGGAAGGTGGTGTTCTGAACGCTCTCCAGGCCGCGCGTCTCGTAAGGCACGGAATAGAACTGGTAGCCTACGCCGTAGGTCACTGTCAGGCTGGGAATCACCTTGAAGCTATCCTGCAGGTAAAGCTGTGTCTGGTAGCTCCGGTAAAAGCGCTGGTCGCCGGTGAGCTGTTTCAGCGAGGTGCCGTCTTTGTTGTAGTTGAATGTCGACGAGACCTCGCCGATGCGCCCGATCATGTAGGCGAATGCCTGGTCCCAGTCGTAGATGGCCAGATCGCCCTCGCTACCCGCAGTCTCTATATCGGAGGGGCGAAGGCTGGGGTTATTCGCTCCACCGGCATTGGTGCCACAAGCGCCCGCCGCCGGACCGCACAGGCTGAGGGTGTAGCCGCCCATGCCTTCCTCGGCCTCATTGAAATCGGTGATGTTGGTGGTGTGGATGAGGAGATCTTCGAAGGTCCCGCCGAAGGAAAACGTGTGGCGGCCTTTAATCCAGGCAAAGTCGTCGCGCAGTATGGGTACAGGAACGCGTTGCGCACTGCCGCCCGGAGCCAGATACATGGCGGAAACCAGCGCCGGCCCAGTGCCGTCGTCAAAGGTATAGTTCGTGGTTCCGTTCGGATTCCAGGTAGAGCTTGACGGATTCCATGCCACGATCGAGGAGAGCTTCTGAACTACCTCGCCCAGGTAGACGCGGTTGGTTGCATTCAAACCGAATAGCCAGGTGTGGCCAACCACAAAATTGTAGGAGCGGTCGCTCAGCGGGTCGGTCGCAGGGTCGCCGGAAAACTCATTCACATTGTTCACCTCGTCGCCTTGAGTAAAGGCAAACTTGGCGAAGAGCTTCATCTTGTCGTTCAGGTTGATGTCTACCCTACCCACATAATCCGCCACGGTTTCGCCGTCGGGGGCGTTGAATAAGTACCCGCCGGAGTTGACGCCGTCTCCGCTGGAATTGTTGTTCGAGTGCGGAAAGCGCGCTGTGAACGCCGTGAGCCACTGGCTGGGCGTGCCGATTCCCAGCGGATCCATTGCTGCGAACTGGGCGGGGTCTAGTTGATGTGTATCTCCAGTCGCGTCGTAAATGTAATTGACATTGCCGGCGCGCAGGCTGTCGAGGGGAACGGTCCTCTGCGCGAGAAGCCCCCGAATGATGCGATCGTCGTTGTAGTCGAAGAAGAAGAACGCCCTGTCTTTACCGCTGAACAGATGCGGAATGGTGATCGGGCCGCCGATGTTGCCGCCAAACTGATTCTGGATGAGGTGGTTGCGTGGAACAATCGGGCTGGCGTTGTTGGAAAACCAACTGTTGGCCACAAACGAGGTATTGCGGTTGTACTCGTTCAGGTTGCCGTGAAACGCATTGGTGCCGCTCTTGGTGACCAGGGTGAACTGGCCGCCGCTACCGGGACCGCTGTCGGCCTGATTGCCAGCCACGGTGGCGGTAAACTGGTCCAGAGAATCCACCGGAGCTCCGCCCACAATGGTCTGGGTCCGGATACCCTCCGCTATCCCGTTTGGGCTGCTGTTATAGCCCACGCCGCCCGTCACCAGGTCGTTTACGTCGAGTCCGTCCACGGTCACGTCGTTCTGGTCAACGCGTGCGCCCGTCACCGAGCCGGTGTCTGTAACGCCGGCCTGCATCTCGAAGAGTGCAGTGGGAGTGTCTCTTTGCTGCACAGGCAGCGAGTCCAGCGAACGAACGTCGATATTGGTGCCGATCACGGCATCAGAGGTGTCGATGGTGACTTCAGAATTGGCCGCCGAGACCATGACCTCTTCGTGGGCGCCGACCGTCAGCGTCGCGTTCTGCGTGCGCACCTCGGCCACCTTGAGGTAGATATCTCTGACCACTACGGACACGAATCCCTTGGCCGAGAAACTCATCTCGTAACCGGGGCCCGGAGGCACTGCAGGGAAGCGATACGAGCCGATTGCATTCGTGGTCTGCGTGAACTTCAGGCCGGTGGTGGTGTTGGTCAACATCACTTCCGCGCCGGGCACAACGGCACCGGTCGGGTCTGACACCGTGCCTTGCACCCCGCCGGAGGTTTCCTGGGCGTAGAGCGACCGCTCAGTGGAAGCGAGCGTGAGGTAGCACCCAAGTGCAAGCGAAAGAGCCAAAACGGAAGCGTGGAACCGAAAACATCGCATAGAGCATCCTCCAAGACTTTTTGAGAAACCGAAGATAGCGTGACTTGCGTCTCGGTCAAGAACAGAATTCGAGCGACTTCGGGAGAGACAGGGTATAAGTGTTATTCGGTTGTCAGCACGAACGATGCCAATGTGCAGAACGTCCCTAAGATCTTGAAAACATTAAAACTATGTAACGATCCGACCCTGGTGCGGGCCACAAGAATATGAAATCTTGTAGACTAGCTTCCCGATAATGCAACTTTCGTGGCGTTTCACACCCAAAAATGTGCATTTGGACACGTTTCGGATCAGTTTGGTCCCCGGAACGGTCGTCCGCGCATGATCTTGCGGTTGGGGCGGGGGAGGGTGGCTGAAAAAGCTCGAGCAGGAGGGCCGGGAGGGCTAAGGTATGCTCCAGTGCATGCAACTCACGCTGGCGCATGTGGGAGGGAAAGGCGCGGCCAAGGTCGGGTATGAGGCTCTGGTCCTGGAGTACCTGAAACGCTGCTCGGCCTACGCCGATTGCCGCGCGGAAGCCTTTCGTAGCGAGGCCGCGCTGCTCACGTGGCTGGGACGGTTGAAGGGCCGCACGGCGCCCGTTGCCGTGATGCTGGATGAGCGGGGCAAACAGATGAGCTCAGCGGCGCTGGCGCAGTGGCTGGGCGCACGGCGGGACGAAGGCACGCAGCAGATTGTCTTTGCCGTGGGGCCGGCGGACGGATGGAGCGAAGCGGCGCGGGCGCAGGGCGGTCTGCTGCTTTCGCTGGGACCGATGACCCTGGCGCACGCGCTTGCTGCGCTGGTGATGGCCGAACAGATCTACCGCGCGCTGACGATTCTGGCCGGGCATCCGTATCACCGGCAGTGATCAGGGGTCAGGTTTCAGGGGTCAATTTCTCTCTTGCGGCTGCCGAGGGTAGTGCCCAATGTAAGCTGGGTAAGCTGGTGCAGGGAACCGACCACTGACCACTAATCACTGACCACTGCAATGACCGACACGCGGCGCGGATTGATTCTGATCAACACGGGGCCCGGCAAGGGCAAGACCACGGCGGCGCTGGGGACGGCGTTGCGCGCGGTGGGCAACGGAATGAAGGTGCTGGTGCTGCAGTTCCTGAAGGGCTCGTGGCATTATGGCGAACTGGATGCGGTGGAAGCCTTCGGCGGAAACTTTGTATTGAAGCAGATGGGACGGGGATTCGTGAAGATCGGGGGCGCAGAGACGGATCCCGAGGACATACGGCTGGTGGAAGAGGCGTGGGCCGAGGCGCGCGCGGCGATCATGAGCGGCGATTGGGACATGGTGGTGCTGGACGAGATCAACTATGCGATCAGCTACAAGATGCTCGATGCGGCGGTGGTGGCCGAGGCGCTCAGGCAAAAGCCGGAGATGGTGCACGTGATCCTCACCGGGCGGAATGCGCATCCGCTGCTGGTGGAGCTGGCCGATACGGTGACGGAGATGCGCGAGGTGAAGCACGCCTACGAGAGGGGCATCCTGGCGCAGCGGGGGATTGAGTACTGAGACCGCGTCAGGGTTGGACATTGAGATTTGTCCTTTTCCACCCTTTCGACACCCGCCGCGGCGTACGTCGAAAGGATGGGGCAACCGGCTTTCCGACCCTCGCCATGGATTAAAAGCGCGAGGATGGGGCGCGGGACAGATGCGGAGGAGGAGAACGTGGCGGAATGCACGCTGTATCGGTGGGCCGACGTGAAGGCGGAGAAGATGAATCCGCTGGTGACGCGGCAGTATGTCACGGGCGAGAAGACGATGCTGGCGCGGATTGTGCTGAAGAAGGGAGCGCGCGTGCCGCGGCACGAGCATTTCCACGAGCAGGTAAGCCATGTGCTGGAGGGAGCGCTCGAGTTTGCACTGGACGAAGGACGGAAGACGGTGCGCGCGGGAGAGATCTTGTGCATTCCGCCGCACGCGCCCCACGAAGTGATCGCCCTCGAAGATTCGACGGTGCTCGATATCTTCAATCCGCCACGGCAGGACTGGATTGACGGAGACGACGCCTATCTGCGGCAGGGTGCATAGAGCGGTTCCGGTATTCACGCGCACTTTTTGAGTTCGCGCAAGGTGGCGTTTTCCCTGGCGCGGCGGCTGTGTGCGGCAATTCAGGAACCGCAGTAGACAAGGGCGCGTTGCACAGGAGCTTCAACGCGCCCGCCATTTACAATGGGTTTCGGTATGTCGTGGTTCAAGCGCGAAGACGGCGACTATGAGTCCGAGCCGGGACCGGAGAACGGCGGCGAAGGCGGCCCCAAGAAGGTGCGCACCGAAGGCTTGTGGACGAAGTGTCCCGGGTGCAGGGCCACGATCTTCAAGGCCGAGATTGAGGCGAACCTGCATGTGTGCCCGAAGTGCGAGCATCATTTCAAGATCAGGGCGCGGGAGCGGCTGGACCTGCTGCTCGAGCCGGGCTACGAGCTGGTGGATGGCGGGCTGCGATCGACCGATCCTCTGAACTTCAGCGATGTGAAGCCGTACAAGCAGCGGCTGCGCAAGGCGCAGGAGGAGACCGGACTGAATGACGCCGTCCTGAGCGCGGTGGGCAAGCTGGGCGAGCAGGACGTAGTGATGTGCGCAATGGAGTACGCGTTCATCGGGGGATCGATGGGCGCGGTCGTGGGCGAGACCATTGCCCGGGCCGTGGACAGAGCGCGGGAGACGCGCAAGCCGCTGGTTGTGGTTGCGGCCTCAGGCGGCGCGCGCATGATGGAAGGCGTGGTGAGCCTGATGCAGATGGCGAAGATCTCTACTGCGCTGGCGCAACTGGACGAAGCCAAAGTGCCGTATATCTCCGTGCTCACCGATCCGACGACCGGGGGGGTGACGGCGAGCTTTGCCATGCTGGGTGACTTGAACATTGCCGAACCGGGCGCGCTGATCGGGTTTGCAGGGCCGCGCGTGATCGAGCAGACCATACGGCAGAAGCTGCCGGAGGGCTTTCAGCGCTCTGAGTTTCTGCTGGAGAAGGGATTTCTGGATGCGGTGGTGCACCGCAAGGATATGAAGGCCTACCTGGCGCGGGCGCTTGCGTTCCTGCATGCCCCGGCTGCGGGCCAGCAAGTGAGCGAGCCAGCGGGTTAGCAGCTTTGGAGAGCAGGCGACTTCAGCGTTTGTGCTTTCCCCGGTTCGAGAATCGGGAGTTGCGGGACCCGGACAATGGTGGGAGACAAAAAGCCCCGGCCCATTCCGATTTGGAGGCCGGGGCTTTGCTTTTGCAGCAGGTTGCCATGCAGCTTCAGAAGTAGAATTTCCCCACGAGCTGAACCGCGCGAGCGGGTTGCGGATCGGCGTTGGGATCGGCGGAAAAGATCACGCTGGTGACCTGTCCGAAAGTCGGGCTGCTGTAGTCGCCGCTTGGGGGCTGAAAGTTTGCGTGGTTGAAGGCATTGAATGCTTCGAGCCGCAACTGCACGTAGCGCGAGTTGTCGGCGTTGAGGGGCAGATTCTTGACCAGATCGAGATTGGTGTAATTGAATCCCGGACCGTGGAAGAAGTTCCGTTTCACGTCGCCGAAGGTGCCCAAAGGTTCTGGCGAGAACGGGGTGGTATTGAAGTAGTAGTTGCCGGAGACGGCGCTGAGCACGCCGCTGCCGGGCGCCTGAATGTGACGCGGGTTGTAGCGCTGGATGCTGTAGGTGGAGGTATCGGGCACATCGGGGCAGCCGAAGTAGCTGAACTCGTCGCACCAGTAGGAGCGGTCGGTTCCCATGGTGACGGAGATGGGGAAACCGTCCTGGGCGGCGGTGATTCCGCTGACTCCCCATCCGCTCAGGCCTTCTCGCAGAAGCAGATTGTGCTTCATCCATCCGGCCACCGGCACGGTGTAGACGTAGGAAGCGACGAGGCGCTGGCGCGCGTCGTAATTGGAGTCGCCGTAGTTGAGGTACTGGAAACCGGGCACATAGTTGTAGACGCGGCCGGCGTTCCCGTAGCCGCCGTCTCCTCCGGTCGCATCCTCGTATCCGGAGGTGTTGTCGAGGGCATGGGAGTAGGTGTAAGCCAGCGTGAGCTGCAGCCCATGGGTGGGAGATTTGATCAAGCTGGCCTGGAGAGAGTTGTAGTTCGAGCTGCCCTCGCTGTTCTGTTCGGCTACCGAGGTATACCAGGGATTTCCATTGGGTGCGATGGCCGGCTGCGCCGCGTACTGCGGATAAAAGAGGTGAATGTAGCCCGGGTAGGCTGCGCAGGAGGGATTGGCCAGGCAGGCGGAATGGCCCGCCGCAGTGATGGGGTCGCCCTCGAACCAAGTGGGCAGACGGCGACCCATCGATCCCACGTAGCCAACCTGCATCACCATGGCGCCCGGCAATGCGCGCTGGATGTTCAGATTGAAGTTGTAGGTGTAAGGCACGTTATAGGTGCTGGCAAATGCAGACAGACCGAGTTCGCTGTAGTAGTTCCAGTCCGCCGCACCTCCAGGAACCGGCGGGGAATAGGGATAAAGATTCGATTCCGAACCGAAGCCGGCTACATCGGCAAAGGGATTGGCAAAGCTGGGTGAGCCAAAGGGTTCAGGTGCCGTGGGGGTAGCGAAGTCGGCGGCGCCGTGGGACATCAGCAGAGCCGGAGGGTCGCCCAGGTTCTGCAGCGACTGCTCTTCCTGATCGCGGTTGTAGTAAACGCCGAAGCCGCCGCGCAGGGAGAAGTTATGGCTGCCCGCCGTACCGAAGAGGGCGGAAGGACCGCTGCCGGGCGACCAGGCGAAACCGATCCTGGGTCCGAAATGGTTGAAGCGCGTGGGAACGCCGCCGGCCTGATTGCAGCCGGGATCGCCGTTCCAGGTTAGCCCCGGCGGCCCGCCCGTATACACCTTCGACGTTGCAGTGGAGACCGCATAGCAGATAATGCCGTATCCGTTATATTGCCGGTTCTGGAACGGCTGCTCCACGTCCCAGGCGAGGCCATAGTTCACGGTTAGATCCGGAGTCGCCTTCCAGTTGTCCTGCGCGTAGGCATAGATCTCGTTGGCCACGGCGTCGATGAAGCCGTTGTTGGTCTGGGCGTAGCTATCGGGAATGCCCATGACAAAATCGATCATGGGGTCGCCGGAGCTGTATTCGCCTTCTCCGTTGTAGCCGTAATCGCCGTTATTGAGATAGCCGAAGGGGTTGTGGACGCGGAACTGCTCGAACGAACCCCCGAATTTGAGCGTATGGTTACCGCGCACCAACGTGAGGCTGTCCGCATAGCTCAGGTTGGTGTCAGTGCGCGGCTGCGGACCTTCAAAGCTGAATCCCAGGTCGAAGTAGCTTCCAACGCCGATATAGGGAACGCCGGCGCCCAACGCGGACTCCGGCGTGATGTTGAAGCCCAGGGTGCTGGGCTGAACTGCCGGGGCGGGGATGACGGAGGGAAAGTTCCAGCGGAAGTAGCCGCCATGGAGAACATTGAGCAGATCGGCGCTGAAGGTGTGCGTCCAGTCCGCGCTGAATATCTTGAAATGGCTGTCCTGAACCGAGGGAAACCCGGGAAAACTGCCACCGCCGAAGGTCAGCTCGCTGGTTTCAGGCTCGGCCTGGAACATGCTCGAAGCCCAGATCTTGTCGCTGGCGCTGGCGGTATAGTCCACGCGGATGACGCCCTGATCGCTTGCGGCGGTGTCCAGGGCGTTGAAGTTGAATTCCGAGGCGCTGTCGAAGTTTCCCGCCGGAACATAGGTGCTGATCAGTTTTGAGGCGAGGGCGTTCCACAGGCTGGGCGGGATGGCGATGGAAGAACCGGCGGGGAAGCAGGCGTTCCACGCCTCCAGGGCCGAGCAGCTTCCAAACGCAAAGGGAATGGGGTTGCTGGTCAAGCCCGCAGTGTTGGGGCTGTCGGAAAAATAGTTCAGGTCCGAGGTAAAATCGCCGCCGAGCTGGGCAGGCGTCATGGTGGGCTGCACTTCGGTCTGCCCTGTCCGGTTGCGCATGCCCTGGTAGGCGAGGAAACCGAAGAGCCTGTTCTTGATGACGGGGAAGCCCAGCGTGCCGCCATAGAGGTTCTGATGGTAGATGGGCTTGTAGATGGCGAAATAGGGCGTGTCGTCGAGGAAGCTGTCACGGTAGTACTCGAATCCGCTGCCGTGAATCTGGTTGGTGCCTGACTTGACCACCTCGTTGACTACCGCGCCGGAGTTGCGGGCGAACTCAGGATTCATGGTGCTGCTGACGGTGTTTACTTCCTCCAGCGCATCGGGGTTGATGACGAAGCCCTCGTTTTGCAGCGCGACGTCGTTGACGTCAGCGCCATCGAGCAGATAATTGTTCTGTTCGTCCTCACTTCCGTTCTGGGAAAAAGTTCCGTCGCGATCGGAGGATTCCACGGCGCCTGGCGAGAGCTTTTGCACGCCGACGGGATCGCGCCCCGCGAGGGGGAGTTCCTCAAGTTGTGCGGCGGTTGTCACCTGCTCGAGCTGGGTGTTCGAGGTTTCCACCTGCACGGTGTTGGCGACGACCTGGACAGTAGTGGCTTCGGCGCCGATCCTGAGCGCGGCACTCACCTCGCGGTTGGCGTTGGCGTCGAGCACGATGCCGGAAGCTGAGAAGGTCTGGAAGCCGGGAGCCGAGGCAGTGACGACATAGGGCCCACCGACCTGGAGCTGAGGAAGGATGTAGTAACCGCTTTTATCGGTTGTCGCAACTGTTGAGATGCCCGTGGCTGTATTCCGAGCGGTGACCTGCGCATTGGGAACAACGGCGCCGGACGAATCGGTGATGGTGCCATGGATGGCCGCGGTAGTGACCTGGGAAAATGCGGTGTTGCTCAGGCAGAGAAACGCCGCCGCTACGAACAGAAGGATGGGGAAGCCCATCTGTTCACGTCGCATAAATGCCTCCTATTGAAATAGGCCCGTTGCGCCCGTCCCAAAAGAACGGGCCACAGCTCGCCCCGGAAGAGGCGGGCCACAGTGGATCGAGCTTGATTTAGATGGTCTTGCTCCAGCCGAAGAGCGCCTATGGGCTGGACGTGCGCTGTTTACGCTTACCTTGCTTCCGCGATGGCCATATCCCCAAGGTCGGTCTTGCTTTGGGAGAGCCCGACCCTGAGCGCCTGCTTGTTGCCGGCAATCCCCTCTCGAGCGAAGGGCGAATGCGGCACGAACACGCAAGGAGGCGGCCGATCCGCTGGAACGCGATCGCCGCTTTCACACATGAGTATGGATTGCCGTTAACAGTTATGTAAAGGGAAAAATGGGACAGAACGTGCGTGGGGAGGCATGGGCGGCCGCGTTCCAGGGACGAAAATGCGCAGAAAGAGAGGCCGTCACGGGACTTCGAGCGGCGTCCGGAGACGGTTTTGCGCCACAGGGCGTGTGGGTTTCAAGGACGGCGCCGTGTTTGATCGCCAGGTCGCGACCGGACCAAGGAAAAGCCCCGGCTCAATCTTCATCTGCGGCCGGGGCTTTGGTCTGGCGCAAGCTGGATTGAGCCTGCCGGTTAGAACTCCAGCCTGAGAGAGCCCTGTAATACGCGGGCGG
>JASHTS010000050.1 GCA_030040425.1 Acidobacteriaceae bacterium | reverse complement strand
TTTATCACGCTGACGGTGGGCGACTCCACGGTAGCCACCTCGCGCGCCGAGGGCGCCGGGCCCGTGGATGCGCTGACCAAGGCCATGCGCAAAGAGCTGGAAAAATGGTATCCCGCGCTGGCCGAGATGCGCCTGGGCACCTTTACCGTGGCCGCGCTCGACGTCTCCGCGCACGACTCGGCCGCGCACGTGCGCGTGACGGTGAGCTTTCACGCCGACGGATACGAGCCGTGGATTACGGCCGGCGTTTCGAGCGACCTGAACCAGGCTGCGCTGATGGCCATTGTGGACGGGTTCCATTATTGGCTGCTCAAGAAGAGCGGACCATCGAGCTCCGAAGCGGCGGCCGGCACGATTTCCGGCAGGAATTCCGGCAGGGGGGCGGGCGAGCCGGCGCCGCAGATTTCCGCCGGCGTGGCCTGAACCTCGTCGCCGTTCCCGATTCTGCAAGGGCTTTCCGCGCTGTGTCCGCGGCCACAATTTCGCCTTGCGCCCCTCTGCTACCATAAGGTTGATTGCGGCTTCCGCAGCCGGGAACTGGTTGGTTCGATTTTGCCTCGATTGCGGGGACCGGGCCATTTTAGATGAGGGAAGGAGAGTTCTTATGCCTCTGGTATCGATGCGGCAGCTCCTCGACGAGGCTGCAAAGGGCAGTTATGGGGTGGGCGCGTTCAACGTGAACGACATGGAGCAGATTCAGGCCATCATGATGGCGGCCAAGCAGACCAAGTCGCCGGTGATTGTGCAGGCCAGCCGCGGCGCGCGCGCGTTTGCCGAAGACCTTTACCTCTTCCGGCTGATCCAGGCCGCGGCTGAGCTGAATCCCGACATTCCCATCGCCATGCACCAGGATCACGGCAACAGCTTTGAGACCTGCAAGAGCGCCATTGCGCTGGGCTACACCAGCGTGATGATGGACGGGTCGCTCAAGGAGGACGGCAAGACGCCGTCGACGTTTGAAGAAAACGTGGACGTGACGCGGCGCGTGGTCGATTACGCGCACGAGCGCGGCATCACCGTGGAAGGCGAGATCGGCGTGCTGGGCGGCGTGGAAGACGGGCACGGGGCCGGCGGTTCGGGCCTGGAGCACATCACCGATCCCGACCAGGCGGTGGAGTTCGCGGAGCGCACCGGCGTGGACGCGCTGGCCCTGGCCATCGGCACCAGCCACGGCGCGTACAAGTTCAGCAAAAAGCCCGACGGCTCCGTGCTCAAGATGGATGTACTGATCGAGATTCACAAGCGGCTGCCGCACACGCATCTGGTGATGCACGGCAGCTCCTCGGTTCCCAAGGATCTGCAGGACATCGTCAACCAGTTCGGCGGCAAACTCAAGCCCACGTGGGGGGTGCCGGTTGAAGAGATTCAGCTCGGCATCCGCAACGGTGTGCGCAAGATCAACGTGGATACCGACAACCGGCTGGCCATCACCGGGGCCATCCGCAAGGTGTTCGCGGAGTCGCCGGAGAAGTTCGATCCGCGCGATTACCTGAAGCCGGCGCGCGAGGCCATGGCCAAAGTCGTTGCGCAGCGCATGACCGAGTTCGGCCAGGCCGGCCACGCCGGCGATTACAAGCCCATCCCCATCTCCGAGATGGCGAAGGGCTATGCCAACGGCTCGCTGGATACGCGGCCTTCGCTGGCGGCGCGGTAAGCGCGGCGGATTCCGCCGGAACAGAAAAAATGCGTCCTGGGTGCAGGACGCATTTTTCTTTTGTGCGCGGGGTGGGCCGGGGCGCGGTCCGTATCCGCGGGCAGTCGCTTTCGCTCAAGGTGCGGGCACCCGATCAGAAGTAAAGCCGATCAGAAGTAAAGTTGCTCCTGCTGTTTTTCGGCGATCGGCGGCATCATGCCCCTGGGCACCATCACGGAGCGTTCCACGCTGGCCTTGGTTTCCATCGCCTGCTGCACGCCGAAGCTCATGGCCAGGGTGTCGATCTTGTCGAAGTAGAGCGTGCGCATGCGGGCGAGCTCCCGGCGCAACTCCACCATGCTGGCCGCGTCCACGCTGCGAGCCGCCTCCCACCGCGCCAGCAGGATGATGGAGAAGCGCAGCCCGGCGAGCTCCTGCGTCACGGCGGCCAGGTTGGTCTCGCGCTTGAGCCGCACATAGACGGCTGCGGGCATGATGGCGGCGGTTTCGCTTGCGGGGACAGACATGGGCGAGGCTCCTCCGGGTCTACTCACTCGAGTTCAGGCGGGAGAAAGCAGGCCCAGCAAGCACCGGCCCGATGAAGCGCAACGTGACGCGCAGCAACGATCCGGATGAACCACGTCCCTCAACTGAATTGTTTTTCAAGTTTGATCCCGAATGTACCACACACGATGTGAGCCAGATCACTCGCTGTGCGCACCTGCCGCGTTCCGTGTTGGCCCCATGAAAGGTTCACGCAGCCGGCTCAAAAACGCCTCCGCGTTTCGTTTTGCGGAAAGCGCGGCGGTTCGGGACCATTGGCTGCCGCTGCGCGCGCAGGACGCCGCGGATTACGGCTCCCACGCGCCGAGCAGCCGGCGCACCAGGATGAGCTGGCCTACGTGGTAGGCGTTGTGGTCGGCGATAAGCAGCGCCTCGCGCAGGATCGTCTGGCCGTCGCCGTGGGGAATCTTCGCGTAGAGATCGGTTTGGGGATCGGCGACCAGGGCGCAGAACGTCTTGAGATCTCTCCGGAAGGCGCGCACGCTCTTGTCCCACGCCTTCTCGTCGGGAGGCGAAGCGGATGCCGGCCAATAGCCGCCCGGCCAGGGCCGTTGCTTGTACTGGGAATTGCGCGAGAAGTCGAGGATGTCCTCCTGCGCGATGCGCAGGTGCTCGAGCAGCTCCCAGGGCGAGTGCGCCACCTCCGAATCTTTGGCGCCTTTGGGGGTCTTGCCGCGCAAGGGGACAGGCAGGCCCTTGATGGCGGCCTCGAAGTCGGCGTGGGCGTTCGAGCCGGTGAGCAGATCGAGCAGATGTTGCCGCAGCGAGGAGTCCTGGGCGGCTGGCGATTTGCGGGGCATGGCGCGGTTCTCCTGTCGATTCGCATCAACTGATTCTCCGCGGGATCGAATCGATGCAGGAATTGCGGCGGCTGTCTGCCGTTCTTCAAGGCCCCAGCACGGCTCGCTGCGCGGCGAAGATTTCCTTCAAGCCCGATTCGGCCAGATCGATCAGGCCATCGAGCTGCTTGCGCGAGAAGGAGCCCTTTTCCGCCGTGGCCTGCGTCTCCACCAGGCCGCCGTCGGCCGTCATCACCACGTTCATGTCCACCTCGGCCTGCGAGTCCTCCTCGTAACAGAGATCGAGCAGGGCCATGCCGCCGACCATGCCCACCGAGGTGGCCGCGACCAGTTGCTTGAGGGGCGACCGCTTGAGCGTTCCCGCCTTGACCAGCGCCTGGAGGGCAATGGCCAGGGCCACGGCCGCGCCGGTGATGGCCGCCGTGCGTGTGCCGCCGTCGGCCTGGATCACGTCGCAGTCGAGGATGACGGTACGTTCGCCGAGAGCGCTCATGTCGACCACCGAGCGCAGGCTGCGTCCGATGAGCCGCTGGATTTCGTGGGTCCGCCCGCCGATCTTGCCGCGCTCGCTCTCCCGCGGCGTGCGCGTGACCGTGGAGCGGGGCAGCATGGAGTACTCGGCCGTCACCCAGCCGCGGCCGGCGTTGCGCAGCCAGCCGGGCACGCCGGGCTCGACGGTGGCGCAGGTGAGGACGCGGGTGTTGCCGAGCGAAACCAGAACCGAACCTTCGGCGGTCTGCACGAAATTCGGAGTGAGATCGAGCGGGCGAAGCTGGGAAGGAGTTCTGCCGCCGGGGCGGAAGAACTCGCCGGAAGATTGCATAAGAAGGATTTTACGGGAGGGGCGAGGGCCGGCCCCTGTGCGGGGATTGGCTCAACCGAAACGGGAAAACACGCGCAGGCGTCTCCCGAATTGGAAAAGCACGATAACGCGCAGAGATTCGGGAGCTTAGCGGTTTGCGCCGGCGGAACTCGTCCCACTTTGAAATGGTCCCGGATTTCCACCGGGTTGTTCACTCAATTGAAAACAGGGGGAAACCTCTTCCCTTATCAGGAACTTAAGAAGTTCCTCCTAGTTTGGCACGCGGCGTGTATGAGAAAGGGCAACACTCGCCAGCAAAGAGCGGAATTGGGAAGCGGCGCGATCGTCAGCGGCGCTGCGCTGCCGCGGCTGCGGGCAATGCGGCAGGACCGAAAGGATTTGCGCGGCAAATTTGCGCCCCGACTTGAAGGGAGGGTGCGAAGGATGGTCCGAAGCGAGGTCTGGAAGAGTTGGCTCGAGAGCGGGCTTGAAGAGCGGGCTTGAAGAGGGGGAAAAGAAGGCCCGGATGGCAGGCTCGGATGGAAGGCTCGGATGGAAGTGGACCGCAGGACTCCGGTTGGCCGGCGGGGAGAAGAACGGGCAGCTGGAGCAGGGGCAACCAGGGACAGGCAGGGGGACCTATGGGACAGGCGGGGGAATGGGGGATAGTCGGCCGCCAGCGTGTCGAGGCGATGGTGGAAACGCTGGCAAGTCTGGGCTCCCGGGGGGAGAGCCTGGCGGAAGTGGCGCACGATGCGCGCAACATGGTGACCGCGCTCGGTCTCTATTGCGATCTGCTGGAGGAGCCGGGGGTGCTGGCGGTGCCCTTCGCGCATTACTGCCACGAGCTGCGCCTGGTGGCGGCGGCGAGCCGCCGGCTGGTGGAAAAGCTGGTTGCGCTCGATGGCCAGGCGGGGGCCGGAGCCGAGACGCCGGTTGGTGTTCCCAACGCGGCGGCCGCCGCGGCGTCGCGAAAGCTCGCTCCCCTTCGCGTCGACCCGGGGCAGGCCTCTGAGGGTGCGCCCGATCGCGAGGCGAACCTCGGGGCGAACTTCGAGGCGAACCCGGGGGCGAAATTCGAAGCGAATCTCGAAGCAAATCTCGAAGCGAATCTCGATCGCGGGGGCGGCCGGAATTCCGCAGCCGTTCCCGGCCGGCAGGGAGCCGGGGAGAACGGGTTCGGGAGCCGCGGGCGGGGCGCCGGAACGGGGGCGGGATCGGGCGAGACGAGATTTCTTCCCGGGCCGGAACGGGCTCGGAGCTGGGAGACCCTCCTCTCCGCACCCGTCGATAATCTTGCCGCGGAGGTTCTGGCCAACCGCAATCTGCTCTCGGCGCTGGCCGGCCCTGGCATTGCCGTGACCGTGGATGCCGAAGGCGGGGCGCGCCCGGTGCGGCTGACGGGCGAAGATCTGACCCGTCTGCTGGTGAACCTGGTGAAGAATGCCGCCGAGGCCATTCCCACCGCGGCCGGTCCCGGCCACATCCAGATCAGCCTGCGCGAAAGCGCGCAAGCGAACGGGGCTCCCGCGGCGATTCTGCTGGCGATCGAAGACAACGGTCCGGGCATATCCCAGGAAGCGCTGGGGCGGGTCTTCGACTCGGGGTTTACCACCCACGCGCGCAACGCGGCCGCCGGCAGCGGCTGGCCGGTTCTGCATCGCGGGCTGGGCCTGGCCATCGCCCGCTCGCTGGTCGAGGCCGCGGGCGGGCGCATCACGGCTTCCAACCGCGACCAGGGAGGGGCGCGCATCGCGCTGGAGCTGCCGGTGCGCGCGGCCTGAAGCTGAGCGTCGCGATCAGATGAAACACGCTGCCCGGGAGGGGAAGTTCAGACAACCGAAGTGAGAGGCGAATACAATGCTGGCAACAACAAGCGCAGAATCCAGGGCCATGGAATTCATTCCTCAACTTGCCGAGCCGGTGGTCCGTTTGCACCTGCTGGTGGTGGATGCGGACGCGGCCGTGCGGTCGGCGTGCGCGGAGATCGCCTCCAGCCTGGGCTACGCGGTGGAGAGCACGGGCGACCTGACCCACGCGCGCAGCCTGCTGCGCGGCCACGCCGTCGACATTCTGCTGGTGAACCTGCCCGCGGAGGCCAACCAGGGGCTGGAACTGGTCTCCGAGGCGAGGCTGCTCTATCCTGACACCGCCGTGGTGGCCATGACCGCCTCCGGCAGCGTAAACGCAGCCGTCGAAGCCATGCGCTGCGGCGCTTCAGACTATCTCACCAAACCCTTCGCCGTCGACGAGCTTTCCACGGTTCTGGAGCGCGCGGCCCAGCGGCACATGACCGACGCGGCCACGCGGCAGCTGCGCGAGCGCTTCCGGCTCTCGCAGGGGCTGGGCGCCATGATCGGCCGCTCGGCGGAGATGGAGAAGCTCTACCGCATCCTTTCCAAGGTCGCTTTGAGCTCGCATCCGGTGCTGGTGCTGGGAAAGGATGCGGTAGAGCTTCTCCATCATCCTTTCCAAGGTCGCTTTGAGCTCGCATCCGGTGCTGGTGCTGGGCGAAAGCGGCACCGGCAAGGAGCTGGTGGCGCGCACCATCCATGCCTTCGGGCCCCATGCCCAGAAGCCGTTTCTTCCCGTCGATTGCGGATCGCTGGTGCCTACGTTGATCGAGAGCGAGCTCTTCGGCTACGTCAAGGGGGCCTTCACCGGGGCCAACCGATCCAAGGATGGGTTATTGGTCTCGGCCGAGGGCGGGACCGTGTTTCTGGACGAGATCGGCGAGCTCTCGCTCGATCTGCAGGCCAAGCTTTTGCGCGCTCTGCAGGAAAAAGAGGTGCGCCCCGTAGGCGCCACCCACCGCGTGCCCATCCGCGCGCGCATTGTGGCCGCGACCAATCGCGATCTGGCCGCCATGGTGGAGAAGGGGAGCTTCCGCAAAGACCTTTTTTACCGCCTCAATGTGGTCAACCTGCGGCTGCCGCCGCTGCGCGACCGCCGCGAGGATATTCCCCTGCTGGCGGCGCACTTTCTCGACCGCATCAGCCGCGAGCACGGGCGCAAGTTCACGCTGAGCGACGAGGCGCTGCGCACCATGATGCGCTACGACTGGCCGGG
>JASHTS010000005.1 GCA_030040425.1 Acidobacteriaceae bacterium | reverse complement strand
GGCTACGAGGTGCACATCAGCAAGATGAAGCTGCGCGGAGACGGCGATCGTCTCAAGCCGCCGATGGTCTATTAAGGACATCTCTTCCGCAATCGAAGAATGGAGGATTGCCTGTCTCCCGCGCGGACGGCTGCCCGGCCCGGGACGATACGATGAATCTTTGGAGCGGAGGATGCCCAGGATTCTCGACGGCGCAGCGATTGCTTCGGCCATCAAGCAGGAAGTTGCGGAAGAAGTGAAGGGGCTCGCCGCCCAGGGCATCCGGCCGGGGCTGGCCGCGGTGCTCGTGGGCCACGTGCCGGCCTCGGAGATTTATGTGCGCAGCAAGGTGCAGACCTGCGCCGAGCTGGGTTTGTACAGCGACCTGATCGCGCCTGAGGACACCGTCACCACCGAGGAGATGCTGGAGCTGGTGATGGCGCTGAACGATCGCGAGGACATCGACGGGATTCTCATCCAACTGCCGCTGCCTGCGCAGGTGGACACGAAGGCGCTGCTCGATGCGGTTGATCCGGCGAAAGATGTCGACGGGTTTCATCCCGTGAATGCGGGACGGTTGCAGGCAGGCCGGCCGGCGCTGGCGCCGTGCACGCCCGCCGGCGTGATCGAGATCCTCAAGCGCAGCCAGATTCCCATCGCCGGCGCGCACGCCGTGGTGCTGGGCCGCAGCGACATTGTGGGCAAGCCCGCGGCCATGTTGCTGCTGCACCAGAACGCCACGGTGACAATTTGCCACTCGAAGACGCGCGACCTGCCCGAGATCACGCGACAGGCGGACATCCTTGTGGCCGCCATCGGGCGCGCAGGCTTCGTCACCCCGGAGATGGTCAAGCCCGGCGCGACGGTGATCGATGTGGGCATCAATCGCATCACTACGCGCGAGGAGTTCGAGAAGTATTTCAAGGGAGACGCGAAGCGCGAAGCGGCGTTCGCCAAGCGCGGGTCGACGCTGGTGGGCGACGTGCATCCTCACGCGTATGGGGTCGCCGGCGCGTACACGCCGGTGCCCGGCGGCGTGGGGCCGCTGACCATCGCCATGCTGATGGCCAACACCGTGCGCGCGGCGAAGATGCGGCGCGGGTTGCAATAAGTCGGCCCGCGGCCTGGAGGCAACGAATTCAGAATGCTGCAGACTTTCTGGCTTTCACTCTACGTTGCGATCGGCCTGTACGCGATCAGCTCCTATATCAGGCCGCTCGAAGAGGGCAAACGCAATCCGCTGAAGCTGCTGGCGGGGATTCTCAGCCTGGCCTATGCGGCATTGCACCTGCATGCCACGTATGCCCTCCTATTTGCGCCGCTCCCGTATGCGGAGATCCTCTTTCGAGCGACCGGATGGATTGTTTTCGGGATGTTGATGACTATGATCGACATCCTTATATCCGCTCTTTCAGCCAAAACGATGCTGATGGTGTCTGGCGTTTTGTTTGTAGGCTTGCCGCTCGCGATGCTTCCTCTCCATTGGGTGGTTCGCGGGGTTCCGTTTCATCGGATTTTCGCCTCCCCTTACATCTATGCCGCTGAAGCTCTCCCCGTCGGAATCGCGATTCCAGCTGTAGTTTTGCTCCTGCGCAAACAAGGAAGGAACGGCGCCGGCCAGGAACGCGCCGAACGGACCTCCGAAGAAGGAACGGAGGCCTGAATGCTGCGCGCAGGACTCACCGGCGGCCTGGGCAGCGGCAAGAGCACCGTGGCGGCGCTGCTGCGCTCATCGGGCGCCTGCATTATTGAAGCCGACGCGCTGGGCCGCGCGCTCATGGAGCCGGGGCAGAAAGTCTTCGACCGGATTGTCGAGCGCTTCGGACCGCAGGTGCTCACGCCCGATGGCCGCCTGAACCGCCCGCTGCTGGCCGATCTGGCCTTTCGCGGCGGCCGCGTGCAGGAATTGAACGCGATTGTCCATCCGGCCACCATCGCACTGCAGCGGCAAAAGATGGACGCGATCTTCGCGCGCGATCCCAGGGCCGTGGCCGTCGTCGAGTCGGCGCTCATCTTCGAGGTGGTGCGCGATGCGCGCGCCCGTGGCGAGACCGATACGCCCCTTGCCGACTGGCGCCGCAGGATCGACCGCGTCATCCTGGTCACCGCGCCCGATGAATTGAAGATCGCCCGCTACGCGGCGCGCGTAAGCCCGCCGGGCCCGGGCCAGGAATCGGCGCGTGAGGCCGCGGCGGCCGAGGCGCGCGTCCGGCTCAAGCACCAGATCCCCGATGCCGAAAAGGCCGCTGAAGCCGACTATGTGCTTGAGAATGCAGGCAGCATGGAGGCTCTGCACAAACAGGTGCGGGCGCTCTGGGAGCGGCTGAAAACCGAGAGCGAGCAGAGGACGGCGTAGAGAGCAACAATTCCCGACCGGGCTTGTCTTTAGAATAAGAAGAGGCGGCACGGGCTTTCTTTGCCTGAAGCCGCGTTTGCCCGAAGACAGGCAAGCATTGTCAGACGAAGGAACCTATGAATTGGCGCCGCTTTCTTTTAGTTGTCCTGCTGGTGGGCGGATTCTGGTACGTTACTTCGCACTATTCGCCCGGCGTCGACGGCGGGTCGCTGGGCCATTTCTCCCTGCTGGGCAACGGCGGCTCGAACTCTCCGCTCGAGCTCAAGGAGGCCGAGGCCGCGCCCATCTACGACGCCGAAGAGCAGAACAACATCGCCGTCTACAAGCGCGTGCTTCCCTCGGTGGTGAACATCACCTCCACTACCCTGGTCTTCAACTTCTTTTATGGGGCGGTGCCGCAGCAGGGGCAGGGCTCGGGATTTGTCCTCGACAAGGCCGGGCATGTGCTCACCAACTATCACGTGATCGAAGGAGCCAACCGGGGCATCGAGGTGCAGCTCTCCAACAAGCGCCGCTACTCGGCCAGCGTTGTGGGCGTCGACAAGGTGCACGACCTGGCCCTGTTGCAGGTCAATGCCCCGGGTCTCGAGCCGGTCACGCTGGCTGACTCTTCGCAGTTGCAGGTGGGGCAGAAGGTCTACGCCATCGGCAATCCCTTCGGGCTCAGCGGCACCATGACGCGAGGCATCATCAGCTCCATCCGTTCCATTCGCAATGAAGACGGCGAGCCCATCGAGGACGCGATCCAGACCGATGCGGCCATCAACCCCGGCAACTCCGGCGGGCCGCTCCTCAATTCCCGCGGCGAAGTCATCGGCATCAACACCATGATCGCCTCCAACGGTGCCGAGCAGAGCTCGGGCATCGGTTTCGCCATCCCCATCAACACCGCCAAGGCCGTCCTGGCCGACCTCACACGCTACGGGCGCGTCAAGCGCCCCTCGCTCGGCATCAGCTTTTATGCCATCGGTCCTGACCTGGCTGCGCAGATGGGCCTCAACGCCGACTACGGCCTGCTGATCCAGCGCGTGCAACCCGGCGGCGCGGCCGATCGCGCCGGCTTGCGCGGAGGCCACGAGCAGGCCTACGTGGGCAATACCGCCATCCTCCTGGGCGGCGATTTGATCGTGGCCATCGACGGCCAGCAGGTCGCCGATCCCCAGGACATCAGCGCCATCATGGACAAGCACCAGGTGGGCGACACGGTGAGCGTGACCATCGTGCGCGGCCAGCGCGAGATGACGTTCAAGCTGATGCTGGGCGAAGCGCACGAGACAAATACCTGAATCCGGGCATTGACCGCGCTCACACGCAAGCGTGAACTCGCGTGTTCACCCCGGCCCGGCTCAGAATCCCGCTTCGATCGCCTGCCGCTCCGCCTGCGCCACCTGCATGCGCGCCGGCGCCAGCGACTCGCCGTAATGGGCGGCGACCATCTCGGCCGAGCGCGCATCGTCGAAGTAAGGCTGCACCGCGGCGAGCTTGATGCTCGACTCGGCCGCCATGCGCGCAACCGCTGACTTGCTGGAGATCGACTGCACCAGCGCGAGGATGGCCGAGACGATCGTGCCGACCGCCTGAATCGCGGCCAGAGCGTGCTGCTGGCTGGCCGGGTTCACGATCTTCGCCGCCTGCAGCAGCGCCGCGTTCACCTGCTGCTCGAAGGTCACCACTTGGGTTTGCAGCGTGGCCAGCGCGCCCGCGCCGGGATTGGCGAGATAGGCTCTGGCCTGCGCGGCGAGCAGGTTTGAGGCCGCGTCGAAACCGGTTGTCGCCGCGGTGAAGAGCGGCGCATCGGCGGGCGCCAGCAGCGCGGCGGTTGAGTCGACGGTGGCCACGGCGCTCTCCAGCGCGGGCGTCCAGTTCACGATGTCCTGGGCCACGGCCGTGCCGCCGCAGCCTTCGATCCACGGAAGCGGAAGCAGCAGAACGATAAGCAGCCACACGCCCAGCCGCGCCGCGTCTGCAGCGGATTGGGCGCGGCGTTCGCGCGCCGTCTCGCCCGGATCGCGCGCCAGCAGGCCCAGCAGCGCGGTGCCGACGGCGCTCGCCAGCGTGACGACTGTGCCGGCGCCGGCCTTGCCCAGCGTGACGCCCTGCTGCGTAAGCACGCCGGCCACGGTGACCACCGCAATGAGCAGGCCTGCGGCCGAGGTGCGGGGATGGTTCCAGATATTGGAGATTGGATTCATGCGCAATTTCTCCTGAAGCGGTGCTCCCTCTATCTGCCTCTAGTTTGCGCAAAAGCAGGCAATTAATCTGCAAGAGGCAGCAGACGCGGGAGTGGCGGAAAATCAAGGGGTTGCGCAAGTCCGGCGGGATGGCGGGGCTTGACAGAGCAGATCAGGAGTCGCGCTTGACGTAGCGCCGGCCGCGAATCTCGTAATCGCCGCCGGCCACCATGGCGATGGCTTCCGTGTACGCCTTGTGTTCTTCGGCAAGAATCCGCGCTGCCAGCGAGTGCGGGTCGTCGCTCTCGAGCACCGCAATGGCGCGCTGCACCACGATGGGCCCGTGATCGAGCTCCTCGTCGACAAAATGCACCGTGCAGCCGGCCGTCTTCACGCCGTAGACAAAGGCCTGCTCCTGCGCTTCCAGGCCGGGAAACGCGGGCAGCAGCGAGGGATGGATGTTGAGAATGCGGCGGGGAAAGGCGGCGACGAACTGCGGCGAAAGCAGCCGCATGTAGCCGGCCAGGCAGACGAGATCGACCTGGTGCGCCTGGAGGCAGGCGGCGACGTCGGCGTCGTGGGCTTCCCGCCCTTTTCCTTTGGAGATGTGGAGTGCGGTTGCGATCCCCATCTCGCGAGCCGTTGCGAGGCCAGGCGCATCGGCAACGTTCGAGACGACGACGGCGATCTCGACGCCCGGCAGGCGGCCTTCGCGGATGGATGCGGCTATGGCGACAAAGTTCGAGCCGCGGCCGGAGAGGAGGATGCCGAGGCGGGTTGCGCGCAGCGGGGTCGGGGATTCCATCGAGATCAAAAATATCCGTGTTTTTCAACGCATAGATGGTATAGCGCGTCTCCCAGCTCTGCCGATTTTTCAAGGTCTACAATGATCTCCTTGCAGTTCTCACCGGCCGCAGAGATTTTGAATCGCCTCATCTCGGGTCGCACTTCACCCGTCTCGTCGAGAGTGCCGGGGTCGAATGATCCGTCCAAAAGAGAACAAAAGCCGAGCGCACAGTGCTGAGCGCATTCGCGAAGAAGGCCAATGAAGATCAACCGTTGCGTCCGATCCAGGGAACGAAACCACTCGTTCTGCTGCTGCCATCTCCGCACCTCGGCATTTATGAGCTCCATCGCACTCTTTTCCCGCGGACTGGCGGATTCCGGTATGTCGCCTGAACGCTGTGGAGACACAATCTTCATCTGCGTGGATTGCACGGCGGCGTAAATGGCTTCGCTTTCGATAATCTCGGCGAATTCGCGGGCGTTCATAAAAGATCTCTCAGGGCTAAAGCCTCAGAATTATTCTTTGCAGCGCAACATCATGACTGAAGTGATGCTCCGTCACCAAGCCTGAAAAGCAACTGCAGACCCTTCCCCTTCGCCCGGCGCTGGTTCGCGCCAATCGTCACTCAGGATGACAGTTCGAAGGAGAGCGGCTCTCTGATTCCCGACCCCTGATCCCTGATCCCCGCCATCACGTGTACTGCACCCGGTGCTCGCCCTTCGCCACGCGTCCAATCACGTAAAACTTCTCTTCGGCGCGGTCCAGCAGGTTCCGGGCGCGCGCGAACTTGGCCGCGGGAATGGCGGCGATCAGCCCGATGCCCATATTGAAGGTGCGCAGCATCTCGTCCTGTGACACCTGGCCCAGCGCGCGCAAATGCTCGAAGATGGGCAGCACCGGCCACGAACCCAGCTCCACCTGCGCGGTGACGTTGCGCGGCAGAATGCGGGGAAGATTCTCCGTGATGCCGCCGCCGGTGATGTGCGCCATGCCCGTGGTAAGCCCGCCCGCAACCAGCTTCTGGATGACGTGCAGATAGCTGCGGTGCGTCTTCATCAGCGCCGCGCCGGCTTTCTCCTTGATGGCGGTCACGTACTGCGTGGGTTTGTAGCCGCCCACCTCAAACAGCAGCTTGCGCGCCAGCGAGTAGCCGTTGGTGTGCAGGCCCGTCGAGGGCAGGCCGATGAGCACGTCTCCCGGCTTGATGCCTGCGCCGGTAATCAGGTTGTCGCGCTCCGCCGCGCCCACAATGAATCCCGCCAGGTCGTACTCGCCGTCGCTGTAAAAGCCCGGCATCTGCGCGGTCTCGCCGCCGATGAGCGCGCAGCCGTTGGCCTTGCAGGCCTCGGCCAGGCCGGTGACGACGCTCTCCGTTACATCCGCATCCAGCGCGCCGCTGGCGAAGTAATCGAGAAAGAAGAGAGGAGTTGCGCCCTGAACGGCGATGTCGTTCACGCAATGATTCACCAGGTCGGCGCCCACGCTATGGTGCAGGCCGAGCGCGAAGGCCACCTTCAGCTTGGTGCCCACGCCGTCGGCCGAGCTCACCAGGATGGGGTTTTTGAACTTCTGCAGGTCCAGCCGGTAGAGCGCGCCAAAGCCCCCAATGCCGCCTAACACGTTGCGATTGAAGGTCTTCTGGGCCAGAAACTTGATGCGCTCCTTGGTCCGGCCCGCGCTCTCGATGTCCACGCCGGCGTCGGCATAGGTGACGGCTTTGAGTTTGGAATCCTGAGGCACGATGAAGGGCCTTTGGCGGCACGGGATGAGCCGGAAAGGTTGATTCTAGCAGGATTTGCGCTGCGGGCGAATCCACAGGCCGGTACGCGCGGACCGGATCCAATCTCAGAAAAAATAGACAGCCGGCTCGCCGCTCTGCTCGACCGCGAGATGAAGAAATAGCGTCCCTATAATGGATTCGTGATCAGCGCCGCATCCACTCATTCGAAGGCCCTGCAACGTCGTGCCGAGCGCTTCTTTCCCGGCGGGGTGAACTCGCCCGTGCGCGCCTTTCGCGCGGTGGGCGGAGAGCCGCCGTTTGTGGAGCGGGCCGAGGGCGCGTACCTCTACGACGCCGACGGGAACCGCTACATCGATTACTTCGGCTCCTGGGGCCCGATGATCCTCGGCCACGCGTTTCCGCCGGTGGTGCAGGCCATCGAGCACGCGGCGCGCAATTCGCCCAGCTTCGGCGCCTCGACCGCTGCCGAGGCCGACCTCGCCGAGCGCATCGCGATTTCCTATCCCATGATGGAAAAAATGCGCTTCGTGAGCTCCGGCACCGAGGCGACCATGTCTGCGATTCGGCTGGCGCGCGCGGCCACGGGACGCAAGCTGATCGTCAAATTCGAGGGCTGCTATCACGGCCACTCCGATGGGCTGCTGGTGAAAGCCGGCTCGGGCGTGGCGACCTTCGGAATTCCCGGCTCGGCCGGCGTGCCCGAGGAGATTGCCGGGCTCACGATCGCGCTGCCCTTCAACGATCTTGAAGCTGTGGAGGCCGCATTCGCTGCGCATCCTGGCGCGATCGCCGCGGTGATCGTGGAGCCGGTGGTGGGCAATGCGGGATGCATTCCACCCTATACGGGCCCACACGATCTTCCGGAGAAATTCGCCGGGCGGATGCCGACCCGAGTGCGCGAGGCGTGGGAGGAGATGCACGGCCCGGCCGATTTTCTCGCAGGTCTGCGCACGCTCACGCGCAAGCACGGCGCGTTGCTCATCTTCGATGAGGTGATGACGGGTTTCCGGCTCGGTCCCGGGGGAAAGAGCGCGGGCTATGATCCTGACCTGGTCACGCTGGGCAAGATCATCGGCGGCGGATTGCCCGTGGGCGCATTCGGCGGGAAACTCCGTTTCATGGATCTGCTTGCGCCCCTGGGGCCGGTCTACCAGGCGGGCACGCTGAGCGGGAACCCGCTCGCCATGGCCGCGGGGTTGGCGACGATAGGCTACCTGCAGGACCACGAGCGGGAGGTCTACGCGAAGATTGCGGAACTTGCACAGACCGTGGCGCTGGGCGTTTCGCAAGAGGCTCAAAAAGCTGGCGTGGTCCTCTGCTTGAACCAGGCAGGTTCGATGTGGACCTGGTTCTTTACCCGCGGCCCGGTGCGCAATTACAGCGACGCCGCGAAATCCGACACGGCCGCCTTCGGCCGTTTTCATCGCGCCATGCTGGAGCGCGGCATCTGGCTGCCGCCCTCGCAGTTCGAGGCGGCGTTTCTGTCGTATGCGCACACAGAGGCCGACGTGCAGGCGACGATTGCATCCGCGCGGGAGGCCTTCCAGATCGTCGCCGCGGGATAGGGCTCTCGCCGCCTATTTCCGCTCTTCAACCCATGCGTCAAGCCGGACAAGCCGATGCGTTCTCGCGTACTGCGCCAGAAGCCTGCCCGCCGCGGTGACCGATGGCTGGCGATTCCAGCCCAGATCGCGGTGATTCCCGTCGTGCAGAACGAGGTTCACGGCGTGGCCGTCCTCGGTGAGTTTGCCGATCCTGCGCGACAGCGTCTGGACAATGCGCTCGGCCGAGGGCTCGCTCCAGTCGTTGGTCATCGCGTTCCATAAGACCGGCTCCAGGCCCAGTTCGCGCGCGATGCGCAAGACCGCCGGCCGGCGCGCGCCGTAGGGCGGGCGAAAAAAGCGTACGGGCGCGCCCGTGATCTGTTCGAGCGCATCGCGGGTGCGGCGGAGTTCCTCGCGGATGTCCCTGGCCGCTGTGCGGGAGAGATCGGGATGCGACCAGGAGTGGTTGCCGACGAGATGGCCTGCGGCGGCGATGCGGCGGACGAGTCCGGGCTCAGCCTGAGCGAAGCGGCCGATGAGAAAAAACGTGGCATGCACGTTGTGCGCGGCGAGGGCGTCGAGCAGGTGCGGCGTCCAGGCGGGGTTGGGCCCGTCGTCGAAGGTGAAGGCAATTTCACCCGGCCTGCGGGGCGCGGTGAGCGCGTCGCCGAAGAGGCGGGAAGCGGGATGTCGCGACGCATAGGCCCATCCGGCCGCGGCCAGCCCGGCGGCAACGGCGCAGCCGCCCGCGGCGCAAATCCCTGTTGTGACGGGAGAAAGCACTGCGCTTACCAGTGTGCGGTGCGCGGCCTGCCAATCGCAAGAATGGAATAGTCCGCATCCCCGCCGCGCCGGTAAGCAAAAGGCCGTGCAGGAATGAGACGCCGCCCTGTTTTCCCATCTGCCTTGGGCGTATACTCAGCTTGTTCGGGTCGCATCCTGAGTCTGCGGAGCGGCACTGGAGACGCGATGAGTCTTACGCACTTCCCCACAGGCAGTCGGTCCTCGACTGCACTGACCACTCTTCCCAAAGTCACCATGCCCGCACTGGCGGAGATGAAGCGCCAGGGCAAGCCCATCGCTGCGCTTACCGCCTACGACTACGCCTCGGCGCGCATCGTCGACGAGGCCGGCATCGATCTGGTGCTGGTGGGCGATTCGCTGGCCATGGTGGTGCTGGGCTACGAGAACACGCTGCCGGTCACCGTGGACGAGATGCTGCACCACACGCGCGCCGTGCGCCGCGGCGTAAGCCGTGCGCTGGTGGTGGCCGACATGCCCTTCGGCAGCTATCACGCCTCGCTAGCCGAAGCGGTTGCGAATGCAGCCCGATTCCTCAAGGAGGGCGGCGCGGAGGCGGTCAAGGTCGAGGGGCCGCGCACGGAACTGGTGCGCGCGCTCACTGCGGCCGAGATTCCGGTGGTGGGCCACCTTGGACTGACCCCGCAGAGCGTGCATCGCATGGGCGGCTATCGCGTGCAGGCGCGTACCGTGGAAGCGGCGCGGCGCCTCAAGGGCGATGCGCGGGCGCTTGCCGCGGCGGGAGCGGGCGCACTGGTGCTCGAAGGCATTCCACGGGAGGCGGCCGAAGCCATCACCGCCGAGCTCGACATTCCCACCATCGGCATCGGCGCCGGGCCCGGGTGCGACGGCCAGATCCTCGTCTTCCACGACCTTCTCGGGCTCACCTTTGCGCCCGCGGCCAGGTTCGTGCGCCGCTACGCCGATGCGGGCGCGCTGATCCGCTCCGCCGTCGAGCACTATCGCGAGGACGTGGAGCACCGCGCGTTTCCCTCCGATGCCGAGAGTTATCATCTGCCCGGCGCCGCGCGCAGAAACCTGCGCATGGAGTTCGACGAGAGCGAAGCAATCGTCAATCGGGACGCTGTGGAAGAGTGGGAAGAATTCACCCACTCGTGATGGAGATTCTGCGCACGGTTGCCGAACTGCGCCGGTGGTCGCGCAGCAAACGGAATAATGGCGGCAATTCCATTGGCTCCTTGATTGGTCTCGTCCCCACCATGGGCGCGCTCCACGCCGGCCACGTTTCGCTCCTTCGCTCCTCGCGCGCCTCATGCGGGTTCACCGCACTCAGCCTCTTCGTCAATCCCACGCAATTCGGGCCGCTCGAGGATTTTGCGCGCTATCCCCGTGCCTTTGAGGCCGACTGCGCGCTCGCCGAAGCCGAGGGCGTCGACGCGCTCTTCGCGCCCAGTGTCGAAGAAATGTATCCGGCAGGCGCAACAACGTTCGTCGACGTGGGTGACTTGGGAAATCGCCTCGACGGCCAGTCCCGGCCGGGACACTTTTGCGGCGTGGCCACGGTGGTCACCAAGCTCTTGATCGCCGCCGAGCCGGACCGCGCGTTCTTTGGGCAGAAAGATGCCGCGCAGGTGGCCGTGATCCGGCGCACGGCGCTCGATCTGCGAGTGGCCACGGAAATTGTCGTCTGCCCGACCGTGCGCGACGCCGAAGGCCTCGCGCTGAGCTCGCGCAACGCGTACTTGAGTCCCGCAGAGCGCAAGCAGGCGCTCGCGCTGAGCCGCGCGGTGCGGCAGGTGGAAGCCCTTGCGGCGCAGGGCGAACGGCGATCCGGCGCACTCATCGCCGCGGCACGCGAGATCTTCTCCGCTGAGCCTGGCGTGCGCGTGGATTACGTCGCGGTCGTCGATTGGGCGACCCTCGAGCCGGTCGAGATCGCCGCACCCGGAACGCTCTTTGCCGTCGCGGCCTGCGTCGGCTCGACTCGTCTCATCGATAACGCGATCCTCGCCTGAACAAAATTCATCGCAGGCTTGAAGAGTTTTCTTGGCAGGAACCAGGTCGCGGGCGAAAATCGATGAGGAATGCCCGAACTCCCCGACATCTCCGCCTATATCGCCGCGCTCGAGCCGCGCATCCTGGGACAAGTGCTCGAGCGCGTGCGCCTGCAGAGCGTATTCCTGCTGCGCACCGTCGATCCGCCCCTCGCCAGCGCGGAAGGAAAAACCGTGCACGCGCTGCGCCGCATCGGCAAGCGCATCGCCATCGGCGTTGAAGGAGACATTTGGCTTGTCATCCACCTGATGATCGCCGGCCGCCTGCACTGGAAGCCGGCGCGCGCCAAACTCGCCGGACGTAATGCGTTGCTCGCTCTCGATTTTTCCGCGGGCACGCTCACCCTGACCGAAGCCGGATCCAAGCGGCGCGCGTCGCTGCACGTGCTGCGCGGCGGGAACGATCTCCAAGACATCGATCCTGGAGGCCTCGAAATTTTTTCACCCCTGACCGGGCTCGATGCGTTCCGGTCCGCTCTCACCGAAGAGAATCGAACCCTCAAGCGCGCGCTCACCGATCCGCGCATTGTCAGCGGTATCGGCAACGCCTATTCCGACGAAATTCTGCACGCTGCCCGGCTCTCGCCCATTGCGCTCACGCACAAGCTCAAGCCGGAGGAGTGGAAGCGGCTGTTTGCCGCCACGCGCGAGACACTGGCTGTCTGGGTGGAAAGGCTCTCCACCGAGGCCGGGAAAAAATTCCCCGAAGGGGTTACGGCCTTCCGGCCGGAGATGGCCGTCCATGGCCGATTTGGGAAGCCCTGCCCGCGCTGTGGCAGCCCGGTGCAGCGCATCCGCTACGCCGACAACGAGACCAACTACTGCGCCCCCTGCCAGACGGGCGGCAAGGTGCTGGCAGACAGAAGTTTATCGCGCCTTCTGGGGGCGGATTGGCCGCGAACCCTGGAAGAATTGGAAGCCCTCAAACGGCGCTGAACTGCACCCTCCAAAGTTGTACATGTGCCTGTTAAGTAACTTACCTTCGTGTGTTTTACCTTGACACTGGTAACCCCAGACCGCAGAGTGAAGAAGCGATTCCTTTTTTCTGCGATCGTCTTCTTTGATCCAAGCTTCCGCGTTCGCTGTGCCTGCGGACCGGAATCGACACCAGTGTGGAGGGTTTTCTGAATATGGACCATTTTCGCGTCAATTGGATAGCAGTCCTGATTGCCACCGTGATCCAGTGGCTGCTGGGCTGGCTTTGGTACGGCTATGTATTCAAAGAACGATGGATGAGCCTGGTGGGCTCGGGCGGCGGCGAAAAGCCCAAGAGCGCCTGGTTCGGGATGGTGACCTCGTTCATCGCCAACCTGATCCTCTCGTTCGTGCTGGCGTACATTATCAGCTGGACCGGCGGAAATCGCTTCCCTGACGGCGTTTATCTGGGAGCGTTGTGCTGGCTTGGATTCATGGCGCCGCCCCTGTTTACGCAGCACATCTTCGAGCGCCGTCCGGCTACGCTTTTCGCCATCAACGCCGCTTACTGGCTCCTGGCGATGATGCTTGCCGGAGGAACGCTGGCCAATCTGCACGTTCGTTAGAACCGGCCGCCCGCCGGTTCGGCGGGCACACTCTTACGGAAATCTTATGAGCATGCGTGTCCGCTCCCCCATCGGGGGAGCGGACGCCGCTTTTGGCGCAGGCAGGGCACCTGCCCGCACGGTTTCTTGAACGCGGCCGGCGTAACGTAGAGAACAGAGAAGCATCAGAAAACGAGGACAAATGAGCGCAGTAGCCATTTCAACGAGCCGGGCGCCCGCGGCCATCGGGCCCTATTCGCAGGCCATTCGCGTAGGCAATCTGGTTTTCACCGCCGGGCAGATTCCGCTCGAGCCCGCCACCGGGCAGGTGATCCGCGGCGGCATTGCCGAGCAGACCGCCCAGGTGCTCGAAAACCTCAAAGCCATCCTCGAAGAAGCGGGAACCAGTCTCGACAAAGTCGTCAAGTCGACCGTTTACCTCAAGGACTTCAGCGATTTTCTGGCCATGAACGCCATCTACGGAAATTATCTGGGCAAGAACGGCGCACCGCCGCCGGCGCGCTCCACGGTTGAGGTCTCCCGGCTGCCCAAAGACGTTCTCATTGAGATCGAGCTCGTGGCCGAGATCTAACCGCGGCGCTCTGCGGCTTGTTCCCCTCTTGCGCATCCAATGTCCGTGACGCGAAGATCGGAAAAGGATGCGAGGTTTGAGCCGTGAGCGAAACACCGGAAAAAGTTGTGCGCAGTGAGGCGGAGTGGCGTGCGGCGCTGACGCCCGAGCAGTATCGCGTGCTCCGGGAAAAGGGCACGGAGCGGCCGTTTACCGGCGCGTTGACCCAGAATCACGAGACGGGCAATTACCATTGTGCGGCATGCGGAGCGCTGCTGTTCCTGAGCGGGGCCAAGTTCGACTCGGGATGCGGCTGGCCCAGCTTCATGATTCCCTCGGACTCAAAAGCCGTGGAGGAACACGAGGACCGCAGCTTCGGCATGCGGCGCACTGAGGTGACGTGTGCGCGCTGCGGCGGGCACCTGGGCCACGTATTTCCTGATGGCCCGCGGCCAACGGGGCTGCGCTACTGCATCAACTCCGCATCGCTGACCTTTGAGCGGGCCAAGTAATTCCGGCGGACTCCTGCACCGCAAAGGCGCGCCGGCGTTCAATCCACCCGCGTTCAACCAATCCGGCTCGCGGGAATACACTGGGCGGCATGGGCCTCCAACGTGTGGTTGCGGCGGTTCTGCTTCTTGCCTCTGCCGGCGCACTTTCGGCGCGCGCGCAGCCGCCGGCCCTTCGGGACGATCCGCAACTCGATTCCGCATTGAAAGCCATCGCCGCTGCGCATCGGGGAAGGGTGGCCCTATACGCGCACGATCTGCGCACCGGCCGCACGGCCTCGCTGGCGCCCGACGAGCCGGTAAAGACCGCGTCCACAATCAAGCTCGCCATTCTGCTCGATGCGGCCGAGCAGATTCGCGCCGGGCGCGCGTCCTTCGACGACAAGCTCACGCTCACCCGGGAGAACCAGGCGCCCGGCTCCGGCGTGCTCGGCCAGCTCACCCCGCCGCTCACGCTGAGCCTGCGCGACGTGCTGCACCTGATGGTGGTGGTGAGCGATAACACCGCAGCCAACATGGCCATCGACCGGCTGGGTCTGAGCCACATCGACGCAACCCTGCGCCAGGCAGGGTTGCAGCAAACGGTGCTCTACAAGAAGGTGTTTGTTCCGGCCGCAGAGCCCATGACGCCCGAGCAAAAGCTGGGGTCCGCGCAGTTCGGATTGGGCAAAACGACCGCGCGCGAGATGGCCTCGCTCATGGAAAGATTCGCCGAGTGCCGGTTGTCGCTCGGCGGCAGCGCGGCAAAGCCGGTCAGCGGGCCGGGCGACGGCCCGCTCTGCGGAGCCATGCTGCACATGCTGCGCAGCCAGCAGGACCGCGACGGGATTCCGCGCTATATCGAGCCGCTCGATACCGGCCCGCACGGTTCCGCGATCGCCAACAAGACCGGCGCGCTAAACCAGGTGCGCAACGATGTGGCTCTGATCGCCACCCAAGACGGGCCGATCGTCATCGCCGCCTTCACCTGGGACAATGCCGACCAGCGCTGGACCGGCGACAACGAGGGCGAAAAGACGCTGGGCCGGCTGGCCGCGGCAATTGTGGCGCGCTGGGCGCCCGATGGGCTCGATGCCGGCGCGTTTCCCTGGGACGATCCGCTGAAGGCAGGACGCTGAGACCGCAAGCCAGCGAGTCAGCCAGTTAGCCGGTCAGCCAGTCGGCAAACCGGCGCCGGCTCGCGCGTTTCCCCTTATTCTGCTCAGCGCGCGGACGGGGAGCGCGCAACAAAAACCCCGCCCTCACGGGCGGGGCTTGTCGCATTCAAAACCTTTTGTCGATTGCGCTTACGCCTTGGCCACCTTGCCGCTCTTGATGCAGCTGGCGCACACGCGCAGGCGCTTGGGCGCGCCGTTGACCAGGGCCTTGACGGCCTGCAGATTCACGTTCCAGCGGCGGCGCGTAACGTTGTGCGCGTGGGAGATGTTGTTGCCGAATTGCGGGCCCTTGCCGCAGATGTCGCAGATTTGTGCCATGACTGAGAAAGCTCCAGAACCTCAGTATACAGGGAGCGAGGGAGGAAGGGAGCGAGGGAGCCAGAACTGGTTGCATAAATGGCATTGTAAAAGGGCACGGCTTTAGCCGGGCCGCGAGAAACCGCATAAACATTGGGGCTTTAGCCCCTGAGGGATCTTTCCATCTCGTCTTCGGACCATTTATGCAACCAACTCTAGGCAGCAGGGTCGAAACGGATCAGCTTGAACCGGCTTTGTATCAGGGCACGGCTTGAGCCGTGCCGCAAATGCCTCAAATTGAATGTGGGCTTTGGCCCCTGAGGGATGCCCTTCGTGACCTCCAACCAAAATCGCGCCTATTTCCGCAGCCTGTTTAGTCCCTTTTCGACGTTTCTTGAAACCGACCCACTGCCGGCAAGAGAGCAAGGGACCGGGGCACATCGAAGGCCAGAAACCGCGGTCACTCCACCGCGAATGAAAATCGTTGCCGAACCTCATACGTCGAGCCCGACGCCGAGAGATGGCTCTCGTACAGCAGGAACTCGCAGGCCGTGAAGCGGGAAAATTTGTTTTGCGCGGGAAGGCGTGCGGCGAGCGCGCGCAGGCTGCGCACGGCGCTGGCGCCTTTGGCGCGCGCGAGCGTGATGTGGGGATGGTAGGGGCGGGACTCCGCCTCGAAGCCGCAAGGGGTAGTCGCGGCGACAATCTTCTGCTGAAGTTGAAGGAGCTGAGCGGCAGGTTCGACGCCCAGGTGCAGGATGCCCGCACGCTCGAAGATGCCCAGGCCGGCGAGCTGAACGGGAACGGGCGAAGCGTGAACAGCGGCCAGGCGCGGGATGAGGCATTCGTACTGCGCGGGCGTAGTGTGTCCCAGGAACTGGAGGGTGATGTGCCAGGACTCGGCCGCGGACCAGCGCAGATCGGGCGCCCTGGAGCGCAGATGGGATGCGACCCCGGCCAGCTCCGCTGCCACGGACTCGGCCAGAGGAATGGCCAGGAAGAGGCGCATGGGCTCCAGTGTAGGCCAGCCCTGCCGCGAATGCGCCTCCGCCGGCTCTCCTTGACAATCTAGGAGAGACCGGCTATCGTGCTTTCCTAGATTGTCGAGGAGAGAGCATGGCGCAGGAGAAACCGATTGACCTGTTGCAGGGAACGCTGGACCTGCTCATCCTGAAAGCGGTTTCGCTCGGGCCTCTGCACGGCTATGGAGTTCTGCTGCGCATCGAGCAGCTCTCCGGCGAGAAGCTGGTGATTCAGCAGGGATCGCTCTATCCGGCGCTCTACCGGCTGGAGCACCAGGGCGCGATTGCGAGCGAATGGGGTGAAAGCGAGAACAACCGCAAGGCCAAGTACTACAGGCTCACCCGCGCCGGCCGGGAGCTGCTGAACGCGGAAACCAGAAAGTGGAACCGCATGGCCGGAATCATCGGCGGCATTCTGCACGCCACGCCGGAGGAAGCATGAGCCTGAGACTGCGGATCGCTCGCATGGTTGCGCCGCCGCGCTCCTGGTTTGGCTCCGTCTTCCGCCGCCGCGCGCTGGAACAGCGCATGGAGTCGGAGCTGGCGTGCCATCTGGAGAGCCTGACCGGCGATCTGATCCGCTCGGGACTTTCTCCTCAAGAGGCGGCGCGGCGCGCGCGCATCGCGCTCGGGCCGGCGCTCAAGCACAAGGAGGAGATGCGTGCCTCGCTCGGCCTGCTCTGGTGGGACCAGCTCTGGGCCGACTTGCGTTACGCCCTGAGAATCCTGCGCAAGAGCCCGGGGTTCGCCTCCATTGCCGTCGTTTCGCTGGCTTTGGGAATCGGCGCAAACACGGCCATCTTTACCGTGGCGCAGCACATGCTGCTTGACCGGCTTCATGTTCCCCGCCCCGAGCAGTTGCGGATGTTCTATTTGAGCAATCCTCGGGACGGAGTGATTCAGGGACTGTGGGGGTGGTGGGATGATCTGCCGGATGGCGGGTCCGTGACCACGTCTTTCACTTATCCGGTGTACGAGCAGTTGCGCCGTCAAAATCGCGTGCTCGAGGATGTGATGGCGTTCAAGCCGTACGGACGCATGACGGTCACGATGCATGGCAATGCGGAGTCGCTGGACGCGGAGATGGTCTCGGGCAACTATTACTCCGTGCTCGGCGTGCGCCCGCAACTGGGACGCGGCATTCAGGAGTCGGATGACGCCGAAGAGGGCAGCGGGCCGGTGGTCACCATCAGCGACCGGCTCTGGACAACGCATTTCGGGCGTTCGCCGGATGTGATTGGAACGATCATTCAGGTAAATGCGACGCCCATGACCATTGTGGGCGTGAATCCGCCCGGATTCACGGGAGCGTACTCGGCGCAGGGAACGCCGGACATCTTTCTGCCCTTCAGTATGCAGCCCATCGTCGCTCCGCAGGATTTCGATCCCGCGGGGTCGCCCTCGCTGTTAACGAAGAAGGACCTCTGGTGGGTGCTGGTCATGGGGCGCATGAAACCGGGCGTCTCTGCTGCCAGCGCCGAAAGTTCGCTCAACGTGGCCTTGAGCGCCGCCGTGCGCGCAAACTTTGCGGTGAAGAGTGATAGCCAGATCCCCAAGCTGCTGCTGCGCGACGGAAGCCGCGGCCAAAACCCGGCGACCGAAGGCCTGGAGAAACCGATCTATGTGCTCCTGGCGCTCGCCGGCCTGGTGCTGCTGCTGGCATGCGCCAACCTCGCCAACCTCCTGCTGGCGCGGGCAGGCGCACGCAGGCGCGAGACAAGCACGCGTCTTGCTCTGGGCGCGGGCCGCGGGCGCATTCTGCGCCAGATGTTGACGGAGAGCCTTTTGCTCTCCCTGATGGGCGGCGCGGGCGGATTGCTGCTGGCGTGGGCGATGCGCAACGCGCTCCCCCGGCTCTTGTCGAACGCGTGGGCGCCGCCGGCGTTCTCGGCCAAATTCAGCTGGTCGATCTTCGCCTTTGCCGTGGCCGTCTCGATCCTCACCGGCATCGTCTTCGGCCTCGTGCCCGCCTGGCAGGCCTCGCGCCTGCAGGTGAGCGCGGGCCTCAAGGACACGGGACAAACGAGTACGCAGCGCAGGCGCGGGCTCACCGGAAAAGCCATCGTCGTCTTCCAGGTGGCGCTTTCGGTGCTGCTGGTGGTGGGAGCGGGGTTATTCGTGCGCACGCTGATGCAGTTGGGTCGGGCTCCGCTGGGTCTCCAGCCGCATAATCTGCTCCTCTTCAATGTGCAACCGCCGGAGAAGCGTTATCCAGGCGCGATGAGAAATCTGGTCCTGCAGCGACTGGAAGAGCGATTGTCCACCGTTCCCGGCGTCCGCCGCGCGACTCTCACCGAAGTTCCGCTCCTTGCGGGAAACGCCATCAACAACACTTTCATTCCCGAGGGACAGAAGCGCAAGCCGGAGGGAAACCCGAGTGTGCTCTCCAACGGCGTGGGTATGCATTTCTTTGAGACATTCGGCATCCCCATCGTGGCCGGTCGCAGTTTCACTGCCAGCGACACGTCGACTTCACCCTTGGTTGCGGTTATCAACCAGATTGCGGCGAAAACCTACTACCCGGGTGTGAATCCCATCGGCAGAACCTTTGAAACCGGCGGGCATCACCCCGCGACCATTGCAATCGTCGGCGTTTGCGGAGATGCGCGGTACTATCGCGTCAGCAAAAGCGCAGAGCCCACCTTCTATCAGCCCTATTGGCAGAAGCTGAACGGCATTCCTGAAGCGACGTTTGCCGTCTCCACCACGCTCGACGCGCAGGCCATCTTGCCGTCGCTCCGCGATGCCCTGCGGCAGGTTGATCCGGAGTTGCCGATGCTCGATGTGCGCACCCAGGACGAGCAAATCGCAGCCAATCTCCGCCAGCAGCGGATCTTCGCGGTGCTTACCAGCGGCTTCGGCGTGCTCGCCCTGGTGCTGGCCTGCGTGGGCATTTACGGCATCATGGCTTATTCGGTTGTCCAGCGGACCAGCGAGATCGGCGTGCGGCTGGCGCTGGGCGCAATTCCGAGGCAGGTGCTGGCCATGATTCTCAGCGAGGCCTCGCGGCTCTCCCTTGCGGGAATCGCCCTCGGACTCTGCGCCTCCTTCCTGCTGGCGCGGTTCGTCCGCTCCATGCTCTACGGCATCACCGCCTCCGATCCCCTCACCCTTTCTTGCGCGGGTTTCATGCTGCTGCTGGTCGCGCTGGCCGCCAGTTGGATTCCTGCCCGTCGCGCCGCCGGCGTGGAGCCCATGCAGGCGCTGCGCCACGAGTGAGGTCTGAAAGCAGCAGGCGCGCTGGGCCGCGACTCCTCGATCCGCGCCGCATGCCTGCGCAAGGAGCGCGTCGCAAGCCGCGAGCCGCTATAGTGGGGAGCAGGAGCGGCAAACGCTGCGTGAAGGCGCTTTACAACCAGCACGGCCAGACCTATGCGTGGCTGCACGCCAACGGAAACATCTATGGCCTGGAAGGTCAGGCGCTGGCCTTTCTGGAAGAGGAGTGTGTATACGACTGGGAGGGCGTGCACATCGCCTGGTGGGCCGATGGCCACATGCGCGACTGGCTCGGCGCAGTCTGCCTGTTCACCCAAGCCTCCGTCAAAACCCTGGTGGTGAAACCGGTGTGCGCTCTGCACCAGCAGAGGCCGCTGAAGCTGGAGCTGCGCAACCGTCCCCTGAAATGGCCCAAGATGGCCAAACCGCCCAGGCTCTGCCTCTGGACAACCAGGATGCCTTTCTAGAACTGGTTGCATAAAGGGCACTGTAAAAGGGCACGGCTTGTCGCGCGTCCCCATCGAGCGATTTGTGCTCGATGGGGTGACTTGAGCCGGGCCGCAAGAAACCGCATAAACATTGGGGATTTAGCCCCTAAGGGATGTTCTCATCTCTTCTTCGGACCATTTATGCAACCGACTCTAGCGTTGCGGCGCCTGTTCGATAACCCCGCGACACTATCCTGCTCGCTGCGCTCCGTCTTGCGGATGTCGCGAGTTACTTCTTCAGCGGCCTCCTCGCAAAGTAATACAGCGAGTACGCGAGCGCGGCGAAGGCCAGCACGGCGACGTAATTGCTGTCGAGCAGGGCGAACGGAAGGCCGTGCGGGAAGTTGAGAACGTCGCCTTTGCCGACGGTGGCCTCGTAGGCTTTAAGGCCCACGCCAAACAGGCCCACGATGCCGCCTGCGGCGATCAATCCCGAAGCATAGAGCGAGCCGGGCGAGATTTCGCTTTCCGCATCTTCGCCGTGGCCCGCGCGGCGCGCGGCAAGATCCACCAGTCCGCGCACCAGGCCGCCGACGAAGATGGGCAGCGTGGTGCCGATGGGCAGATACGCGCCCACGGCGAAGGGCAGCGAGCGAATCCCGAGCAGCTCGACGGCAATCACCAGCGCGACGCCGATCAGGACCAGTCCCCAGGGCAGTTTGCGGCTGAGAATGCCGTTGATCACCGTGGCCATGAGGCGGGCCTGCGGCGCGGGCGCGGCGGCCGAGCCGATTCCCTGAATCCAGTGCACCTCGATTTTGCCCGACGAGGGCGCGTAGAGATATTTGCCGTCCTGCAGTTCGGTCGAGCCGATGGCGTTCAACAAGATGAACTCGGATTTGTGGCGCGTGGTGAAGGTCTTGCCGTCGGCGGACTGCACGCGGAATTCATTCGGGAGATGGTGCGTGTCGGACTGGATGGTGACCCCGGGATGCGGGGCGTTCAGGTTCCAGGGCTGCGCGGCGGCGTCGAACTCCTGCAGGCCCGTGTTCATCAGGTTGAGGGTGAAGCCGATGACCACGGTGGAGACCACCACGCCGATCATCAGCGCGATCTGCTGCAGGCGCGGCGTGGAGCCGACGATGTAGCCGGTCTTCAGGTCCTGTGAAGTGTCGCCGGAGTTGGAGGCGGCGATGCAGACCACGCCGCCGATGGTGATGGCGAGCGCGCCGAAGGCCGGCGCGGTCCATCCCTGCACGAGAAAAATGGCGGCCGTGGCCATGAGCGTGGCGATGGTCATGCCGCTCACCGGGCTGGCCGAGGAGCCGACGATGCCCACGATGCGCGAGCTGACGGTGACAAAAAGAAAGCCGAAAATGACCACCAGCAACGCGGCGGCGAGATTCGCAGCCCAGCCCACGAACGCGCCGGGCACGGGCCTGAACTCCAGGAAGACGAACATGAGCGCCACGACGACCAGCGAGCCGAGGATCACTACGCGCATGGAGAGATCGTTATCCGTGCGGATGGGCGCGGCCTGCGCTGTCGCGGTGCCGGGCCGCATGGTTTTGAGGCCGGCGTTCAGCGCACTCCAGATGGTGGGCAGGGTTTTAATCAGGGTGATGAGTCCGGCGGCGGCCACGGCCCCCGCGCCCATGGGCTTGATGTAGGTGGACCACAGATCGCCCGGGCCCATCTGCGCGATGGGGACAAGGCCGGGATAGATGGGGTGGTTGATCTCTTTGCCGAAGAAATAAATGAGCGGCATGATCACCAGCCAGGAGAGCACGCCGCCGGCGAAAAGAATGCCGGCCACGCGGGCGCCGATGATGTAGCCCACCCCGAGGTATTCGCTGGTGGCGTCGGCGTTGATGGAAGCTCCTTTGAGGATGTGCTGCGTGCCGAAGTCGGGACGGTACTCGGGTTGCTCCGGCCACGCGCGGAAGAGATTGCTGTTCTGGAAGAGCGTGTAGAGGCTCCCCAGGCCGAGGCCCAGAAAGACACGGCCGGCAAGGCCCCCGCCTTTTTCGCCGGCGATGAGCACGTCGGCGCAGGCGGTGCCCTCGGGAAACGGCAGTACGCCATGTTCCTGCACGATGAGCTCTCGGCGCAGGGGAATCATGAAGAGGACGCCGAGCCAGCCGCCGATCAGGGCGAGCATGAAGATGCGCGCGTACTCGAGATCGAAGCCGAGAAACACCAGCGCGGGGAGGGTGAAGATGACGCCGGCGGCGATGGACTGGCCGGCGTTGCCGGTCGTCTGGACGATGTTGTTCTCGAGGATGGAGGAGCGGCCCAGCACGCGGAGAATGCTGATGGAGAGCACCGCGATGGGGATGGAGGCGGCCACGGTAAGGCCGGCGCGCAGGCCCACGTACACGCTGACGGCGCCGAAGACCAGGCCGAAGAAGCAGCCCAGCAGGAGGGCGCGCAGCGTGAACTCGGGCGGCTTTTCGTGCGCGGGAACGAAGGGTTGGAATTCGGCTGCGGGCTTCTCCGGCGGCATTACGGGTGTAGTCATGCTGAGTATTTCCTGAAGCGTCGAGTGTAGCAGCGCGGGGCGGTACTTTGGCAGGGTTGGCGGGGCCGGGGGTTGGGTGCGATCCCGCCCCTGCGCCAATCACGCGCAGGGACTGGTTGCATAAATAGCATTGTAAAAGGGCACGGCTTTAGCCGGGCCGCAATGCCCGGATAATCATTGGGCTTTTAGCCCCTGAGACATGTTTCCATCTCGTCTCCCGACCATTTATGCAACTAGCTAAACGACGCCACAACCGCCTGGAGTTTTCGAAGCACTTGGCGAGTGAGGCCGTGGGCGCGTAGGGTAGTGTGCATCGCGCGCATCGGGGCAAACGCGGCGCGTCGCGAAAAACGAGTCTGGAGAAGCCTATGGCCGATTCCGTTGTCGCCTCCGCACCGCATCTCGCCGCAGGGAGCTGCGCGGCGCCGGCGCCCGGCAAGCGCCTGGTCTCGCTCGACGTTCTGCGCGGCGTGACCATCGCCTTCATGATCATGGTGAACAACAACGGCGGCCCGGGATCGTGGAAAGAGATGAACCACGCCGCCTGGAATGGCTTCACGGCCACGGATCTCGTTTTTCCCACGTTTCTCTTCGTCGTGGGCGTCTCCATCGTGCTGGCCACGCAGGCGCGCCTGGCCCGGGGCCAGCGGCGGGCGCAACTTGCGCGGCATACGGTGGTGCGTGCGGTGGTTCTCTTCGCCTTCGGAATTGTGGTCAACAACTTTCCCTATTTTCACTGGGAGCACATGCGGTTTTACGGCGTGCTGCAGCGGATTGCGATCTGCTACCTGATCGTCGAGCTGTTTTATCTGTGGGACCGGCGCGTGAACACGAAAGTGGTGGCGCTGGTGGTGGTGCTCCTGGGTTACTGGGTGCTGGTGCGCTGGGTTCCGGTGCCGGGCGCGGGTATGCCGGCGCGCGATGTGCCGTTTCTCGACAGAAACCAGAACATCGTGGCCTGGCTTGACCGGCAGCTCATGCCCGGCCATCTCTATGAAGATGCGCCTGCGCACGATGCGCGCGATCCCGAGGGATTGCTGAGCGACATTCCCGCTCTCGGCACCACGCTGCTCGGGTTGCTTGCAGGGCTGTGGCTGCGCGGGCGGCGTTCCCCGCGCGCCAAGGCTGCGGGGCTGGCGGCGGGCGCTGCGTTGGGCCTGGCGATCGGCTATCTCTGGTCGCTCGAGTTTCCACTCAACAAGAAGATGTGGACGAGCTCCTATGTGCTGGTGGCGGCGGGGTGGTCCCTGGCGCTCTTTGCGCTGCTCTACTGGGCGATGGAGGTGCGCGGACGCGGCAGAACGGGGGCGACCCGCGCGCTGGCGTGGCCATGGCTGGTCTTCGGATCGAATGCCATCGTGGCGTACATGGTGAGCGAGCTCCTCGGACCAACGCTCGAACTCATCCGCTTCCACGACCTGGGGCGGTGGTCAAACCCCCTCTGGTACGCCCACGTGCACTTCTTTGCGCACATCCCTGATCCCGGGTGGGCCGCCTTCGCCTATTCCGTCTCCTTTACGGCGGCGTGCTTTGTGCCGGTGTGGATGTTGTATCGGAAAAAGATTTTCCTCAAGGTCTGATTCGATTCTGAACCGCGTGAAAAGCTCGCGCGCGGGGAGCCCGACTAGAATGAGTTGCCGCAATTTCCCGGCATCGCGGGGGTTCCCATGAGATCGGTGTGCGTTGCGTTCGCGCTCGCGCTTGTTGCCGCTGCTGCGGGCGCACAGAGTTTCCCGTGCAACCGGAGCGGCGCCAAGCCGGCGCCGGGCATGAGCATCCTTGCGGCTCCGGACGGGGTGGAGCTGACTTGGCCGGGCGAGCGCGGCGAGGAGCTGCGGGCGCGGTTTGCGCTGCGGATGAAAGGCGGGGTCGGCCAGCCGGTCATCGCGGAGCTGGCGGCGCGCAAGGCGGGCGGCGCCTGGATCGAGCTGGGCAAAGAGTTGACGCCGGACTTCGAGGTCACCACCGGGCGCAGGCGGATTTCGACCACGGAGCTCGACATCCTCAAAAAGAACCACAACGACACGCCGGAAGCGGAGAACGAGTACAAGTGGAACGTGTTCTGGGATGCGCCGTTGGAGATTCCGGGAACCGAAGACAACCACCTGGTGGGCCCGGGTCGCACGGCTGACGAGGTGAAGCGCGCAAGCGTGAGCTACGCGGCGAGCACGTGCCGCGTGGAAAGCGACGGCGACCGCGTGAGCGTGATTTTCAACGGGCTCACGCTGGGAATCTTTGCGGGCGATCTCCAGTTCACCGTGTATAAGGGCGCGAACCTGCTGCGGCAGGAGGCGCGCGCGAAAACCGACGCACAAAATGTGGCGTTCCTTTACAAGGCGGGCCTCAAAGGCTTCCCGATCCAGCCCGCGGCAAAACTTGAATGGCGCGACGACGCGCAAGTGTGGCAGAAGTATGAATTCGGCGGGGATGTGAATGCGCAGCCGGTGGATCTGCAGGCCCGGAATCGCCTGGAGATCCTCGATGCGGGCGCAGGCGCGCTCGCGATTTTTCCGCCCCCGCACAAGTTTTTCTTTGCGCGCGAGAACGAGGTCAACCTGGGCTATGTGTATTACCGCAAGGACGGCGAGCGGAGCTTCTCGCTGGGCGTGATGCAGCCCGAACACGGGCGGGGCTATGCGCCGTGGGGCCAGACCGACGCAGTCTGGAACCGGCGCGTGCACGTGGCGCGCAGCCAGATTTACAACTACGCGCTCTACAATGCGCCGCCGGGAACGGTGCAGCGCATGGCCGTCTACTACTACCTGAGCCCCGAAAGCGCGCGCGCCACGCAGGAGGACGTGCTCGCCTACACGCACGATGACGCGTACAAGCCGGTGCCCGGTTTCAAGACCCTGACCGGGCACTTTCATCTCGACTTCAACGAGATGATCCGCGACCGCGGCACCTCGGACTTCATGCCCACCTGGGTTCCTGTGTTTCGCGGGCTGGGCATCAACATTGTCTACCTCGCCGATTTTCACGACGACTCCGACTACGGCGATCCCGGGCCGAAGCGGTTTTACGAGCAGAAGCTCTACTTCGAGGGCGCGCGCAAGATGAGCGACCGCGATTTCCTGGTGATGCCTGCCGAAGAAGTGAACAGCTTTCTGGGCGGGCACTGGTACCTGATGCTCCCCAGGCCGGTGTATTTTTCCCACGCCGTGCCTCGGCCTGCCGACCAGAGCTTCGAAGAAGACGATCCCACCTATGGGCACGTATACCACCTGGGATCGATCGAGGACGTGGAGAACTTCGTCAATCGCGAGCAGGGAATCATCTGGACCGCGCACCCGCGCACCAAGAGCTCGGCGATGTACCCGGATCTGTACAAAGACGAGGATTTCTTTTTGAGCGACCGGTTCATCGGCGCCTCGTGGGAGTCGCTGCCGGTGGACTTGTCTGAAGCGCGGCTCTGCGAGGTGCGCTGCTTCGGCGTAAACGACGACATGAGCAACTGGGCCCCGAAGCCGAAATTCATGCTTGCCGAGGGCGATACCTACATGAAAGTCCCGAGCGACGAGACCTACCCGCTGCTCGCGATCAACTATTTGAAGCTCGACAAGGTCCCTGCGCACAACGAAAGCTGGTCGCCGATTGTGGACGGGATTCGCGCCGGCAATTTCTTCGGCACCACCGGAGAGATTCTGTTTCACAAGTGGGGCATCGAGGGCGCGGGCGCGAACAGCGTCTACACGGCGACCATCGAATACACGTTTCCGCTCGAGTTTGCGGAGCTGGTGTGGAGCGATGGGACGAAGGTGGACCGCAAAATCATCCGGCTCACGGATACCGGGCCGTTCGGAACCAAGAGCTTCCGCATTCCCTTCGACGCGACGGGAAAAAAGTGGGTGCGCTTCGACGTGTGGGACTCGGCCGGCGACGGAGCGTGGCTGCAGCCGGCCGTACCGAAGCAATGAGCAGAGAATCTCGTGAGAATCGCGGCGCTCTACGACATTCACGGCAATCTTCCCGCCCTCGAGAGCGTTCTTGTCGAAATCGACGCGCTCGGCGTGGACCGGATCATCGTCGGTGGCGATGTGGTTCCGGGGCCGTTTCCCTGTGAAACAATCGAGCGCCTCCTCCGGATCGAAGTGCCCGTGCAGTGCCTCTATGGAAATTGCGAGATCGCTGTTCTCGAGGAGATGGCCGGGCGAGTTCCTCGGGGAATGCCCGAGCAGCAGCGCCCCCTCATCCAGTGGACAGCGCAAAAAATCCGAGCGCACCGGGAGCTCCTTTCCGCGTGGACCAGAACGATCGAAGTGAATGTCGAAGGGCTGGGCGAGGTGACTTTTTGCCACGCAACCCCTCGCGATGAGAACGAGATCTTCACGCGGCTCACCGACGAGAAGCGCCTCCGCCCGGTCTTCGCGAGAGTGAACGCGGACCTGGTCGTTTGCGGGCACACGCATATGCAGTTCGAGCGCAGGATCGGCAGCACCCGCGTGGTCAATGCGGGCAGCGTGGGAATGCCCTTCGCCGAGCCGGGCGCATACTGGCTGCTGCTCGCGTCCGGTGTGGAACTGCGCCACACGGCCTACGATCTCGCTGACGCCGCAGACCGCATCCGCGCAAGCGATTATCCTGACCGCGATAACTTTGCCGCGCGCTTCGTGCTCAATCCGCCAGGCGAAAAGGAGATGCTGGAAGTTTTCAGCCGCGGAGAACTTCGGGGCGCCTGAGCGTTTATGGCCCGCTCTTTCCGCCCGCGGTCGGCAGTAAACCGAGAAGCATCTCAAGCGCCGCACTTTCCTCTTCAATTTCTATGTGCAGCCGCGCAGCATCGAGAGGAATCGTCTCGGCGAGCTGCCTGGCGAAAGGCCCAAGCCGCACGCGGTCTTTTTCGGTGGTCAGGAACGCGGCGGCTCCGGCGCTCTGCGCGGCGTTGCGCAGCCGGGCGACGTCGGCCAGCGTGTAGCGGTGGTGATCGGGGAAAGCGATTCGCGCGGCCAGAGAGACGCCGGCCGCGGTGAGCCCCGAAAAAAACTGCTCGGGGCGCGCAATGCCGCAGAACGCGGCCACCGGCGACGCGACCAGTGGAACCTCTATGCGGCGGTGCAGGCGCCAGACGGGGCCTTCCCAATGGAGCTCGTTCGCGAGACCGGCTTCCCCGGCGGGAACCGCGAGGATGGACGCGCGGCGCAGCGCGCTGAGCGGTTCGCGCAGATTCCCCGAGGGCAGTAGTCGATCTTCGCAGTCGTGGCGGCTCAGTAGAACGATGTCCACGTCGCGATGAAGCTCGCGATGTTGAAATCCGTCGTCGAGCAGGTGAACGGCGAGGGGCTCGCGCCTCTGCGCTTCCCGCCGCGCCCATTTCGGATCGCCGGCAGCGCGGCTTACCACGACCCCTTGCGGCAGCGAGCGGCCATCGGGCACGCCGATAAAATCCGAGTCCGCAGGCGCCTGAGGCTCTTCGCGATCGGGCGCGGACGCAGAATCACGGACGGCGCCGGACTCTGCTTCGCGCTCGGCGAGCAGGCCGGCGTTGTAGCGCTGCGCCGCGACGTAGACCGCCAGGCCGGTCGCTTGTGCAATCAGAAGGGGCTCATCGCCAAAATCGTCGGCGGTTCCGTTGGCATCGACGCGTGCGGGCACAGCGCGCAGCCGGCCGTAACCGCGCGAGAGCACGTCGACATTCATGCAGCAGGGCCCGCGACTCGCGCCGGCGGACGGGCTGCCTTGCGCAAGTGCGCGTGCGAGAGCGATGACGAGCGGCGTTTTGCCGGCTCCTCCCGCCGAAAGGCTCCCGATGCTGACCACCGGCCAGCCGAGGCGGCGCACAGGTTTAAGGCCGGTGCGTAGACTCAGCGCGCGCGCCGCCGTGGCCAGCCGGTAAAGCGGTACGAGCGGGGCGAGCCACGGGCGCGCGGAGCGGGTCACCGCCTGCGCGCCTCAATCAGCGGGCGCAGCACGCGCAGGGTGCGCTCGGTGGCGCCGGCCTCGCGCTCGAAAACCTCGCGGGCTCGCGTGCCCATGGCTTCGGCCTCAGCCGAGTCGCGCACCATATCGCCCAGAGTTTCGGCCAGCTGTTCAACCGCGGTGATGCGGATGGCCTTGTGCACGAGCAGATCGTCGATGATGGCGCGGAAGTTGGCGTAATGCGGGCCCATGACCACGGCCACGCCGAACTGCGCCGGCTCCAGCGGATTATGGCCCCCGGCGGGAACCAGGCTGCCGCCGATGAAGGCGAGGCTGGCAAGCGAATAGACTGACGCCAGTTCGCCGATCGTGTCCAGGACAACCACCTCGCCCGGGTGCAGCGGTGCGAGGGCGAATTCGGGCCGGGAGGGCCAGTCCGAGCGGCGAACCCAGGGAAACGACGAGCGGGCCACGCGCAGGGCGACCACGCTGAAGCGCTCCGGATGGCGCGGGGCGAGAATGAGGACGAGGTTGGGATCGGCCTCGAGCAAACGCGGCCAGGCTTCCAGCAGAAGTGCCTCTTCCCCCTCCAGCGTGCTGCCCGCCACCACCAGGCGAAGGTTGACGGCCAGCCTGCGCAAAAGCAGCGTCGCGTCGGATTCTTCGGCGGCGCGCACGTCGAACTTCAGATTGCCTGAGACCAGAACGCGCTGCGGCGCGCAGCCCAGGGCGGTCATGCGCTCGCCATCCACCTCGCTCTGCGCCAGCACCGCGCTCAACTGGCTCAAGAGCGGCTTCCACAAGAGCTTCATCGCCTGGTAGCGCGGCCAGGAGCGGTCGGAGATGCGCGCATTCACCACGGTGACCGGAATGCGGCGGCGAAAGCAGCTGTTGAGCAGGTTGGGCCAGAGTTCGGATTCGACCAGAATCAGCATGCGCGGCTCGAGGGCGTCGAGATAGGAGCTGACTGCCCACGGCAGGTCGAGCGGACAATAGAACACGCGGCTCACGCCGAAACGCTCCCGCGCCAGCGCCTGGCCGGTGGCTGTAGTGGTGGAGATAAAGAGCCGATAAGCTCGGAAGGTGAAGTCGAGTTCGCTGACCAGCCGGCTCACCGCCAACACCTCGCCTACGGAGACGGCGTGCAGCCAGATGACCGGCAATCCCCCTTCCTCGCGCATGCGCGCCACCCGTGTGGGAACCTCGCCCAGCCGCTCCTTCAGGCCCTCGCGGTATCGCCGCCTTGACGCCGTGCGGAACAGCCACCACGGAGCGGTGACCACGAAGGCGGCGAGGAGCGCCAGATTGTAGAAAAAAAGAATCATCCGGTCACCGAAATTGTTTTCAGGTTGTCTAATCTTACGATGATACAGTCGAAGCCGATGAGATCGTGGCGAATTTCCGGCTTGCTCCTGGCCCTCGCGCTCCCGCTTCTGGCAAGCGATCACGCTCCGCCCGAGGTGCAGCCGGCCACCACCTACGCAGCCGTCGAAGTACACGACAAGGAACAGGTGGCCATCGCTGCCGAGCCTTACGATACCAAAGAAAAGGAGTCGATCTTCCGCGTAGATTATCTGAGCCACGGGGTCATGCCCATCCGGCTCATTGTGACCAATGAGGGAAGTCGGCCGATTTCGCTGCGCGATGCGCGCATTCTGTTCGAGACCGAGGCCGGCGACCGCATCCAGGCCGCGGAGCCGGAAGACGTAGAGCGCTTGATGTCCCGCAAGGATCGCGAAGGCACGCGCATTCCCATGCCGGGACCCATTCCCGCAATCCACACTCGTCCCAAAGCGAGCGACCAGGAGATCGAGCAGGACTTCGACACCTTTGAGTTCCAGGCGCTGGTGGTCGAGCCGCACACCACGCGCGCGGGGTTCCTGTTTTACGATGTCTCCGATCTCAACCATCCCCTGCGCGGCGCCAAGCTCTACCTGAAAGAGCTGCGCAACGCCGACGGCCAGGAGCTTTTCTACTTCGAGATCCCCTTCGACAAGTACCTCAAATCCAAATCGAACCAGATGAACTGACGCGCGGCTACTCGTAATAAGTCGCCGTGGTGGTGTCGGTCTCCCAAACGGTGCAGTCTTTCACGCGCACGCGCCCCCTGGTCATGCCGTGAAGCTGGCGGCTGGTCTCGTCGAAGAAGAATTTGGCGATATTTTCGGCCGAGGGATTGACGGTGGTGAAGGGCTCGAGGTCGTTGAGCATCTGGTGATCGATGCGCTCGATCACCGGGCGCATCACCTGCTTGAGCAGCCTGAAGTCCAGCAGCAGCCCGGCCTCGTCCAGTTGCTCGCCGGCAAGGGTGACGCGCACCTTGTAATTGTGGCCGTGCGGGTTCTCGCACTTGCCGCGATAATTGCGCAGGTAATGGCCGGAGGAGAAACCGGCCTCCACGGTGACTTCATACATGGGCGTACGCTCGAACCTCGCCGCGGGCACGCATCCCGCAATCTTTATTCTAGAGCGGCTCCCCCGGATAAATGCGCCGCCCTTTCTGCCCCGCACGCGGCGTGGAGAGCGCCCTCGGGAGAGACACGCCGCCGTCTTCGCTGTCGGAGGGAATCGCACCGTATCCTGCGCCCGCCTTCCGCCCCCGCACCGATCCTGCTAAACTTGTGTGTGTCGTCGCGCAGGCGCGTAGCTCAGTTGGTTAGAGCGCTTCCTTGACACGGAAGAGGTCGTTGGTTCGAATCCAATCGTGCCTACCAATCCTTTCAAAAGCTTAAGCTCCGGCGGCCCGCCCATCCCATCCTCAAAAACCAGGGAACCATGGATTACTCATCCGTCACGCAGCCAAGGCTTGCGCTCTGCACAGCGCGAATGTACTTGGCCAAAGTCCCCCGCGCCGCTTTGAAGGCCGGCATCGTCCACTGCTCTTTGCGGCGGGCCAGCTCGCCCTCCGGGAGCTGAACGGTAATCTGATTCTTCTCCGCGTCAATGGCGATCGGGTCTCCGTCTTGGAGCAAAGCGATGGGTCCGCCCACCTGGGCCTCCGGCGTCACGTGGCAAACAATGAATCCGTGCGAGCCGCCGGAAAAACGTCCGTCGGTGATCAGCGCAACGTCTTTCCCCAGGCCGGCGCCGACGATAGCCGAGGTCGGCTTCAACATCTCGGGCATGCCCGGTCCGCCTTTCGGTCCTTCGTAGCGGATCACAACAACATCGCCCTTCTGAATCCTGCCCGCTTCGAGGGCGCTTAACATGAGCTCTTCCGAATCGAATACTCTTGCCGGCCCGGAGAAGCGCAAACCCTCCTTGCCGGTGATCTTGGCAACCGCGCCGTCCGGAGCAAGGTTTCCGCGAAGAATCTGAAGATGACTGGTCTGCTTGAGAGGATTCGACAGCGGCCTCACGATGAGTTGGCCGGCTTTGAGCCCGGGCACATCGGCGAGATTCTCGCCCATGGTTTTGCCGGTCACGGTCAGGCAATCCCCATGAAGCAGTCCGGCTTCGAGAAGCAATTTGCACACCGCGGGAAGGCCGCCCACTCCATGCAGATCTTCCATCACATAAGAGCCGCTCGGCTTGAAGTCGGCCAGAAGCGGCGTGCGATTGCTGATCGCCTGGAAGTCGTCGAGGGTGAGGGGCACATCGACTGACCGCGCCATGGCGATCAGGTGAAGCACCGCGTTCGTCGACCCGCCCAGCGCGCACACCACCGCCACGGCATTCTCGAAAGCCTGCCGCGTCATGATGTCCCGGGGCTTGATGTCCCGTTCCAGCAGCAGCCGTACGGCCGCTCCCGCACGCTGGCATTCGTCCAGCTTTCCCGGATCCTCTGCCGGTGTGGAGGAGCTGTAGGGAAGCGCCATCCCCAGCGCCTCGATCGCTGAGGCCATGGTATTGGCCGTGTACATCCCGCCGCACGCGCCCGCACCCGGACACGCGTTCCGCACAATGGCCTGGCGCTGATCGTCGCTGATCGAGTGCGCAAGGAACTGCCCGTAGCTCTGAAAGGCTGAAACCACGTCCAGCTTCTCTCCGTTCAGATGCCCGGCCCGGATGGTGCCGCCGTAGATCATCAGGCTGGGACGATTCAGCCGCCCCATGGCCATCACGCATCCCGGCATGTTTTTGTCGCAACCGGGAATGGAAATGTTGGCGTCGTACCACTGCGCCGCCATCACCGTCTCGATGGAATCGGCGATAAGGTCGCGCGACTGCAGCGAGAAGCTCATGCCGTCGGTTCCCATGGAGATGCCGTCGCTCACGCCGATGGTATTGAAGCGCAATCCCACCATGCCCGCTGCCTGGACACCTTGCTTCACCGTTTCGCTGAGAGCCAGCAAATGCATGTTGCACGGATTGCCCTCGAACCAGACGCTGGCAATTCCCACCTGCGGCATCCGCATTTCGGGCTCCCTCAGGCCCGTCGCATAGAGCATGGCCTGGGAAGCTCCCTGCGATTTTTCCTGCGTGATGTGCGAGCTGTACTTGTTCAGGTTCTTCTGCGTAGGAGTGGTCACACCGTCCCGTTCCTTTCCTTCAGTCAGCCCTTTGGGGTGGCGGCCGAAAAAGCCTGCCGTTGCAATTCAATGGTACAGTCTTACGCTCCGCTTCCACGAAGCCTCCATCCCCGCTCCGCCAAGGGCATCGAGATTTTCTTGGATTGCGGAAAGATGATCCCGTGCTCAAGCGCCGCGTCTCGTGTCAAGCCTTCATGGGTTCGCCTGAAGCAAATCTTCGCCCGCACCGTGGCCAAGAGCAGGCGCGGCCGATTGACAAAAGCGAAGGCGGCGACTTACGCTGAGGCGCCGGGCGAGGAAACGTTCCCCCAAGGCCATGCTTTGCGCCGGGCTGTGAGATCGAAGCCCGCATTGGCCGCTGCGCGGAATCGATTCGCCTAAATTCCAGACTGCCCGCCCGCAATGGCAATCAGGAAAGCCAGACGTCCGCGTGAACGCTCGAGCGCGCTGTTGTCCAT
>JASHTS010000049.1 GCA_030040425.1 Acidobacteriaceae bacterium | reverse complement strand
CGCTAGTGCTGTCGTTTTTTTGGCTTCCGACGAATCTGCCTTCACGGTAGGCGGCGAGATCATTATTGATGGAGGGCTGAGTCTCTGACGCAACTTGAAGTCCCACTGGATGTACTGCTCAAGCAGCGGTTGCGTCCACACTGGTAACAGTAGCTATGCAATATCGTGTAATAGCGATTCCCATTCCGGCGGAACCTCTCCGGCAGGACCCGGCGCCGGCTGATCGTCTGGATGGGATCGTGGTGGTACTAGCCGAACACCTCTGAATACCTTTTGTCTCTCGTAATCGTAGAGCCATCCCCGGAAGGGTTCGAAGCTGGCAACGATGGGATGGCCAGTTTCGGCCGCATGTTTCGCTGCGTGTTGCCCCAGAGAGCTGTCACAGCACCCAATGTGCCCGCACCTTCCACGGGCTGCGTCACACCTTCGCATCGCAGTACCGAGTTGCAGGCGGGCCATTGGACGTTATGAAGGATATTCTTGGTCATGCAGACCTGCGCATGACTATGCGGTACGCCAAAATAGGCAAGTCGCACCTACAAGAACAATCGCACCGCTACGCACCAGCGTTTGGGTTTTGACCATCGGGTGAATTGGAATGAGTAAGAGTCAAAAAGTCCTCGAAAAAAGGCTGCGCCAGATTGAAGACGAATTCCACCCGCTCCTTGTTTCTTGTCTTCAGAAATGTTCTCAAGGTCGATGGGGACTATTCGGCCAGAACGATCACATCGATCCTGAAGGGCGATATTGGAGTTGGCCTGAAGCGAAGCGGCTGAAAGAGTTGGCCCGCGAGATTAGGTCAATCCGTCGAGAATCCGGGCAAACAAATGAACTAAGCGAGCGGTTCCTTGAACTATGCTCATTGCGGGGTGCCAACGTACCCGGTGAGCCTAAATTAGCTAGAGAGCTACTGGCTGAAATTGATGGAATGCTGCCGTCGCTGAAGCAGGGCGATAGCGTCTGTTGATGAATGTAGGCTTTATCGTCTGCACTTAAACTTTGGCTTGAAAATGGCCAGCGTTGCAGGTCCGGGCGCTGACCTTATCGTTTGCCGTTGAAGTCCAGCATAGTTGCCCGCTCCCAGGCCACGCCAGTTTAAGTGGAGTTTAAGTATTGTCTGCCTTATTTTATCTAACTCTTTTATTTTCTTGGCGTCCCCGACGGGATTTGAACCCGTGTTATCGCCGTGAAAGGGCGGTGTCCTAGGCCGGCCTAGACGACGGGGACGCGCGTGGGAGGGCAGAGGATGGCTGGAGATGCCGGGTGCGCCCTCAGCAAGGCTATCAACTCGTCACCCGGGTGTCAAAAATCCATCGACCGCCTGAGCCTGCCTCCAAGCGGCCCCAATTCTGAATCTTGGGGACGAGCCGCCAGATTTCCGGGACCAACCGCCCAACCCCTCCTCTCCGCCCGGCCAGCCACTTCTTTTCCTTGGGCGCTCCTCTCGACTGGTTCGGCCGAGACGACGAACGACGGCGCCTGCGGCTCGAGCTCACGCCCCCTCCGGTTCTCCCCGGAACGCCCGCTTGCTCTCTTTTCAACCTCGATGGGCTATCCTCGAATCACGCAGATCTTCTCGCTTCTCTTGAGCGGCCGATATGATTTTTGCGTCGCGAACCGGACTCCGGACGTCAGATAGGGAAGCACATTTCCTTTCACTCCCTTGACCGCCCCCGGCAGGGGTAACGAACGAAGTCGACCAGAAAAGCAGAACAGCCCGACCATCCAGTTGAGCGTAACTGGAGGCATTCCGGAGGACGCCGGCGGCGCACTGCCGGACGAGAGGAACACTCGAGTGACCCAACGAACCTCAAACAGCAAATTCTCCCTTGGCATCTTGGTCCTGACTGCCATCTTCGGCCTGAGCGGATGCCAGAGGCAGCCGGTGCAGGCGCAAGCCGGCGGCGGCATGCGCGGCCTGCCGGTGCAAACCGTCGCGGTTTCGCTGGCGCCCGTGGCGCAGAGCAGCGAATACGTGGCCACCATCAAGTCGCGGCGCTCGGTCACGCTCATGCCGCAGGTAAGCGGCATTCTCACCGCCATCCTGGTGCGCTCGGGCGACCACGTACATGCGGGCCAGGAGCTGATGGACATCGACCCGCGCCAGCAACAGGCTACGGTGGACTCCGAACGCGCCACCGAGCAGCAGAAAAAAGCCGTCTACGATTACGACACCATCGAGCTCGACCGCCAGAAGAAGCTCTTCGAGGCCGGCGTCACCAGCCGCGATGCCTATGACCAGGCGCAGCAGGCCTATGACAATTCCAAGGCCGACTACAACTCGGCCGTGGAAGCGCGCAAGACGCAGGAGCAGCTTCTCGGTTACTACACCATCCGCGCGCCGTTCGACGGCATCGTGGGCGATATCCCCGTCCACGTCGGCGACTATGTTTCCCAGTCGTCCTCGCCGGCCAGCGTGCTCGCCACGGTGGACGAAAACAAGGATCTCGAAGCCTACATCTATGTGCCCACTTCGCGCGCCGCCCAGATCCACCCCGGTATTCCGGTGGATGTGCTCGACAACTCGGGCAACGTCCTCGAGAAAACCGCGGTCGATTTTATCTCGCCGCAGGTCGACAACACGCTGCAGGAGATCCTGATCAAGGCTCCGGTGCGCCCGCTGAACGACCTGTTGCGCAACGCGCAGTTGGTCCAGGTGCGGGTGGTGTGGAGCGCCAAACCGATGGCCGTGGTGCCGGTGCTGGCAGTCACACGCCTGGGCGGTCAGGTATTCGTCTTCGTGGCCGAAAACCACGGCGGGAAATATTTTGCTCAACAGCGCGCCATCGTCGTCGGCGATACGGTGGGCAACGACTACGCGGTGCTCAGCGGTCTCGATACCGGCGACAAGGTAATTGTCTCCGGAACTCAATTCCTCAGAGATGGCGCACCGGTCATGCCGCTGCCCTCTGCGCCGGCAGCACCTGGCTCCGGAGACTAGCGCCTTTCCGGCAGCTCTTGGCTTTCTCCCGCGGGAGAATAGGATTGCGAGGGGTTTGTGGTTGATTTCTTCATTCACCGGCCGGTGTTCGCGACAGTCTGTGCGTTGATGATCATCCTTGCGGGAGCGGTGTGCATCCCCACGCTGCCGGTCTCGCTTTATCCGCAGTTGGCGCCGCCGCAGGTGGTGGTCACCAGCAACTACGTGGGCGCCAACGCCCGCGAGGTCGAAGCCGCAGTCACCATTCCCCTCGAAGAGTCCATCAACGGCGTCGAGGGGATGCAGTACATCTCCTCGACCAGCGCTAACGACGGCACCAGCAGCATCATCATCACCTTCCGCACCGGCTACGATCTCGACATCGCCGCCGTGGACGTGCAGAACCGCGTGGCCTCGGCCGAGGGCCTGCTGCCGCAGTCGGTGATCAATACCGGCATCTCCATCACCAAGGCCAACTCCAATTTCGTCTTCGGCGCGGCCTTCAGGGGTCCGTACTCCGACCTCTTCATCAGCAACTATATCGATGTCTACGTCAAGGACGCTCTGGCGCGCGTCCCCGGCGTCGGCAACGTGATCGTCTTCGGCGAGCGCAAGTATGCCATGCGCCTTTGGCTGGACCCCGATAAGCTGGCCGCCCACGGCCTGACCGCCGCCGACGCGGTCAACGCTCTGGAGGAGCAAAACGTCGAAATTCCTGCCGGCCAGGTAGGCCAGCCCCCCGCCGATCCGCATCAACGCTATCAAATCACCGTCAACGTCGTCGGCCGACTCACCGACCCCACCCAGTTCGACGACATCGTCCTCAAAAACGATCCCTCGGGAATTGTGCAACTGAAAGACGTGGGCTACGCCCAGCTTGGCGCCGAGGACTACTCGATGGATATGCGCTTCGACGGCCAGACCTCCATCGGCGTCGGCGTCCAGCAATTGAGCAACGCCAACGCGCTCGCCGTCGACGAGGCCGCTAAGGCCGAGCTCGACCACCTCTCCAAATCCTTTCCGCCCGGGCTCACCTATGAGATCCCCTTCGACACCACCACCGTCGTAAGCGACTCCATCAACGAAGTCGTCACCACGCTCGGCGAAGCCATCCTCATCGTCATCGCGGTGATCTTTTTCTTCCTGCTCGACTGGCGCGCCACCATCATTCCCGCCGTCACCATCCCGGTTTCGCTCATCGGCACGTTTGCCTTCATCAAGATCTTCGGCTTTTCGATCAACTCCCTCACCATGTTCGGTATTACTCTGGCCACCGGCCTCGTCGTCGATGACGCCATTGTGGTCATCGAAAACGTGCAGCGCCACATCGCCGCCGAGCACTGCGATCCGCACCGGGCCACGTCGGAGGCCATGGTCGAGGTCACAGGCGCCGTCGTCGCCACTTCTCTGGTGCTCGTTGCGGTATTTGTGCCCGTCTCGTTCTTCCCCGGCACCACCGGCATTCTCTACCGCCAGTTTGCGCTCACCATCGCATTCTCCATTGCCATCTCCGCCTTCAACGCGCTCACGCTCTCGCCGGCGCTGTCGGCCCTGTTCCTGCGCGGCGAAGAAGAGCGCCCGCGTCAGCTCGACTTCCTCCACATCCGCCCGGTTTCGCGAGTCTTTGCCGCCTTTATTCACGGCGCAGACGCCGCCATCGGCTGGATGGCCTCCAGCTACGCCAAGTTCATCCATGTGGTGCTGCGGCTGCGCTATCTCCTGCTCGTGCTCTTCTTCTCCGGCCTGGCCGCGACCGTGTACATGTACCTGCACGTGCCCACGGGGTTCCTGCCCAGTGAAGACCAGAACTATCTGATGTGTATCGTGCAGACGCCGCCCGGCGCCTCGCTCAGCTACACCAGCGCCGTAGCCGCCCGCGCCACCCAGATCATCGATCAGGATAAGGACGTCTACGGAACCTTCGCCATTATGGGCTTCAGCCTCACCGGCGGCAGCTCCTCCAACTTCGGCCTCATCTTCGTCCCCCTCCGTTCGGCGGACCAGCGTAAGAAAGAGGGGTCGGGCCATACGGCCGCCGACATCCAGCGAAAACTCTCCGGCCCGCTCTTCGCCGTGCCCGGCGGCCTGGTCATTATGGTGCAGCCGCCGCCCATTCAGGGCCTGGGGGCGTACGGCGGCTTCACCTTCGAGCTCGAAGACATGGGCGATACTTCCCTCACCGATCTCGACCGCGTGGCCCACGAGATTATGGGCGCAAGCATGACCTCGAAGGAGATCGGCAACCTCTACACCAGCTACACCTCGAACGATCCGCAGTTGCTGGTCACGATCGACCGCGACAAGGCCAAGACCATGGGCGTCACTCTGGATCAGATCAGCTCCACGCTCAGCGTCTTCATGGGCTCGGAGTACGTCAACAACTTCGACTTCAACAACCGCTCCTACCGCGTCTACCTCCAGGCCGACACCAAAGACCGCATGAATCCCGGTGACCTGCACAAGTTCTACGTGCGCACCAGCTCCGGCCAGATGGTCTCGCTTGATAACTTCGTCGCCGTCCAGCAGTCGTCGGGCCCCCAGGTCATCAACCACTACAATCTCTTCCGCTCGGCCGAGATCGACGGCCAGCCCCTGGCCGGGATCAGCTCCGGACAGGCGCTCACGGCCATGCAGAATCTGGCCTCCAAATTCATGGTCGAGGGAATGACTTACGACTGGACCGGCATTTCGCTCGAAGAGATCGAATCGAGCGGCAAGGCCGTCATCATCTTCGGCCTCGGCCTTCTCGTGGTCTATCTCACGCTCTCCGCGCTCTACGAGAGCTTCGCCCTGCCTTTCATCATCCTGCTGGCCGTGCCCATGGCTGTCCTCGGCGCGCTCGGCCTGGTCGCGTTGCGCGGCTTCCCTGACGACGTCTACTGCCAGATCGGCCTGGTCATGCTCATCGGCCTCTCCGCCAAAAACGCCATTCTGATCGTGGAGTTCGCCGAGCAGCTGCGCCGCAAGGGCCGTTCCATCGTAGAGGCGGCCATCGAGGCAGCGGAGCTGCGCCTGCGGCCCATCCTGATGACCTCGTTTGCCTTCATCCTCGGCGTGCTGCCGCTGGTCTTCGCCACCGGCGCGGGCTCGCTGGGCCGCCAGTCGGTAGGCACCACTATCGTCGGCGGCATGCTGCTCTCCACCATCCTCAACCTGGTCTTCATCCCCGTCCTCTACGTGATCCTGAGCGGGCTCCAATCCCACCTGATTCCCACGCGCAAGCTTCCCGCGGACTGCGCCGAAGATACGGATGTGGGGCAATCCGCGATCGCATGATCCGCGCGAGCGCTGCCTCACTCCTTATCCCGGTGCGCAATCACGAAATCCTTGATCCGGTCGTACACCTGGCTCGTCACCACGCCCTTGTCGAGCAGATCCTGCTTGGTGCGATACGGCCGGAAGCGCACGATCCGCGCCGCCCACGTTTCGGTCATGCCGGGAACCTGCAGCAACTGGCTCACAGTTGCGTGATTGATGTCGACGCGCTTTTCCGGCGTAGCTGCTTTTTGCTGTGGGCCCGCAGACTGCGCGCTGTGCGCGTCTGGTTCGTCTGCCTGTATCACTCCGGCTGCGCTTGCCAGCACAATCGCGGCTGCGAACAACGCTCGTTTCCATCCCGCCTGCATGGCTCCCGTCTCCTGTAAACGCCGCTTCAATTCTTGCCCTGGTTCGCCTGCGCCACGCATCACCCGCCGTTTTTCATCTGCGCATCCATGTGCTCGAGCACTTTCGGCCACGCCTGTTCGTGGCGGTTCATTAGCGCTTCATCGGGAAACCCCGCGTGCGTCAACCGCAGATAGGTGCCCGTTGCCTGCGCAGCCAGCTCCACTGTCACCACAGTCTCCGCGCCCTGCGTTGCGGCCGTCAGCCAGGTCAGCTCCACGCAGCGCCCCGGCTCCAGGCGGAGAAAGCGCCCATAGTGCGGATGACGCTCGCCTTCAAACTCGGTCTCGAAGAAAAACGCGGCGCCGGTTTCAGGCTTCATCCATACCGTTCCGGGCACGGCAAACCAACGGTCGAACTGCTCTGTCCAGGCGCGAAACAGCGCCGCGGGCGGCGCTTGCATCAGGCGCTCGCAACGGAGCGAGAACGACTGCTTGGGTAGGCCGGGTTGAGCCATTGGCCATTCTCCCCATCTGATGGCATTGACGCGGCTGGCAGCATCTTAGACCAGTTGGCGGCATTCCGGAACCGCCGCCACACAAATCATTTGACACCCCGGCAGGCTCTACCGTAATTTGAAGAGAGATGCAGAGCCGCCGCCATCACGGCCATCACTACCATCATGGAAACCCCATGCCGGCGGACTGCCATGGCCTGAGCTGAATAGGCCAGAGAGATCGAAAGAGACACCCAAGCCCGCCGGCGACTGACGCCCGCGGGTTTTTTCATGCCACAAATCTCAACCAAGGACTGGAACCGTGGAACGGATCGATTTCGAAAAAATGGGCGGACTCGTCCCCGGCATCGTGCAGGACGCCCGCACGCGCGAAGTTCTGATGCTGGGATTTCTGAATGCCGCCAGTTACGCGAAAACGCTCGAGAGCGGATTTGTCACCTTCTGGAGCCGCACCCGGCAAAAGCTCTGGATGAAGGGCGAGACCAGCGGCAATCGCCTGCGCATCGTCTCCGTCTCAACCGATTGCGACAACGATGCGCTGCTCTTCCGCGTCGAGGTCGAGGGCGACGGCCTGGTTTGCCACGAGGGCACTGTGAGCTGTTTCACGCGTCCCGTTGCGCTCAGCGCGCAGGCTGGAACGCAGAATGCGGGGGCGCACCGTGGCTGAAAAAGCGAATCCCGCCAAACTTCGCCTGGGCCTTCCCAAGGGCAGCCTGCAGGATGCAACCATCGCGCTCTTCAAGCGCGCCGGCTGGAACATTTATGCCGACGGGCGCTCTTATTTTCCCTCCATCGACGATCCTTCCATCGAGTGCATGCTCATTCGCGCGCAGGAGATGGCGCGCTACGTGGATCACGGCGTTCTCGACGCCGGCCTCACCGGCATCGACTGGGTGGTGGAGAGCGGCCTGGAGCTCACGAGCGTCACTACGCTCACCTATGCCAAGCAGAGTCGCCGCAAAGTACGCTGGGTTCTCGCCGTTCCTGAGACGAGCGGATTCGAAAAGGCCGAGGACCTCGAGGGCAAGATCATCGCCACGGAGCTGGTCGAGGTCTCCCGGCGCTACTTCGCTCAAAAAGGCGTCAACGTCAAGGTCGAGTTCAGCTGGGGCGCCACGGAAGTGAAGCCGCCCATGCTCGCTGATGCCATCGTGGAGGTCACCGAAACCGGCAGCTCCCTCAAGGCCAATCACCTCAAGATCATTGACACGGTGATGGAGAGCGAGACGCATCTCATCGCCAGCAAGGCCGCGCTCGCCGACGCATGGAAGCGCCAGAAGCTCGACCAGATTGCCACCATGCTCCGCGGCGCCATCGATGCGCAGTCGCAGGTGGGCCTCATGCTCAACGTAAAGCGCTCCGATCTTGCCGCGGTGCTCGCCGTTTTGCCCGCGCTCAACGCGCCGACGATCTCCGAGTTGAGCGACTCCGAATGGGTGGCCGTGAATACGATCGTGGACGAAAACACCGCGCGCGACGTGATCCCGCGTCTCAAGTCAGCCGGAGGCACAGGGATCGTCGAGTATCCGCTCAACAAGGTTGTGTTGTGACCAGCAGGACGTTGTGAAGGAACGCGGCTTCGGCCGTGCCGCTCAAGCGAACTATTTTCGCCGGACTTTAAGCCCTGAGGGAACGAAAGCGTTCGAACCATGAAGCTGATCCGCACCAAAGGCCGCGGCGCGCAGGCCGCCGCGGCCACGATCACCGCTCTTGAGCGGCGCGGAAACGCGGCCCTCGACAGCGTAGCGCCTGCGGTTCGCCGCATCGTCAACGATGTGCGCAGGCACGGCGGCCGCGCGTTGCTTCGTTACGCCGCGCAGTTCGATTCGCTCGCCGGCGCGGATGCTTTGCGCGTGACGCAAGCGGAGATGGCGGCCGCGTGGGATACGCTCAATCCCGCGCTGCGCAAGGCCATCTCCACCGCGGCCGAACAGATTCGCGGCTTCGCCGAGCGCCAGCTCCCGAATTCCTGGACGCATTCCCCACTCCCCGGCCTCGCTACCGGCCAGCTTGTGCGCCCTCTTGGCTCCGTGGGCTGCTATGTGCCCAGCGGCCGCCATCCTTTGCCTTCCACCTTGCTCATGACCGCCATTCCCGCGCAGGTCGCAGGCGTTGCGCGCATCGTTGCGGTTTCGCCAAGGCCCGCGCCGGCAACTTTGGCCGCGGCGCACCTGCTCGGCATCGCAGAGTTCTATCGCGTGGGTGGCGCGCACGCGATCGCGGCTCTCGCGTACGGCACCGAATCCATTGCGCGCGTCGAAAAAGTTGTCGGGCCGGGCAATCTCTTCGTCACCGCTGCCAAGCGGCTGGTCGCCTTCAATTGCAGCATCGACATGCTCGCCGGGCCGACGGAGATCGTCGTTGCGAGCGACCGCGGCGATGCGACCATGATCGCCGCCGATCTGGTGGCGCAGGCCGAGCACGATCCCGAAGCCCTGGCAATCTTGATCACCACACGCGAGGCTCTCGCCCGAGCCGTGATCTCGGAGACAAAGGAGCGCAGCCGCCGCAATCCGATCGCGCGCCAATCACTCCGCCGCAATGGCCTCGCGATCGTAGCTTCCAGCGGGGAAGAAGCGCACGCCCTCACCAATCGCCTCGCGCCCGAACACCTCAGCGTTGACTCGCTCGCTGATCTGGACTGGGTTGAAAATGCCGGCTCCGTTTTCGTCGGCAGTTGGTCGGCACAACCACTAGGCGACTACATCTCCGGCCCCAATCACACGTTGCCCACCGGCGGCATGGCGCGCCTCCGCGGCGGCCTGAGCGTGTACGACTTCCTCAAAGTGATCACCGTGCAGGAATACACCTTCGCGGGCGTTCGCGCCCTTGGCCCCGCGGCCGCGTTGCTCGCTGAAGCCGAGGGCCTCACCGGCCACGCCCAATCGATCTGCATGCGCCTGAAAGGAGGCCGCCGTGGCTGACCGCATAGCCGGGAAGATCGGCGTCGTGAAAGGGCACGACTTCCACGGTGCCGAAAAGGCCACCAAAATGAGAGGGGCTTCAGCCCCTGAGGAGTTTTTTCCCCCCACTCCACGCGCCCGCGTGCAGGCCATGAAGGAGTATCACCCTCCGCTCGGCAGCCGTGACGCGCTTCGGCTTGACTTCAACGAGAATACGGTCGCCTGCTCGCCGCGCGTGCGCGAAGTCCTCGCCGCCATCTCCGGCGGATTGCTCACGCGCTATCCCGAGCGCGAGCCGGTTGAAGCGCTTCTCGCCGCGCATCTCGGCCTCCAACCCGGCCGGGTTGCGCTCACCAACGGCGTGGATGAGGCCATCCACGTTCTCTTTGAAACTTTTCTCGACGCAGGCGACGAGCTTCTTCTGCCCGTTCCCACTTACACGATGTACGAGGTCTACGCATCGGCAACCGATGCGCGCGTCGTCGCCATTCAGGCCGCGGACGATCTTGCTTTTCCCCATGAGCGCCTGCTCGCAGCCATTTCTCCGCGCACGAAGATCATTGCTCTGGCCAACCCCAACAGCCCTTCGGGCTCGGTGGCCACACGCGGACAGTTGCTCGAAATTCTGTGCCGCGCTCCACACGCGGTCGTCTTCGTCGACGAGGCGTACTTCCACTTTCACGGCGAAACTCTCCTCGATCTCATCGGGGCTATCCCGAATCTTGTTGTCGCGCGCACCTTTTCCAAGGCCTACGGACTTGCCGGCCTGCGTCTCGGTGTACTCGCCGGCTCCGCCGAACTGCTGCGCTGGGTACGCCGCGTGCTTTCGCCTTACAGCGTGAACTCGCTCGCGCTGGCCTGCCTGCCCGCCGCGCTCGACGACAAGACGTTTCTCGATGGCTATGTCGCCGAAGTGCTCTCCGCGCGCGCCGAATTCGCA
>JASHTS010000004.1 GCA_030040425.1 Acidobacteriaceae bacterium | reverse complement strand
AGAAAGGATTGCCGTAAATCATTTTTTGTTGCGATGAGGCTGCAAACGGAGATCACGAACGCCGTTCATCTGATAAACTCATTCTGTCGTTGCAGTGCTGGTTTTGGTGTCCAGCTTGGTGTCCATTTGGTGTCCAAACTTCTCCAAAATCGGGTCCACGGCAGCGACAGGGTAGAATGAGGCGAAAACAGCGACCGCTGCGAAACGCCTGATGATATGTGACATACAGCCAGGATGTTGAAAACACTCTTGGGGACGTAGCTCAGTTGGTCAGAGCGCTGCCCTGTCACGGCAGAGGTCGCGGGTTCGAGCCCCGTCGTCCCCGCCATTTAATACAAAGCACGCCAACTTGAATGGCGTCTTTGGCCGCAATCCGCAATCCCATCCGCAATTCACTGCACTTGACGGCTTCCAAGCCTGCCCCATTTCGGAACCTGCCCGCTCTTTGTCGCGGTCATCCTGCGCACGCGATTCAGTCCGCGGCCGGTCCCATCGCAGCGAGCGACTCCTTCACCGTGGGTCTGGCTCCGGCAGCGACTTGCCGACCACGCAGGTGATGAAACTTGGAGAGAATCGAGTTAGCGCCGGCCAAAGCGGCGATGCGTTCCACATAGGCGGCGAGGTTGGCTCCCGGAAGCGCGCAAAGAATCAGATCGGGGGTAAACGCGTCCACATACGCACGCGCACCGCAGCAGCCAAGGCTGAGCGCAGCCAGGCCGGTGTTGGCCACCTGCGCAATCACTGCGCACGCAGGCCGTCCCAGAGCAGGAGGAATTCGATGCTCCACCTGCTGCACAGCTTCGCTGATGATCAGCGACTGGCCGGCATCGCCAAACAGCAGGACTACCTCCGGAGGAAGCGGCGTCTGCGCCAGTGGAGCATACAGGATGTGTCTTGGCCGGCGGTCGAGTACGGGGATCAGCGGCAAATCCTCAGCCGTCACGTAACCGAGGCTGGCGAAGACGCCGAGACAGTCCTTGAGGTCAGTCTGCTGCTGATCAGACATTTCGAGGTTATGGGTGTAACTGCCAACTGCGCAAAGAGCATGATCGCCCGGTGAAGTGGCAAAGGTCGCGGTCGCCGCCTCTCGCCAGAAACCGCATCCCGCGGGTGCATTGCCGGTATGCGCGGTTATCGATGCCGGAACTGAGTCGGGAAAGCAGACCGCTATTGGCGGTTGCGCGAGCCGAAGGTTGTTCGAGAGAGTCTCTGCGAGCTGAGAATAGAACCGATCCATGCGGGAGATTCCTTTTGGGTGCGTAGTGCCGGGGCGTCGTGGATTGGGCTTGGTTTCCGCGTGCGTCCCGGGTTCGCCGTCTGCAGCGAGCGGCCGGAAATTTGCGCGCGCCAGAATCAGCCTTTTTGGTCGTCAACGGCGAAGCCCATTTCCGCAATCGTTGAGCGAAGCGCGGCTTCGTTCACCATGGCGGGACGATATTGAATCGTGACCATCCCCTCCGGATATGTGGCGTCGGCGGCAACCACACCTTTCTCCCGGCGGAGCAGGGTCTCAAGTCCAACGGCACAGGTGAGGCAGGTGAATCCGCGGACGTGCCACCTGACGGTGTTACTGCCATTCGCCTCCACCGCACTGGACTCCGAATCGGTACGCAGGGCTCCAATCGCGGCCAATGAGGCAACGCCGGTGGCTCCGGTGAGAGTGGCAAGTTTAAGGAATTGCCGGCGAATCACGTGGTTTCCTCCTGAGATCGATTCAGGTTATTTGGCGACGGCGTCGCCGGGTTCGTATTTCCACGAGGTTTCAATGGTTGCGTGGTCCGCAAACTGCAGGTCGGTATAAGCACTGAACGGAATCTTCTCTTTGAGCAAGCCCGTCTGCAGCATCAGATCGCGCACCTCATCGAAGTCGTCCTTCTGGGGCTCCAGCAGGTTATAGCGAATGCGCGACATGGGCTTGGTCAGCGCCCAGCGCAGCAACTCCGGCTTTTGGTGGTAGTAGTAACGCCCGACGAAGTCGGCGGCATCGTCGCGATGGGGCCGGCTCAGGTCGAGCCAGAGGCCCGACCGCGCAATGCCGTCCACAAGCACCTGCACCGCTTCCGGGCGGCTCTGAATAAGGTCTTCCCGGGCCACAAGGATGCACGACATATAGTTGGGCCAGTATTTGTCGGCATAAAAAAGAATGCGGCCGTAACCACCCATTTCAGCCTGTGAAGGAAAGGGCTCGCCCATGACGAAAGCATCGATCGCTCCGGCCTCCAGGGCGCCCGAAACATCGGGCGGAGCCATTTCCACCATCTTCAGGGAGCCGGGCTCCATGCCGTAGGCCTGCATTGCTCGAGCCAGCAGCAGCCGCTCGTCAGAGAATCGGCTGGGTATGGCAATGGTCTTGCCGCGCAGCTGGCCGAAGTTCATGATCGGTCCGTCGCGACGCACCACCACGGCGCTTCCGTTGCGATGGCCAAGATAAATGACTTTGATGGGCACGCCCTGCGCCGCCAGGGCGATGGCCATGGGAGCCACGATGAACGCTGCCTGAATCTTGTTGGCGATGAGCGCTTCCTTCAGCTCGGGAAATCCCTGGAACATGCGCGGCAGAAACATCTCGCCGCTCTCGGAGTATTTTGAGATGTAATCGGTAACCGGACAGGTGAGCTGGCAGGTCACGGGAATATAGCCTACGACGATCTTCCGCTTTGCGGCCGGCAAATACCCGTTGAGCACGGCGGTCCAGTTGACATTCAGCCAGCCATGAAGGCTGGAGACAATAACCAGCCATGCGATGGCGCCGGCGACGATCTTGCTGCCGAGGCTCCATCTCTTCACCCGGACGACGCTCTTAAGATTCATTGCGGAACCCCCAGCGAACAGGCTTGACGGTCTCGAGCCGGCGGAACAGTAAATCGAGGATCAGGCCGATCACTCCGATGAGAAGCATCGCCCCCACCACGAGATCGTAACGCTTGCCGGAGTTGCGCGAATCGATGATGAGGAAGCCGAGCCCTGAGTCTACGGCGATCATCTCGCCGGCAACCACAACCAGCCACCCGATGCCCAGCGCTATGCGCAGGCCCACCAGAATCTGCGGAAGCGCTGCGGGAAACACCACACGGGCGAGAAGATGCGGCGGAGTCAGCCCGAAATTGATCCCGGCGCGCCGGTAGATCAGCGGCACGTTGGCAACCGAGTCCACGCAACTGACCACGATGGGGAAAAACGCCCCCAGAAAGACAAGGAAGATTGCGGCATCGTCGCCGACGCCGAAAAACAGGATGGCAACCGGAATCCAGGCGATGGGGCTGATGGGGCGAAGAATCTGAACCACCGGATTCACAATCCGGTTCAACGACGGATACCAGCCGAACAACAGGCCGAGGGGGATGCCGAGGCAGAGCGCGCCCAGATAGCCGATGGCGACGCGGCGAAGAGAATCGACGATGTCGTGATAAAGCACGCCGCTCTGCACTAACTGAGCGAGCCCGCGCTCCACCTCTCCCGGCGACGGAAAGACCTTTGTGCCGGACCAGGTCACGGAGTATCGCCAGAGCAAGAGAAAGAGCGAGGTGGCCAGTATGGGCCAAAGCCATCGTTCCAGTTTGTTTGTGCCGCTGAGGCTGTTCATAGGCGGTGCGCCAATCCAATCTGCCCCAGGATGCCGTCGCGCAGCTCAAGATAACGCGGCGAGCTGATGTCACGGGGATGGGAAATATCGATGGGAACAATCTGCTGGATGCGGCCGGGGCGCGCGCTCATGACCACAACGCGGTCTGCAAGCTGAACGGCCTCGTCAATGTCATGGGTCACGAAGAGAATGGTTTTGCGCTCCGCTTGCCAGATGCGCAGCAGCTCGCCGCGCATGATCAAGCGGGTGATGGAATCGAGCGCCCCGAACGGCTCGTCGAGGAACATCACATCGGGATTGACCGCCAGCGCCCGGGCAACTTCAACGCGCTGCTTCATGCCGCCCGAGAGCTCGTGAGGATACGACTTCTCGAAGCCCTCGAGACCTACCATCTGAAGGTAGTAGCTCACGCGCTTTGCGCGTTCGCTGCGCGAAAGTTTGCTCAGGCCAAAGCCGATGTTGCCTTCCACGGTGAGCCATGGAAAGACGCCGCGCTCCTGGAAGACGAAGATGCGGCGCGGATCGGGTCCGCGGACAATCTCGCCGTCGATACGGATCTTCCCGCCGGTCGGAGTCAGAAAGCCGGCCATGGCGCTCAGCAGGGTCGACTTGCCGCAACCCGACGGGCCCAGCAGGCATACAAACTCCCCATCGCCCACTTCAAGGTCAATGTCCTCGAGCACGGGCAGCGCTTTCCCCTCGCGCTGGAAAATCATGCTCACGTTCTCGGTCCGCAGCTTGATTCTCACATTTCGAGTTGGCCCTTGGGTCGCGCTCGTTGGTCTCGTGCTCGCAGACATTACGCCTTCTCCTCAAACCCCCAACGAAATGCGCTGGCGCGCTCCAGCGAGTGGACTGCGTTGTCAAGCAGCAGCCCGACCACTCCGATAATCACCATGCCGGCCACCACAAGGTCGTAGCGATTCCCCGCGTTGCGGGCGTCGACGATCAAAAAACCCAGACCGGAATTGACTGCGATCATCTCCGCAGCCACCACCACCAGCCAGGCAATGCCCAGGGTGATGCGCAGACCCGTCATGAGACGCGGGACGATGGCTGGAAACAAAATTCGACGCATAAGCGCGATCGGGGAGAGGCCGAAATTTCGACCCGCGTTGATGTACACCGCGGGCACGCCTTGCACGGCACTGATCACCGCCAGCAGCAAAGGCAGAAAGCAGCCGACAAAGATCAGAAACACCGCTGCCAGGTCTCCGACTCCGAACCAGAGGATGGCGATCGGAATCCAGGCCAGCGGCGAAATGGGACGAAGGATCTGCAGGATCGGGTTGAGCGCCATCTCCGCGCGCCGGTACCAACCCGCTGCAAGACCCAGGGGCACGGCGGCCAGGACCGCCAGAAAAAATCCCCAGGTAACGCGGAACACCGATGCCACGACATATTTGACAATCAGCCCATGAGGCACAAGATCGGCGATGCCGCGGACCGTCTTCAAGGGACCGGGCATCAACTGGTGCGGGTGCAGCGCAACAGCCAACTGCCATGCACCGAGCAGCGCGAGAATGAATATGGCAGGTTTCAGCCAAGAGTACGATTTCAAAGCGTTATTACCGCTTTCAGTTCACCAAGCATAATGGGGAATCGCTCACATCCGGCAAACCTGCGCGAGCGCGATCACCGCGAGTGTAGACAACCGATGGGAAACGCGCCTCCATCGAAAGTTGGAGACCCGATCTTCGCGGGGCCATTTTTCCGCGTGGCTGCCTGATTCCACGGCGAATACACCTTCGACGGGGCGAAGGCGGAAAGAGCATTCACTCGCGCAGAGACACGCCCAGGAACGATTTATGAACCCCGATGCGGCGTCGGCAGCGTTGCGGAAACATCGGTCGAGTCGCCAGGAAAATGATAAGGCTTCTTCCAAAGGAATAATCCACCCTGTTATTTTGAAATCTGAGGGACGAATAGAAGAGCCTCGTCCAGCGCGCGGCCGGCCTTCCGGTGTATCGATGGCGTGCAGGGGTCGATTGGAGAATATTTCATGCGGGTGCGGCGGTTTTCTGTTTTCATTTTAGCGGCTTCGATCTGGTCAGCTACGACTCTGCCGGCACAGCAGCTCGGCGATAGTCGTCCGCTCGGGTCTACGGCGCAAAACGGTCTTCCTCAATATCTCAAGGGGGCGGGATTCGTCGAGAGGCTGAACCAGCCATTGCCTCTCAACATTCCGTTCGTCGACGCCACCGGTAAGCAGGTCGAGCTTGGATCGTACTTCCATAAGCGGCCGATTGCGTTGGCCTTGGTGTACTTCAAGTGCCTGGGGTTGTGTCCGTTGGTTCTGCACGGAATGGCGAGTGCTTTAGCGCACGTAGGATTCGTGGCCGGGAAAGACTATGACGTTGTCGTGGTCAGTTTCGATCCCATGGATGGCCCGCAGGACGCGAGCGAGGCGAAGAAGGCTTTTCTTGCGGATCTGGGACAGCCGGGAGCCAGTGGCGGCGTTCACTTTTTGACTGGGAAAGAACCGTCGATCACGGCTTTGACGCAGGCCACCGGATTCCACTATGTCCGGATACCGGGCCCGGACGGGAAGATGGATCAGTTCGCACACGCAAGCGTAATCATGTTTGCAACCTCTGACGGAAGGATGTCGGAGTATCTGTCCGGGGTCGAGTACCCGGAGAGAGATGTGCGGCTGGCGTTAGTCAATGCGTCGCACCTCAAGATCGCTTCCGCCAAGGACTTGTTTCTGTTGTACTGCTGCAGCTATGTCCCCTCGTCCGGCAGATACACGGTGGCGGTTCTGCGCGTGCTCGGATTCGCAGCCATGGTCACTTTGATCGGCATCTTGCTGGGATTCTACCTTCTCACGCGGAAGAAACGAAGCCCTCCAAACGCCGCTGCAGGCTGACCGCTGGTCCATTCTGCGCCGGCTCGCTTCAGAAACATCTCGAGAGTATTTCCCCGCGACACCGCGGGAAAGAGGAGTCGTCGCGCGAATCGAGGCGCGGCGGCGGGCTCGAGCCAACGAAATGGCGAGTGCGACCGGAGAAGAAGGACGGCGAAAAGTCGGTATCAGGGCTTGACGGAGTTCTTCCAAAGAATCGCTCCGAGCACCCAGAGAACCGAAAGCAAGCGCATCAGGAAGACCCAGACATCTCCCTGGTTGGGATGAGGGAGCAGAAGCACGGCGCACTCCACGACCCCCTGAATGCCGAAAAACGCCGCAAAAGCCAGAAACAACGGATCTCGCGCATCCCGCCAATATTTCAGAAAGAAGATTGTCGCAACCAGCGAGCAGGCCGCAATAAAGCCGAGCAGAAATACATCGGCGATGGGATGGGTGATGGGGCTCATCGGCTCTCCCAAATGAGCCCAAAGAGTATGAGCACCATGGATAGTGCCGTCGAGCCGACCCGGTAAGTATAAAGATCGATACTCGGGAAGAGGAGGAGATCGGCAACGACAAAGATATTGGAAACGGTGAGTCCGGCGAAGCACAGACCACTCCAAAGAAGCAGTCTCTGCCGAACCTTGACAAAGGCGCGCAGCAGCAGGGTTGCGCACAGCAGCGTGGTGATGCAGGTCAGGATGTAAAGCGCGGCTGTCATTGGTGGTCGCTCTTCTTAAACAGAAATGCGCGCGCAAACTCGCGGACCCCGGGCGATGCCTTTGCGTGGATCATGGTTGAGATGCGCACCAGGTCCTGGCGGTAAGCCGAATCTACCATCCGCATCAAGTCATCTTGCTCCGAATTCTTCGCGACATAGGAATATCTTGGAGGCTCGGTCGGTGACTCGGCAATGAGCTGTATTCGTACCAGATCGCGTAACAAATCGCCCACCTTGTCCAAGGGGATGTATAGCCGGGAACCGAGCTCTGCGCAGGTCCAACCGACGGGCCGGCTATTCCAGAGAAGCATCAGAGCCTCAAGATGCGGGACGGTGTCTACTTTCTCCAGAATGAATTCGTAAGGGTCCATCTCGCCTTAAACCTTTTTTCTATCACAACCCCGATTGACGCCGATTCGTCTGTCCCGATCTGCGAAAGATGCTGCTCGAGAACAGCGCGTTGCAACAGCGGCCATGAGATCGCCGCCGTTGGCTGAACAGAGGTGGTGGCGCCGCCGGAAACGATGTGCTCTTTTGCGCAGTGAAAAATTAGGCGCCCTGAATTAGGCGCCCTGTCTGAAGGGACGACCGCTCAACTTCGCCCGTTGCTGTTCCGCAGCCGTGGATTCTTCGCTGTGTGCGCACCGCGGGAAAGCTCGCACATCTCCCAAAGGCCGCTCAGCCGCCGCGCTTCTTCGTAGTGCCGGCGGGTCAGCCGCAGCAGGATCCTCTTGCCCCGGGCGGTGAGCGTCACATTCACCACGCGCCGGTCGGCCGCGTCCTGGGTGCGCCGCACCAGCCCGCTCTGCTCGGCCCGCTCCACCAGGCCCACCACCGAGTGATGCCGCTCCTGCAGAAACTCCGCCAGTTCGGAGACGCTCGCCGAACCGCGGCCGGAGAACCCCTGAATGCCCAGCAGCAACTGGTGCTGCTGGGGCGTGACGCCCACCTTGCGGGCCACGTTTTCGCTGAAGCGGAGAAACTTGCGCAGCGCGTAGCGGAACTGCGCCAGGTTACGCACGGTTGCGGCAAGGCGGGCCGAGTTCATGGCTTTCGCGCGCGCGGAGATGGCTTTAGCCGTCATCTCTCCAGTATAGCGGATGGGGTGCAGGTTTTCCGCAGCTCTCCGTTCTACAGTGCATCGTAATGCGATATAATCGCATCAGGATATATTGCATGTCGACCGAAACGGGGAAACCGGCAAAGGAACGCGCCCGCAAGACCGCGACCGCGTCCATCGGAAGAGCTTCGGATCCGCCGCAGCGTCGCGAGGGCCAGTTCGGCGTCGCGCTCGAGCCCGAAGTGGTGAAAATCTGCGGCTGGGCGCTCCTCGTCGGCCTCATCGGCGGACTGGTGGCGCAGGGCCTGCTCGAGCTCATCTACTTCTTCACCAATGTCTTTTTCTACGGCCGCTTTTCCTTTGCCATCACCCATCCGGCAGGCAATCACCTCGGCCTCTGGGTCATCCTCATCCCCCCCATCGGCGGCCTCGTGGTCGGCCTGCTCATCTACTTTTTCGAGCCCACGCTCAAAGGTCACGGCATCCCCGAGGCCATGGAGGCCGTCCTCTTCGGCCGCAGCCGCATGCGCCTGCGCGTGGCCATCCTCAAGCCGCTGGCTACGGCGCTCGCCATCGGCACCGGCGGGCCCTTCGGCGCCGAGGGTCCCATCATCCAGACCGGGGGCGCCTTCGGTTCCCTGCTCGGCCAGGCGCTTGGACTCACGCCCTACTATCGCCGCGTGCTGCTCGCCGCCGGCGCCGCCGCGGGCATGGCGGCCACCTTTACCGCGCCGCTCGCCGGCGTGCTGGTCGCCATCGAACTGCTCCTATTCGAGCTCCGCGCCCGCTCCTTCATTCCCGTGGCGCTCGCCTCCGCCGTGGCCACCGGCGTGCGCATCCACTTTGCCGGATGGAAGCCGCTGTTTCCCATGCCCGCGTACAAGATCACGGGCATGAATGAGCTGTGGCTCTTTGCCCTCATGGGCATTCTCATGGGCGCCGTCGCCGTCCTCATGATCCGCGTGCTCTCCTGGCTCGAGGATTTCTTCGACGAGCTGCCCATCCCCTGCGCCGCCATCTGGTCGCCGGCCATCGGCGCGGTTGTGCTCGGCATCATCGGCTACTTCTGCCCGCAGGTCTTCGGCACCAGTTACGACACCATTCGCGACATGCTCAATGACCGGCTCGGCGCCGGCTCACTCGCCGGCATCGGCTTCGCCAAATTCTGGGCGCTCGTGATCTCGCTCGGCTCCGGCACCACCGGCGGCGTCTTCGCGCCTTCGCTCGTGGTCGGCGGCGGGCTGGGCGCCGTCTACGCCATGTTCATGCGGCATATCGTGCCCAGCCTCGTCAGCGATCCCGGCTTCTACTCGCTGGTGGCCATGGCCGCCGTCTTCGGCGGCATCGCGCGCGCGCCCTTCACCAGCATCATTTTTCTCTTCGAGCTCAGCCACAATCCCAACGCCTTGCTGCCCCTGCTCGTCTGCGTCATGATCTCCGACGGCTTCGTGCGCCTGTTCAGCCGCGACTCCATCATGACCATCAAGCTGGTCAAGCGCGGCCTCATCGTCCTGCAGGATTACTCCGCTCCCCTGCTCATGCGCGCGCGCATCGATCAGGTGATGCGCACTGAGTTTCCTGTCCTGCGCGCGGAAGACGAGCTGAGCGAGGCGCTCGCGCATTTTCCGCCCGACGAAGCCGGTTTTCTTCCCATCGTCGATGCCCAGGGGGAACTGGCCGGCATTGTGGAAGCGCGAGACCTGCTGCGCGCCGTCGAGCCCGGACGGCCCAAGCCTCTCCGTGGGCTGGCGCGCCAGGATTACGTGCTGGCCTTCCCTGGAGATTCGGTCGATCGCGTCCATCGCGAGATGATGCGCAAGAATGTGGAAAATGTCGTCGTCGTTGAATCGAGCCGCTCGCACACGCCGGTCGGCCTGGCGCGCGCCAACGACATTCTGGCTTTGCGCCGCTGGCTGCTCGAGGAAGAAACCGGCGAGCTGCGCCGCGCCACGCTCGATGAGCCGGCCGAAAGCCCCGGCGTCAAACTGGCTTAGCCCGCGAGCATTTTGAAAGTTGTTGCCGGGGGCAATGGTGGGCGGTCAGGGACTCGAACCCCGGACCCCTTCCTTGTAAGGGAAGTGCTCTAACCAACTGAGCTAACCGCCCGCGGCGGACAAACGCGCGCCTGCGGCAATCCCGCAAACGTGGTGGCGACTCTTCTTCATCATAGCAGCGGGCGAAGTATTTCTGCGCAAAGCGCCGCGATTGATAGACTCAGCCGGTGAAGCGACTTATCGTCAACGCCGACGATTTTGGCTTGACCGCGGGCGTGAACCGCGCCGTGTCGGAGCTGCACGCGGCGGGTTTGCTCACCAGCGCCACGCTCATGGCCCGCGCCGGCGCCACCGGCGAAGCCATCGCTCTCGCCCGCAACAATCCCGCGCTGGGCGTCGGCTGCCACGTGGTGCTGGTCGATGGCGTGCCGGTTCTCGACGCGCGCGGTTCCCTTCCCCAACTTGCCGATGCGGCGCGCGGCGAATTCCCTCCGGGGATGGCGCGTTTTCTGCGCACACTTTATCTGGAGGGCGGCACGCCTCCGGTGCGCGCGCAGATCGAGGCCGAAACCCGCGCCCAAATCCAGTCTCTTCAAAGCGAGGGCCTTGCACTTACGCACATCGACACCCACAAGCACGCGCACATGTTTCCCTCCGTGCTGCGCGCCGTGCTGCGCGCTGCGCGTGGTTGCGGCCTCAGCGCGGTGCGCAATCCCTTTGAGCCAGCCTGGGCGGTGCGCGCTACCGGCGGCGGGCCGTGGCTCCGCATCGCGCAGGTGAGCGTGCTGCGCTGGCTGGCGCCCGTCTGCCGCCGCATCATCGCGGAAGAGGGCTTCGCTACGACGGACGGAACTCTCGCGGTGGTGGGAACCGGCGTTCTCGACGACGTCATGCTCCGCCGCCTGCTGCGCCAGCTTCCAGAGGGCACGTGGGAGCTGGTCACGCACCCCGGCTACAACGACGCCGATCTCGACCGCGTGCGCACGCGTTTGCGCGCCTCTCGCGACGTGGAGCGCGCCGCTCTCGCGGCCATCCAAGAATTCCCTGAGATCGAACTGATCTCCTACCGCGACCTGAAGCCGGCGTCCACCTGAGCGGGCGGTCTTCGCGCTCCGAATCGCCAGAGGCTGAATCTTCGGGCCCGGGAGGCACGTCCAACACTAGAGCGGCTTCCGGTATTCTCTTTCAGAAACGCATATGCGCATCGGCATCACCTGCTATCCCACCTACGGCGGCTCCGGCGTTGTGGCCACGGAGCTCGGCATCGAGCTCGCGCGGCTCGGCCACGAGGTGCACTTCATCTCCTATTCCCAGCCCTTCCGCCTCAATGGCCGCGATGAAGGCATCTTCTACCACGAGGTGCCGGTCTCGAATTATCCCCTCTTCGAGTTCCCGCCCTACGATCTGGCGCTGGCCTCGCGCATGGCCGAGGTAGCCGAATACTACTCGCTCGATCTGCTGCACGTGCACTACGCCATTCCTCACTCCGTGAGCGCGCTGCTGGCGCGGCAGATGCTCGCCGCGGGCGGACGGCGCCTGCCCTTCGTGACCACCCTGCACGGCACGGACATTACGCTCGTCGGCCTCGATCGCAGCTATCTGCCCATCACGCGCTACAGCATCGAGCAGAGCGACGGCGTCACCAGCATCTCCAATTACCTCAAAGAAAAAACCATCCGGGACTTCGGCGTCACGCGGCCCATCGAGACCATCACCAACTTCGTCAACTGCGACGTTTACAGGCCGTTTGCCGACGACGCGCAGCGCGCCGAAGCGCGCCGGCGCTTTGCGCGCCCCGAAGAAGCGATCCTCATGCACCTTTCGAACTTCCGGCCGGTGAAGCGCGTGGTGGATGCGGTGAAGATCTTTGCGCGCGTGGCGCGCGAGCGGCCTGCGCAACTGGTTCTCATCGGCGACGGGCCTGAGCGCTCGGCCGCCGAATGGCTCGCGCACGATCTCGGCATGCAGTGCCGGGTGCATTTCCTGGGCAAGCAGGAGCGCGTGAACGAGTTGCTGCCGCTGGCCGATCTGCTGCTCATGCCCAGCGAGCTCGAGTCTTTTGGCCTCGCCGCGCTCGAGGCCATGGCGTGCAAGGTGCCCGCCATCGCCACGCGCGTGGGCGGCGTACCCGAGCTCATCGACGATGGAAAGACGGGAGACGGCGAGAACGGACTGCTGTTCAAGGTCGGCGACGTGGACGCGATGGCCGAGGGCGCGCTTGGGCTGCTGGGCGATCCCGCGCGCTTCAGCGCCATGCGCGATGCAGCGCGCAAGGCCGCGCAGAAGCGCTTCTGCGCCTCGCTGGTCGTGCCGCAATATGTGCGCTTCTACGAGCAGGTGCTCACGCAGTGATCAGTGATCAGTGATCAGGGGTCAGGGTTCAGGGTTCAGGGTTCAACAAGCCGGAATGTTGGCTTATGAGGTTGCGCGAAGCGAGCAAATGTTCGCCCAGGTGGTTGCGCTTGCGCGCCAAGGTTCGCCTGCAAGGTGCCATTGCGCAGAGGGGATAACCGCGGAAGCCGCCTCGCGGAGCGTTTTGGCTGCTGAGAATCGATCCGCGGGCGCGCGCAGGCTGTCTGGAACTACCCAGAGAAATGCAGAAATGCGCGCAAGCTGCGCCATTGAGCGCGCTTTTGGCTGCATGTGGGTGCGATTTTCGCGTCTTTCCGCTACCGTGGTCCACGCTCTCCGGTTTTGGCCGCGGCCACGCGGACCCGCAGACACGCCATCTCGCTTTCCTTTTCACGATTCGCACGCGCCCGTGCGAAACGCTTCGCCGGCACGCGCCACTATTTGTTCAAACGCGGGCACGCTCGCTTGTTCCAGCGGCCGGGTAAACGCGCGGAAGAGCGCTGCCCGCGTTTTTAGAGAACATTCCAGTACAGATAGAAAAGCGCGGCGCGCGTCATGCCTGCGGCCGGAAGACCGGCTCGAAGCCGAGCGCGCGCCAGAAGCGCTCGAGCAGCACAAGGGTTTCCGCACTGGTCACGGGCGTAGTGCGCAACTCGACGGGCGCGGAGGCGCATCTCTCTCTTTGAGGAGGGTCCAGATCGGCGGGCGTGACGGCCAGGGCCACGCACTTGTCGGGGCGGCAGGTGCAGGCGGCCAGATCGGCGATCGAAAGCGACCGGGTGGGCGTAACGAAAACCGCGTGCGGCGGCGCCATGCGGTCGAGCAGCCAGAGAATTTCGAGTTTCGATTCAAGCTCGTCGGGAACGCAATCGATGACCAGCGCGGCCGGGCGCACCGCGTCTTCAATGGACGCGACGAAGGCGACCGGGAAGGTTTCAACGAGGCCGGCTTCGGCGAGTAAGGGTTCGGCAAGATCGGGTTCGGCAAGATCAAGTTCCTCAGGGGCTGAAGCGCGCGACACATCCTGGGAGCGGCAGCCGGCAGTCAGGGACTGGCCCGCTTCGCAAGCGGGACCGCTCGCGCCTTCAGCCTTTTTTTCTGCGGCCAGCGCGCGGCCCAGTTCCTCGCGGGCGCTGCGCAGGTTCGAGGGCAGCACATCTTCGAGGAAGACGCGGAAGCCGGCGCGTGCGGCGCGGTGCGCGAGTGAGCGGCCCAGCCGGCCGGCTCCGATAATAGCCACATTCAATTCGGGCTTGGGAACCCGTTCCCGGCCGTGAGCGGGCGGCCCATCCGGCGGGGCGCTCATGCGAGGCGCGCGTGCGCGCAGAATCGACACGGCCCGCGGCGCAGCCTTCTTCTGCGGCTCATCGGGAAGTGAGCGCCTGCGCCACGTCCTCGGCATTGGGGCGGGCCTGTTCCAGGTGCTCAGCCACGCGGGCGCGCTCCTCGAGGGAAAGCGTAGGAACGGCGGCGAGGACGCGGCGCAGGGTCACGGCCACATCATCGATGTAATTCATCAGGCGAATGGCTTCTCCGGAAAGCGGCATGGGTTCCCCTCTTTGGGATCTTCGACCGTTGCTATTTCCCCATTTATTGTAGGCGGTGGGTTGCGGTTGAGGAAACCGGCAGGCGGCGCCGCGTTTCCATCGCGCATAATGGCAAAGAACCAAATCCAAATGCAAACCGCGGGGCGAGGTGCGGCCGATGAAGATGCCGGTGGGGATGGCAGGGGGAATTTCCAGGCGCGAGTTTCTGATGCGCGTGGGTCAGGCGGGAGGGTATGGGGCTGCCTTCCTGGCCATGCAGGGGCTGGGGCTGATGGCGAAGGCGGAGGCAGCGCCGGCGCTGGACACGGCGCCGGTCGCGGGCAGCGGCGTGCGCGTGGCGATCCTGGGCGCGGGCATCGCAGGCCTGGTGGCTGCCTACGAAATGAAGGCGCTGGGCTACGACTGCACGGTGCTCGAAGCGCGCACGCGGCCGGGCGGCCGCAACTGGACGGTTCGCGGCGGCGACACGGTGGGGCTGATTGACGGGTCGAGCCAGGCTTGCAACTGGGGCCCGGGCGGGTACCAGAACTTTGGACCGGCGCG
>JASHTS010000048.1 GCA_030040425.1 Acidobacteriaceae bacterium | reverse complement strand
TGCGTATCCACCAGGCCCTGCACCATGCGGCGCTTGCGTTCCCGCACGGCAGGCATTTTGACTGAGAACCCCTCGGTGGCAATGCCGAACTCTTCGCTGTTGCGCACGTAGTGAGCCACTTGCGCGGTGTGAATGATGTTCTTGCTCGGAAGGCAGGCGATGTTCGGGCAGGCCCCTCCCACGTATTTGCGTTCGATGGCCGCCACGCGCTGCCCGCGCTCTGCAAACGTCCACGCAAGCCGCTTCGCGCCGGTGCCGCTTCCCAGGATCACGAGATCATATTCTTCCGGCTGTTCCATCACGTTCATCGGTCACTCCTATTCGCGCTCTGCCATTCAGATGCTCGCGGACACTATCAGATTCCCTTAACCTCGCCTCCATCCATGCGCACAGAGGCCCCGGTCATCCACTTGGCCTCCGGCGAGACCAGGAATGCCATCAGCGCGGCGATTTCTTCCGGCTTTCCATAGCGGTTGATGCCCGCCTCTTCCGGAAACTTCTTCGCGGCCTCTTCGACGGTCATATTGTGCGCCGGAGCCCATTTCTCCAAAAGCGACTGGAGCCTCCCCGTCATGACCGGTCCCGGCACAATGCTGTTCACCTGCACACCATCCTTTATGCCACGCTCCGCGAATGCTTTCGCCATGGCGATGATGGCTGCGTTTATAGAGGATACGGCGGCGCGGTACGCCTGGGGTTCGAGTGCCGCAGCGCCGGACATGAAGACTACCGATCCATTGCTTGCCTTGAGAGCTTCCCACGCCCGGATCGTCAGCCGGCGTGCGCCATGAAACTTCAGCTCCATGCCGGCGTACCATTGGTCGTCGGTCATCTCGAAGAGGTCGATCTGCGGCACCGCTCCGGCGATATTGAGAAGTGCGTCGATGTGGCCGTGATGGTCGAGCGTTGTTTTGACCACGGTTTCCGGCGACTCCACCCGGCTGAGGTCGACTGCAATCGTGAGAGGCTCGGCTCCGGCTGCGCGAACGGCCTCCGCAGTGTCTTTCAGGGCGTCTCCGCTCCTTGCCACAAGAACGACGACGGAAAAATCCTTGGCCAGCCGAATGGCGGTAGAGCGGCCAATGCCCTGGCTGGCGCCGGTAACGATCGCGACAGGGTTCTGTTTCACGGTGAATACTCCTCTTCAAAAAGTCGATTGTCGGCGCAGGACTCTGGAAAGCCGGTCAGGCAAGCGTGGACTGAGGTAGATCAGGAGAACACAGCAGACGAGAGCAAGCCCGATGCGCGGCGAGTGGAACGAAACAATGGCCGCGAGCGTAAAAACCGCAAGAGAGACGCCTGAGCGGACGCGCGCGATCGTCCTTCGCTGTCGAGGCATCTCTTTCTCCGTCGCTTGCAAAAACGCCGTATGTTCAAATGCTAAATACGCGATTTCGATCAGGACAAACACCAATGCATAGACGAAGACGGGGGCCGCTGCCAATCGTGTCGCGGCCATCCAGGCCGTCGTGACAGGAACCATGGAAACCATGAAAAGATGCGCGAAGTTCCACCAGATCAGTCCCGGCGTTGCGATGCGGGCAAACTGTAATAGGTGATGATGGTTTACCCAGATAATGGCGATAAACAAGTAGCTTACGGCATAGCTCAGCATCAAGGGCCAGAGGGGAGCGAGTGCCCGAAGCGTCGCCGCGGCGGGCGGTTTCAGATCGAGCACCATGATCGTGAGGATGACCGCGAATACACCGTCCGACAAGGCCCCCAATCGTTCGGATGTCGTCTTCTTGTCCAGCACGGCTCTCCCCTGATCCGTTCTTTCAGGCCAGCGTTGCCCGTGCCGCTTCGAGGATGATCTGAGCGACCTTGTCCGGCGCGGTGAGCAGCGGTGTGTGGTCGACTGCGTGTGACCGGATCGTTGCCTTCATGCGCTCTGCCATAAAGCGCTGCGTTTTGGGGTTGATCATCCGGTCCTCTTCCGCGATCAGATACCATGCGGGCTTCGTCTTCCAGGCGGGCGAAGTGACAGGCTCCTGAATACACTTGACAGCAATGGGCCGCTGCACCGCGCGGCACAAAGCGATCTGCTCGGCCGTCGCCTTCTGCGCAAAGGCCTCCGCGAAGCTCTTGTCCGGCATCCAGATAAAGCCATCCGCATCCGGCGCAAGCTGAGGCGCATTCGGATGCGATTCGTTGCGATAGAAGACATCCGCAACCGTCTCGCCCTCGTCCGGAGCGAGTGCCGCGACGAATACCAATGCCTTCACGCGTTCGTCGTTGGCAGTTCCCACCACTGCGCCTGCGTAGGCATGTCCGGCAACGATCACAGGGCCCTCGGTGCGGCCGATTGTGCGCCGCAGCGCCGCAGCATCCTCGCCCAGGGATGTGAGCGGAATCGGGGCGGCCACAACATTGAATCCCGCACTCTGCAGTCTGCGAATGACGGGCTCCCAGCTCGATCCATCGGCCCATGCGCCATGGATGACGACAACTGTGGCGTGCTTCGGTGCCGGCATGATGCTTCTCCTCTTTTCGTGTTCTGTGAAATTGACGCGAGATGCAAGATCGGCCGCGGAATCAGGCGAACGTGCCCAGGATCTTTTCGGCGATGAAATCCGAGGTATCCTCCAGCGCAAAGTGACCGGTATCGAGCAGATGCAACTCTGCTTTTGGAATGTCGCGGAGATACGCCTTCGCGCCTTCCACCGTAAAGAAGGGATCGTTCTTGCCCCAGACAATCAGCGTCCTCGGTTGTTTGTTGCGGAAGAACGATTGCCACTCCTCGTAGTGCGGCAGATTTGCCTGGTAGTTGTGCAAAAGATTCAACTGGATGGCGTCATTGCCCGGCCGGTCGAGAAAATGCTGGTCGACCGTGTAGGCATCGGGACTGATCCGGCTCACGTCCTCGACGCCATGTGTGTATTGGAAGATCGTTGTCTGGAGCGAAAGCACAGCACGCACAGGCGCTTCGGTTTCCGCCGTTCGTTTTGCCCAGAACGGCTTCAGCGGATCGAAACCGCCGCCGATCCCTTCGGCATAGGCATTTCCATTCTGTACAATGATGCCCTCGATTGCGTCCTGGTGCTTAAAGGCGATGCGATACCCGATGGGGGCGCCGTAATCCTGTACATAGATGCTGAACTTCTTGAGGCCGAGAACATTGAACAGAAGCTCCTCGACATAACCCGCCATGTTGTCGAAGGTGTATTCGAATTTGTCGACGTCGGGTGCGTCGCTGTAGCCGAACCCGATGTAGTCCGGAGCAATGATATGAAACTTGCCGGCGAGCTGCGGCATCAGGTCGCGAAACATGTGGGAAGAGCTGGGAAAACCGTGCAGCAGCACGATGGTGGGGGACTCTTTGCTTCCAGCTTCGCGGTAAAACATCTTGAGGCCGCGAACAGTAGCGTTGTGAAACGTGGGCATCATTTCTCTCCTTCGATACGAGCCTCGGGCCAATAGGCCACCGATGAAGTGAGAGTATATGACACCGTTAAAACTGTCAATAACGGTGTTAAGATTTCTTGTGAATTATTTTTGAATAAGGGATTCCAATGCGAGCTGCCAAGCTGGAACCCGGTGATTGGGTCGACGGTTTTCTCTTCGTCGCCAACCGGGCCATCCTCGATTTCCTGAACACGAAACCGGTGCTGGTTGAAGGGCCGACGGAGCTTCTTCCCGATGTGCACGCGTTGGAACGCTGGTTGACTGCATCGGGAATCGTGCAATCCGCCAAAATGAAGACTCTTCTGCGAAGCTGGCGGCACTCGCCGGAAGCCGCCTCGTTTCTCAAAGACCTGATTGCGTTCCGAGAGCGGCTGCGAGCTGAGGTGCTTCGGATCGAACGCGGCCTTACACCTTCCGAAGAGTTCGTCCGCCTGGTAAATGCCGGACTGGTCCAGCATCCTGCGGCCTCGGTGCTCCGCGAGGGCGGGGGCCGGATCGTCCGTGAGCCCCTCCTTGATCTGAAAGAGCCGTCGGACTTGTGGGCTCTTTTCTTCGACGGTGCTGCAGATCTACTGAGCGAGCCCGAGAGCCGTCGCATCCGGAAGTGCGAGGCGTGCGTCGTTCATTTTTTTGATTCCAGCAAGAAAGGATCACGCCGCTGGTGCAGCATGAACATTTGCGGGAACAAGCTCAAGGTCGCAGCCTATCAGCGCAGAAGGCGAGCCACCCGCTGAAAACTTAGCGATTGACTTCGGTGCGAGTCACTTATTGACCCGTTAGTTGTCTGGGAATTTTGGATCAGTTCGGCGCTCGTTTTTCAAGGAGCCAATCTTTATTTCGCATCACCTGATTTTGTTCATGGGGCTTGTTGTCGGCTAAACCGAAGATTCGCGATTCAATTTCGCCCGCTCGCGACGTTGCTCCTTCCGAAGGACACTCGGCATTTCCCGATCAGAGAATGGCCTTGTTGTCTGCGAGATTGCTAGACGCAGAGAATTTTCTCCTGTGTCTCCGACGAGCAAGAATGAGCTGGCCCTTCAGTTAGTCCACGGAGGTGAGAGCGCTCAAGTTTAATGACCCGCCCCGGAAAACTCGGCCGTCGGAGGTTGGAAATTTCGGCCTGTGCCCAGAAACCCGATGCTAGCGATTCGGACCGGGCGTCCTAAGGATGGGGCCGCATCTGCTGCAGGCGGGGTCGCAGCGCCCCGGTCTCGCCAGTTGCCGGCCTCTCAGCTCCGAGGGTGGGTAACACTCCACTCGCCAAGGCTGTCATTCCCATGGCCGCTCTTGTCATGAATGTACGTCTTCTCATCTTCCTTCACCCCTGAATCGAATGGTTTATTACATTCTGTTTGCTTGTGCTCGGTCGCGGCGCATAGATGCAGAACTATTTCTCAGGCCGAAAAGGATCGCGGACACCCGGTCGAATGCCGGTTTCAGCTGGAGAGGCCCAAAGCAATACACCTTACGGCGCTGATATATCATGAGGCGGACCTCACTGTCAATTGCGCTTCAACCGGTGGGGTTTCTCCATGCTTCACAGAGACCAGCAGGGTGTTCGTGATCGATCTGGATGATGCGTGCCCTCAACTTTCACGCGGCCTGAACTGCCGTTCCTCCAGCCGTGGGCGCATTTTTAATTGACTCGGCGAGAATATAGATATATCAGTGAGAGATACGCGGCAATGCCGTAATCGTGATCAAGTGAGAGCACGGATGCATGAACTCTTCACAAAAGACCGTAAAAAGTGGTGGATGCTGAGCTTCGCATTTCTCGCCACGGTCATCAATTATCTCAATCGCCAGACGCTTTCAGTCATGGCGCCGGTGCTGCTCCAGCAGTTTCGAATCTCGGCCACAAGCTATTCTCAAATCGTCTTCGCCTTCATGCTCGCCTATACCGTCATGAACGGCATCTCAGGCAGACTGCTCGATCGGCTGGGAACCAGAGTCGGCTATGGCTTGACGATCGCGTTCTGGTCCGGCGCGGAGATTCTAAATGCGTTTTCTGCAGGCGCCTTGAGCCTGGGAATCTTCCAGTTTCTCCTTGGCATTGGAGAAGCCGGCAATTATCCCGCGGGGGTGAAATTGATCACCGAGTGGTTTCCTCCCGAAGAGCGTTCCCATGCCTCTGGCATTTTTAACAGCGGCGCATCGATCGGAGCCATACTCGCTCCTCCTTTGCTCGCGTGGATTATGCTCGCCAGCGGGTGGCGGACAGCATTTGTGGCAATCGGTCTCCTGGGGTTTTTATGGTTGGTTGGGTGGCTTATTTTTTACAGGGCGCCGGGCCATGCCGGCGAAAAAGATCAATCGGCGCGCCCTCCGCTGAAAGCCCTGTTGCGGTCAAGATTTCTTTGGCAGTTCACTCTCTCAAAAGTCTTCAGTGATCCGGTATGGTACTTCTACATCTTTTGGTTCCCACAGTACCTCAGGGTTGCTCACTCGTTTTCGCTGCGCAAGATCGGTGAAACGGCATGGATCCCATTCCTCACCGCCACGCTCGGGAACCTTGCCGGAGGCGGCGTGTTCAGCGCTCTGTCGCGCGCGGGAGCCAGTCCGGCAACGGCGCGACGAATTGCAATCCTTATCTTTTCGGCGTTGATGGTGCCGGCGGTCTTCGTGGGTGGGATCGCCAGCGCTGCGGCGTGCATTGCGTTTATCGCTACGGCGACGTTCGGGTATTGCGGCGCTTTGGCAAATTTGCTGGCAATCCCCGGAGATGTTTTTCCCAAGGAAGAGGTCGCATCCATCTGGGGATTTGCCAGTATGGGATCCGGAATTGGAGGAATGATCTTCAGCCTGGCGACCGGATGGCTGGTCGATCGCTACTCGTTCCGGCCGGCTTTTGTGCTCTTTGGGGTGATTCCACTGGTAGCTGCTTGGCTTGTTTGGACGCTTCCGCGAAAAGTGGGATCCACACATCCGTTGCCGCAGACCGCGCTGGGATGACCTGACACTGTCCGCAAAATTACCGTCGGGAAGCTTCGGCGCAATCGCGGGATCGTTCTCGAAGTCGGTCCCCCGGTGCGTCGACGGATACCGTGCGCGATATTGGCTACGATATGGGGTGTAAGGATTGGGCTGGCGAGCTAATGATACAACACCAGCACATCGGCACGGACGTGTGTTCGGTTAACCAGATCGATCAAACAGACCAAACTTGCCGCGGGCGCTTAGGACAGTCAGAATCCACTTCGGACCGATAGAAACGGCTCATTATCCATGTGGACCACGCGCTGATGCGACGCGCGTGCGCGAGCCCAGATTCCTCAAAAGAGCGCTTGAGTTGCCGCCGTGTACAAAGAATAGTGACTATTTGGCCTCAAGCGCTATGTGCCCGCCGGCTCAAGCCGCGTTCTCGACTTTCTTATCACGCGGTCCTGTGACTTGAGGTCTTTCAAGCGCCAGTTGTTCGTCTTATTCACGTTATTCGC
>JASHTS010000047.1 GCA_030040425.1 Acidobacteriaceae bacterium | reverse complement strand
GGCGGGCGGAGAGCTTGTCAGAGAGGTAGCCTTTGAGGACGCCGTTTTCGATGAGAACATTTTCCTGCGTGGCCGTACCCTCGTCGTCCACGTTAAGGGAGCCGCGGCGCCCGGGCATGGCGCCATTATCGACCACGGTGACTTTGGGGCTGGCGACGGATTGGCCGATGAGGCCGGTAAAAGCGGAGGTCTTTTTGCGGTTGAAATCGGCTTCGAGGCCGTGACCGACGGCTTCATGGAGCAGGATGCCGGGCCAGCCGGGACCGAGGACCACCTGCATTTCGCCTGCGGGCGCGGGGACGGCGCCGAGCTGGAGAATGGCGCCGCGGGCGGCTTCCTGCGCGAGGCCCTCGGGGCTTTTACTCCCTGTAAATTGTTCCAGGTCTGCTCTGCCGCCCCCGCCGGCCGAGCCGCGCGTGGTGAGGGCGCCGTCTTTGGCGATGACGAAGACGTTGAGGCGGCAGAGGGGCTGGGTGTCGGAGGCAAAGGCGCCGTCAGAGGCGGCGATGAGGATGCGGCGGAGCTCTTCGGCGTAAGAGGCGCGGACCTGGACGATGCGCGGGTCATAGGCGCGGGCGGCGCGGTCGGCGCGGAGGATGAGCTCGAGGCGGGCGGCGAGCGAGAGCGAGAAGCCGCCGAGGGGGACAGGGTAGAGATTGGGGGTGGTGGTCTCAGTGAATCCCTGGACGGGCTGTTTGGCCGGGCCGGAGGCGATGAGCGCGGCGGTGCGGGCGGCGTGGAGCAGACGGTCGGGCGAAAGATTGTCAGTATAGGCGTAGCCGGTGCGCTCGCCGGAAAGGACGCGGATGCCGCAGCCGGCGCTGGTGCCCTGGCTCGCGGACTTGACGATCTGCTCGTCTACGCCCAGCGCCGTGGCCGTAACCGATTCGAAATAAAGGTCGGCGTAGTCGCCCCCGGCCGAAAGCGCCTCACCCAGGCAGCGCTCGAGCAGGCGCTCGGTGATGCCGAACTTCTCAATAAAGTAGCGCTTATGGCTCGAAGGTTGCAGGGATTCCGGGACTGCCATCGTAATCCCAGTGTACGCCGTGCGCGTCTTTCCCTATAACTCGGGCACAACCGGGAAGGCCGTTCCAGGATGGGTACCTGGGGGGGAAAGATGGCCCGGCCGGCGGTTGATGCCGTGTTAGGATGCGACCTATGAAAAAGATCGTTGCTGCTGTCTTGTTCCTGGCGGTGTTCGCGGCTCCGGCTGCATTTGGCCAGGGACACCACCACCATCATCACCATCATCATCACCACCACACCGCGTAAGACTCGCTTTAGCGGCCGGGCGCAGCAACCCAGCTTGGTTGCCGGTCGCAGTGTATCGCGGCGCAGCCCGGGAACGTCCCCTCTCCAGTCTCAAGAAGCTGCGGAGCCGTGGTAAGGTTCTTCCATGGCTCCAGCGGAAGAAGACCTGCGCTACCCCATCGGCAAATTCGCCGCGCCCGCATCGAGTTCGCCCGCCCTGCGCGCGGAGCAGATCGCGACGCTGGGCGCGCTTCCCGGGCGGCTGCGGGAGGCCGTGACCGGATTGGATGATACACGGCTCGATACACCCTACCGCGAGGGCGGATGGACGGTGCGGCAGGTGGTGCATCACTTTGCCGACAGCCACGCGAATTCGTACATCCGCTTCAAGCTGGCGCTCACCGAAGACTGGCCCACGGTGAAGCCGTACGATGAGGCGGCGTGGGCCCGGCTCGCCGACAGCCGGCTGCCGATCGATGGGTCGCTGGTGTTCATCGATGCCCTGCACGCGCGCTGGGCGGCTCTGCTCGAATCCATGAACGCAGCGGATTTTGCGCGCGGATTTGTTCATCCTGAGCGCGGGCGCTGCGATCTTGCCTATACGCTGTCCATCTACGCCTGGCACTCGCGTCACCACGTTGCGCACATTACGAGTCTGCGCGCGCGCATGGGTTGGTAGGAAGGGCCCATGGCTGCGGGCACTCAGGCGGCGAGCGCGGCGCGGCTGACCGAAATCATCGCCAATTATGTCGCCGAGCATCCGGCGGCGGCGCTGCTTGAGGAGGGCCGCGTGCTCTTCGATATGCGCAGCGCGCGCTACTCGGTGACGGAGTCGCACGGGCGCTGCCTGCTCGAACTGTGGAGTGAAGAGCGCAACCTGGTGCGCACGGTGGTGGAGGTGCAGGAGCGCGCCGCATGCCTGCGCCTGATGACGCGGCGCATGGGCGCGGCCAAACCGCAGGCGCTGGAGATGACGCCCTCGAGCGACCGGCGCACGCCCACGGCGCGCGAAGCAGCGCGGCGCGCTTATCAGCGCATTTTGGAGCGGGCGCTGGCTCGGCATTTCATCGGAGCGAAGGTGGATGGGCTGCGTTCGGCGATGGATCTCGAACACAGCTTCGGTCCCGCCTACGTGCGCGGGCGGCTGTTGCGCGGAACGGCGGCCGATGCAGTGATCGGCGTAAGCGAGCGCGAATCCGCCGCGATGGTGGATGGCGTGTTGACCCTGGGCATTTTGTGGCTGGATTTCTGCCGGCAGAAGAGCGACGGCCGCCGGCACTTTGGTGGGCTGAAGGTGATTGTGCCTGCAGGCGCGTGGCGGACAACCGCAGAAAGAATGGCGTGGCTGAACGGCGCCGCTGCGGATTTTGGGCTCTATACGCTCGACGAGCGCAGCGAAGAACTGGCGGAGGTGGACTTTCGCGACAACGGCAATCTGGAATCGCGCCTGATGCACGCCTTCTCGGCAGGCGCGGCCCTGGAGCACTGTCACGCGGGAATCGACCGGCTGATGGCGCTTGTTCCCACGGCGGCGCAGCCGCGCGTAGAGGTGCGCGCGAACTCCTCTACGGAAGTGGGCTTGCGGCTGCACGGGCTGGAGTTTGCGCGCGTGCGCCAGGGAGTGGCTGCGCGCGGATTTGCGCGGACGGAGGAGCTGAGTTTTGGCGCGGGCGCCAATGAAACACCGCTGACGGAAGAAAACGAGGGCGTATGCCGCGAGTTGCTGGCGCGGCTGTTTCAAAGCAGGCATGCGGACGGAACGCACAACCATGCGCTCTTTCGGATGCAGCCCGAGCGCTGGCTGGAGGCGGAGATGCGCGCGCAAGTCGAGCGCGTGTTTCCGGGACTGCGCGGCCAGCTCCTTTGTGCGCAGGTGCCGGCGTTCTCAACCGGCGAGCGCGGCATGCTGGACCTGTTGACGCTCGACGGCAATGGACGGCTGGCGGTGATCGAGTTGAAGGCGGATGAGGACCTGCATCTGCCGCTGCAGGCGCTGGACTACTGGATTCGCGTGCGTGCGCTGAACGCAGATCGTCAGGCGCCGGCGGGCGGCACGCGCGCGCTGTCGGCCTTTGAACGCGCTGGGTATTTTGCGGCAACGGAAGTTTCGCCGCTCGACCCGCGGCTGCTCCTGGCCGCGCCCGCGCTGCGCATCCATCCGGCGAACCAGACGGTGCTCGGCTATTTCTCACCCAATGTGCAGTGGGAGCTGGTGGCGCTGGGCGAGGATTGGAGGCGGGAGTTAAAGGTGGTGTTCAGGAAGAGGGGGAATGAGCAATAGGGACTGGAACTGGTTGCAAAAATGGCATTGCAAAAGGGCACGGCTTGTCGCGCGTCCCCATCAAGCGATTTGTGCTCGATGGGGTGACTTGAGCCGGGCCGCAAGAAACCGCATCAACATTGGGGCTTCAGCCCCTGAGGGATGTTTCCATCTCGTCTTCAAACCATTTATGCAACCAACTCTGGAGACTTGGGAGCAGGGACTTGGGACGAGGCCGTTTTCTTGCTCCCTTGCTCCCTCGTTCCCTTGTTCCCTCGCTCCCTTGTTCCCTCGCTCCCTCGTTCCCTCGTTCCCTCGCTCCCTTGTTCTCTCAGCCCCAACCTCATTCCCCGTCCCTGACCCCTGTTCCCTGATCCCTGACCCCTGTTCCCTATTCCCTATTCCCTGCTTCACTGGTGCTGGTCCCCAATGAGTTCTCCGGCGGCGGCGACTTTCTGCGCCCAATAAGCGCGCTCGGCGTCTTCGGCGGCGAGATCGAGCGTGCCGTTCACAAGGCACGGATTGGTGAAGTCGTTTTCGCCGGCGGAATTTCCGGGATAGGTCATGCTCAGCGCGCTGCCCCAGAAGTCGGCGGTCATGGGACCACCCTCGGCGTTCGGGCGCACAAGTCCGCCGGCGGTTGCGCTGACGGTGTTGTTGTAAAAGAGCGACGGGCCGGAGCCGTAAAAATCCCAGATGGATGCGGCATTCGCGTAAGTCATCGCAAACCACGCACCCGCGGCACTCTGCCCGCAGGAAACGATGCGGTTGCCGGCAGCGGTAACATCGTGGCCGTTGGCGATGACGACGCCGGAGCCTGCCGTGTGAACGACGTCATTGTTCTCGAAGAGCGCGTACGCAGTGACCGGCGCGGTCGCGCCGCCGTCGGCGATGACGCCGGCGCCGCTGTAGTTGCTGGGAGCCGAGGGCGATGAGTTGCCTTCGATGTAATTATCGTGAACTCGGATGGGCTCACCGGGCGCGCCCTCGCTGCGGTAAACGTTGATGACATCCTCGACTGAGCTCTGGCCCATGGTCTGCACGATCTTGTTCCAGCCGATCTCCGCGCCTTGGGGGGCGGCGATTCGGCTCAGGATGACAAAGTGGCCGAGATCGGGCCGCGTGGCCAGCAGGCCGCCCTGGCCGTCGCTGGCGCGGTCTTCGAGATTGAGGGCGAGATTGTTGACCACCTGGAGCGTGGACACGGTGGAATCGGCTGCGTAGACGCCGAAGCTGGCGCCGGTCACGGTGCAGTTGCGGACGACGAGTGAGGCGACGTTGGTTGCAGAGACGAAGGCTCCGCGCTGAAGGCCTTTGACACCGGGATCGAGCGCGGTTGCGGTCACGTTGTCGATGGTGACGTGGGCGCCGACTGCAGCGCCGGTGATGCGTATGAGCGTGCCGCGGCTGGTGAGCACGGAATCTTCGATTGTGACCGGATCCTCGGTGGCGATGGTCACGGCGGGTGTGTCGGGCGAGTCGCTGGTCCAGTTTCCGGAGTACGTTCCTCCGCTCGTGATGGTGATGGCAGCCGAGGCGGCCTGGGGAATCACGGTGACCGCGGCCTGCGCGGTGAGCGAGCCGCAGGCGACGGAGACGGTGGCGTTGCCGGCTTGCTGCCCTTGAAATTGATTGCCGCCGAGAGAGGCGAGAACAGAAGAGCCGGACGCGGACCAGGTGCACGCGGAGGGATTGTCTGTGCCGGTGAGCGTGAACTGGATGGTTTGCCATGCCTGGATAGTGGCGGTTGCCGGCGCGAGAGACAACGGGTCCGGCGCGGGCGCAGGCGTGGAGACGGGTGCGGGTTTGGCGAAGGCGGCGGTTGCGATCGAGGCGGTGCATCCAGTGGCAAAAACGGAGATGAGTATGATCGGGCCCAGCGCGAGCGCGAGCCGCAAGAAGGCTGCGCATCGAAGTGACGTTGAAACGCCGGCGCAGGGCGAGCGCTGGAATGCGGGCGAGCGAAGTGAAACGGCGAGCATCGATTCCTTGACTGGAGCGCCGGCTGCGTATCGGGTCGGGGCGCTCTCAGGGACGCGAAGGCAAAATGAGAAAGGCCTTACGCAGTGAGGACATCGGCGCTAAAAATGGAGGACCTGCGGACTGTCGATGAAAAGATGACGCTTGAAGTAATGAGACGGCCCTTAAAGAGGTCGAATTGAAAGCGCAGTGTATGAAAGCGCGACAGCACGCGCGGGCAATCTAAGTGCGGACCGGTCCGGCGCTGCTCTGACGCGATCAGGCCGGTCGCGTTCGACTGCGCGGCCGGCACGGGAGATTTTTGCGCAAATGCGGATCCAAGGCAATTGCCCGCGTGGCCCGCAAGGACGTTCCGCTCATTGGTTTTGAGCCGTTGCTGTCGGCGTGAAGCCGCAAATCATTCGGACGGCGGCTTCCAGCGCAGGATGGGCTTGCGCGCGGCCTGCACCTCGTCCAGACGCGAGACCCGCGTGGAGTGCGGCGCCGTCTTCACCAGCTCCGGCGTCTCTTCGGCTTCTTTGGCGATGGCGCGCATGGCTTCGACGAACAGATCGAGCTCTTCCAATGATTCGCTCTCCGTGGGCTCGATCATCAGCGCGCCCGGAACGATGAGCGGGAAGCTGACGGTGTACGGATGGAAGCCGTAGTCGATGAGGCGCTTGGCGATGTCGCCGGTCTTGACGCCGCGCGCGGCCTGGCGCTTGTCGCTGAAGACTACCTCGTGCATGGACGGCGTATTGTAAGGCAGGTCGTAGAGGTCCTCGAG
>JASHTS010000046.1 GCA_030040425.1 Acidobacteriaceae bacterium | reverse complement strand
CAAAACGTCCACCTCGACCGCACTTCGGTAATTGCTGATACTTCGATTGAGGTTCCCATCCTCGTCTGACGGCGGGTCATTGATCGAGAGTCGAGGAACCACTTGCGTAATAGGCCTCCGCGAGGTCCGGAAAGCGAAGAAGCCAGTGTGTGAGGTCGACCAGGTGGCTGCGTTCGAGCGCCCTGCGCAGCTTCGGGTTTCTCAATCCGCGAAACAAGATCGCTCGAATCACCTCTTCCTCATCCAGCATTTCAAAGCAGACCCTGAAAGCTCCCTCGTTCGCAATCCGGTTGCGCATGATGGTGGTGATCGCATAGCGAACGCGATAGGAATGCGCCTCCGGATCGTAGAGCTTTGCGCGGTACATTAGCGCCTCACGACCCCTCCGCGCGATGCCTGCCAGGCAATATTCCTTCACCGTCGCACGCCGCAAACTCATGCCGGTTCTCGCCTGCCTCATCCAGCCCCGAGACCATCCAATCGATCCTTTCGATCTTTGCCCAGACTTCCTCCGGCCACCATGAGCGGGACTGATCCGCGCAAAACCAAAAGCCGCCGAATCGCGCCAGCCGGCGCCATCGTTGTCCGGCGGGCGACCCCATTGACTCCGCCGCGGCGATCTCTCTTTGCTCCGTTATTTTGTCCTGTTGCTAAATTCCGCTATCTTCCTCGACTGCGGATCAGTAACTGTCCATGCGATGGACCCCGAGCACTTTGCCCCGCTTGTCATAGGCGGTGAATTCGTGCCAGTCCTCGCCGGCTTCGCCGAGCAGATACACTCTCCAGATGATCCTTTCGACCTTCTCGCAAACCTCTTCCGGCCACCATGGTGTGGCGCGGATGCATCTGCTCGACAGGGTTCCGAATCTCGCCATCTGTCTTGCCCTGTCGCCCGTGAATGTACCCCGCACATACGGCATGGAAGTTCCCCAGGGAATCGTGCCATCGGCGCACAATCGTGCAGTTGCGCCGGCCGCGCCGCTCAACGGCATTCGCCACTTCGGCTTCGGTTGCGCCAGCGGCCGGACTGCCACTTCGCCTGTGGAACCTCCGGCTCTTCCGCGCCGATTGCGCGAAGACTCCTCGATGCAACAGACGCGAGGAGACGGTTCTCCGAGCCGGTGATTGCGCGCAATAGAGTTGCCGACTTCGCATCCCCGAGGATGCCGAGACTCTCTACTGCGGCCTTACGGACAAAGAGATCCGGATCGTCGGTCGCCAGCTTCATCAATTCCGGCACTGCTTGATGGATGTGATTCTCGCCAATCAGCCAGCAGATGCGCTCTCTTGCTGCAGGCAAGGGGTGCGCCAGAGCTCCAATCAACTTCTGCTCGTAGGTTCGATGGTCCAGTGTCAAATCGGCTTCGCAACCGGGACACACTTTGGATTCCGAGTTCACCTCACCCCAGCAATGTGTGCAGAATGCAATCACGCCATTTACCTCGGAAGCCCATGTCGCCGGAGCCTCGATCTATCCCCGGCCCCGGCCGGACATCATTCCGCCTTGCACCCGCAACTTGACGGCCACGGAACAGTCCTGAAACCAGTGTCGGACGGAGTGCGCTGATTGGACCGAGCCGGGCAATCGCCATCGCTGACCCGCCTGTCTCGATTCCTCCGATTCCTGGACAATGCACAAGTCGTCCACGACGATCGCCTCACTGCGCTTTTGCAGGCGCCTCTTTCGCTGGGCTGCGGGAGAGGCGGATCACGTCGACGCGCGACATGGCGATCAGCCCTTCTTCGACCATCGTGTCCAGGTGCGGGAGCAGCCTGTTGATCTGCTCCTCCCGGTCGATGATGCTCAACATAATCGGCGCATCTTTCGAAAACTTCCAATGGCTCGCATGATGAATTCTCGTGCTCGTGCCGTAGCCTTCAATCCCGCGGTAGACGATCGCGCCCGCCATTCCCAGCTCCTGGCACTTGGCAACAATCGCTTCATGCAGCGGTTTACCCTGCCATCTGTCGCCCTCACCGAAATGGATGCGCAACATTCTGGCCTCAAATTGCTCTTTCATGGCCTTTGCTCTCCTTCCGCGGGTGTATTGGGAGAAGATGCACCTGTTTCCGCCTGGTCGAGCCCTTCGGCGCGATAGGCGTACTTGATAACGTCCACATTGGAGAGAACGATCAGACCCTCTTCCACCATCTGTTCGATGATCGGCAAGAACGCCTGCAGCTTTTCCTCGCTGTCGATGGCCGAAAGCATGATGGACGAATCGTGCGAGAGGTGAAGCGCCCGATCCTTGTGAAGCCGGCGATGCGCTCCGTAACCGAGGATGCCGCGATAAACGGTAACGCCGGCGATGTCGTTGGCGCGCATAGCCTCCATAAGGGCCGTGTGCAGCGGCTTGTCCCTCCAGCGGTCCGCTTCGCCAATGTAGATTCGCATCATCTGGGCCTTGCCTTCGATCTTCAGGTGAGCGGGGGGAACGTCGTATTTCGGTTTGGTCTTTTGCGCGGGCTTGGCGACTGTTGTTTCCTGGACTTCGATCATCCCGGTGCCGACAAGCTCTTCGAGCTTGCCTAACAGCTCGCCGACCTTTTCCCGCGATTCGATGAACTCGATCTTCAGGGGAAGACGATCGGAGATTTCGACGGAGCGCGAGGTGTGCATGTGATGGTCGGCGCCAAATCCGGCGATTCCTTTCATCGCCGTCGCCCCCGACACACCCCGATAAAAGAGAAAATCGAGGATGCTTGAGTACGTCGCGACACCATGATGGGTCGAGCCTTCACTGATGTAGATGGAAACCTTGAGAGCCTTCCCGGCGTTTAGCATTCTCCCTCCTCATGCTCTGAGTCCGCGCTGTCCAACCAAAAACTCGGCAGCTCGCCCAAGTGCGCCCCAACCTGTGCGATCGGGACCCGGATTATTCCGCAATTGGACTAGATCGTCTTTCAGCTCGTCGCGATAATTCTCGATAATCATGTCGATCCGCGCAGTTAGCGTTAATGGTACTTTCTGGCGGAGTTTGACGGCGTGCGGAATGCAAAACACCGCCTCCGTCCGCAGCCATCTCACGACCTCGGGTTTCCCAAGCAGCGTGATGAATTCACGAATCCGCCGGTCCTCCTCGTCGATTACTTTGCGGCAAACGTCGCAGCCCGGCCGGTGCTCCGCAATTGATCCGTTCTCGTTCACCAACTCAAGGAAGACGTCGGCTGCCGCCTGGGCATCCTGTACGGCGGCCACACCCCAGGCGTGGAAGTTGCACAGCCGGCGAATCTCCTTGGCTGAATCCCCTTGTAAATGAATCGCCTGAAAATCCTTCAAGAAGCGGCAGAACGGACATCCTGGTTCATGGAGGAGTCCTTCAATCGATTGGGGAAGTGCGATTAGCCGATGTGCTCTCACGAGATCGCCTCCGCCAGGATCGCGCCTCCCCACGCAGCCGCAAGTCCCAGAAGCAAGCTTCCTATTGCATAGAGAGCGGTGAGAGAAAAGGCTCCGTCGCGAAGAGACGAGAGTGTCTCCCATTCATAGGTTGAAAATGTGCTGTAGGCGCCCACAAAGCCGGTTGGAATCAAGTAACGCCACGCCGGATTCAATTCGGCGCGTTTACCCAGGTAGGTTAGAGAGAATCCGATGATGATGCAGGCACTGATATTGATCACAAACGTTCCATAGGGAAATTTCGTTCCCCAGCGACTGGCTATCTCCGAACCAACCCAATAGCGGGCAATGGACCCGAGGGAACCTCCCACCGCGATGAAAAAGTATTTCTGCAAAATCTCGTCTCCTTTGCTTGATCTCCAAGATCACCGGATATCGGCGTGCTTTTCCGAACTCCACCTTAGAAGCCTTGCCAGATCGTGAGCCAGTTCCGGCGACGCCTCGCCTCCGCCGGAGAGCCCTCGAGCACGGTTCAGTTGTGCACGATACGCATCCGCGAACGAATTCACGAACGCAACCATCTTTCTGCTCGTCTGCTCTGTCCATAGATCGAGCGCGCGTTCATACTTGTGCAATTCTTCTTTGAGCAGGGGCCCCAGGTGCTCCGACAGACTGTTCTTCACGAGCCCCCGGACAATGCTCCGTCCCATCCACTTCCAGCGAGCGCCGTAAATCTTTACGGGGATGACTTCGATCTCGAACCGCGGCACCTCCCGCAGGAGCAACTCCGCGTCTTCAATTGAAGGCACATCGGAGCGCGACATCTGCCTCGCAATCTCCGTCAACGTGTCCACAGCTCTCATCAGGCTGCTGCGCGCTTGCGTGATCGCCTGATCCACCCGCCTTTGCACCGCATCGTGCGTCCACTCGGAGATCTCAAATGGAGTGAAGTGTCTCTTTTCGCCTGCCGTAATTCGCATCGTGATCATCTCGGCAAGCTCCGCCACGGTCGTCTCCGGGCGCTCGCCCAGCTCAAAGAATGCCTGGCTCAGCAGCGTCCGCTGTTCGCCAATCTCTCCATTGATCCGGCGAAGCCGGGCTTCGACATCTTGAGCATCCATCGCGTTCCCACCCTCCCTCCCTCGCTTTTCCCGGTGAAGCGAAGTCTCGAGAGCCGCAATCACCGAGTCGCGAAGCGCTCCAATTTTCCTTGCCACCGAGGCCTCCCGCAGGCTTCGGGCCTGCTCGAATCGCGGATACAGTTCTCTTTCGAAGAATTGATCGAGCAGGGGAGAATACTGTGGCAGCGAGCTCACGGGATGAATCTGGGTGTTGATCCCGAGTTGGTCCCTCAATTGCGCCTGGATGTATTCAGTCACCCGGTGAAGATCGCCTTCGCGCAGCAGGTCCGCTTTGCTCAACAGAACGATTGCCGGAATGCCCCCCTCGTAGAGCAGTCGGAGCGTTCCGATATCTTCGTCGTTGAGAGAGACGCCGGCATCGATCAGCACAAGGGCGAGGTCGCACGCAGGCAGATAAGCCAGGGTTTCCGCCGCCCCGCGTCGCGCGAGCGAGCCAAGGCCGGGCGTATCCACCAGAAGGATTCCTTTCTTCAAACGCGGTGACGGTACTTCAGCCATCGCACGCACTACACTGCGGACATTCCCAGGATTGCCCTGCTCGGTGATAAGCTGCGCGAACTCTCCAAGGGGAACTTCTTCGGTCCGTCCCGTAGCAAAGGTCACCTCGGCCCGGAGAGAAGAACCATAACGCAACTTCGTTGGCACCGCCGTGATCGGGTTGACACCGACCGGCAGCACATTCGTGCCCAGAAGTGCGTTCAGGAGTGAGGATTTCCCGCTGCTCACCCGGCCAAAAAGTGCAACCTCGAGGTTGTTGTCTTCGAGGCGATGCGCTAAGGAGCCTACGCGCGACCGGAATTCCACCAGTCCATTCCGGGTAATGATCTCTTCGAGTTCGCGCAGCAGCCCTACATCGTGTCCGGTTTGTTCCAGTTCCTCCAGGCGCGACTGCAGGTTGGTTCCAAACTCCTGGCGAATATACCGCTGCATACTCTCGACAACCGATCGGAGTTCGTGGACTACACCTGTCAACTCGTCAACCGCGTCGGCTGGGACCGCGCCCGATCCTCGCATGTAACTCGGTTTGAGTTCCTCAATGGCAATGTCAATGAACTCCAAGTGGGTCAGCACGGACCGTGTCGCCGGGATTTCAGGCGGCTCGGGCTTCATCAGCTGCCACGCGAGCGCGCGCAGAAGCTGCTCGCGAATCCGGCGAATGTGGTCTTCCACTACCCGCGCCTGCGCAGGCGTGATGTCGATTATGTGACGGGGAAAGGGGGAGGGCGAAGCTGTCTCATGCAGCACCTGTTCCACTTCCCCGAGCAGCTTGTCGATGTACGAGCAAGTGATGTATAGGCGCCGTTGTTGGGCGCTGTTGAGCTCGCCTTGGTTTCGTGCTTCCGTGATCTCCTGTCCAAATTCGGGCATGCCTCCTCCAAGTAGTTGCCTTCGAGGAGTCATTTGCCCAAGTGAGCTATTCCGGTGGACTCCAACACCGCGTACAGATTCGTTACGCCCCCACCGCTTTCTTTCTGCGTTCGTAGGCGCTGACTCCCGCGTAGCGCGCCTTGGACCCCAGTTCGCGTTCGATTTCGAGCAGCCGGTTATACTTTGCGATTCGCTCGCCGCGGCATGCGGAGCCGGTTTTGATCTGGCCCGTGCCGGCCGCGACCGCAAGGTCGGCAATACTCGTATCGTCGGTTTCACCCGATCGATGTGAGATCACCGCTCCGTAACCGTTCATCCGCGCCATCTGAATGCAATCGAGCGTTTCGGTGACAGTCCCGATCTGGTTGAGCTTGATGAGAATTGCATTGGCGATGCCGTCCTTGATTCCCTTGCTGAAGATCTCCGGATTCGTAACGAAGTTGTCGTCTCCGACCAACTGGATTTGGCCGCCCAGCTCCTTCGTGATTGCCTGCCAGCCGGCGTGGTCATCCTCGGCCATCCCATCTTCGAGCGACCAGATCTCCGGATACTTCTGCAGCCAACTCTTATAGAGCGCCACCATCTCGGTTGGAGATTTCTTGCTCTTATCCGATTTGGCGAAGACATAGCTGCCCTCATCGAAAAATTCGCTTGCAGCCGGATCGAGCATGATCACGATGTCTTTGCCCGGCTTGTAGCCTGCCCTCTGGATCGCTTCAAGAATCAGTTCAACGGGCTCTTCGTTGGACTTCAATTGAGGAGCAAACCCGCCTTCGTCGCCAACGCCTGTACTATAGCCCTTCCTGCCCAGCACCGCCTTCAACGCATGGAAGGTCTCCGCGGAAGCGCGCAAGGCTTCGCTGAAAGAGGGCAGACCCACCGGCGAAATCATGAATTCCTGAAAATCCACGTTGCTGTCGGCGTGCTTGCCGCCATTCAGCACATTGAGCCCGGGAGTAGGCAGAAGATTCGCAGGCTTATCGACGAGAGTCGCGTAGAGAGGCAGCCCACCATCCTTAGCCGCCGCATGGCTGGCCGCCAATGAGACGCCAAGAATGGCGTTGGCGCCCAAACGACCCTTGTCCGGCGTGCCGTCGAGCTCGCAAAGTCGCTTGTCGAGGCCCTTTTGATCATTGGCGTCGAAGCCGCGGACGGCATTTTGAATTTCACCTTCTACGTGGCTCATCGCCTTCAAAACGCCCTTACCACCGTAGCGGGATTTGTCGCCGTCGCGAAGCTCAACCGCTTCGCGATTGCCGGTCGAGGCCCCAGAGGGAACTTTTGCTGTTGCCGTGACGCCGTTCGCCAGAGTCATGGTGACGGCCAATGTCGGGTTGCCGCGCGAGTCCAGGATTTCAAGTGCTTGGAGTTTTGCAATTTCAGACATAATGATTCCGCTTTCCCGGCCCCCAGGGCCGATCGTTCCGAGGAGATTTGTTCTCCAACAAACGTGATAGCGAACGCCTCGGCTACAATTGCCCGCTGCCCTGCGTTCTCGTCCACCTGCGTTCTAATCCAATGGATATGCGATGTTCATCGCCAGTCTCATTTCTCTTCCGTGAACAAAAATGACTGGGCAATGGGCGTACTCGAGAGCCTGTTCAGTATTCGATCCGAGCCTCCAGCGATGCAGTAGGGCGTCACTGCGCTTACCCATCACCGACAGCACGTGCAGCGTGGCTTTCGCGTCTTCGGCCATCGAAAACGCGACGTTCAACGCGTGCTCCGCATAGGGCGATCCATCAAAGGCAACCAAGATTCTCTGGAATCCAGCAAAAACAAAGCCTCCATAGTGCCCCCTATGCCTCCTGCGGTGTGGGCTTTTCGGTGGCCAGAAATTCCTGGACTTTCGTCGCAAAGGCAAGAAGATGCCACGGCAGAACAAACACGCATGCAGCCGCATTCCCTATCGCATCACTCGCAATTACTCCGCCGTCGCGAGGCGGAGGGTACACTTGCACAGCTGCAAGAACCCATGAATTCATCACGGATCCAACTCCTCTTCGGTTTTGTTCAGGAATCGCTGCCGGGACATGACTCCGCGACAGCATTACCCGCCAGGAGTCATCATCTGTCCGGCCTGTTGAAGGACAGCGGTTAAGGGTGAACTCCGTCACCTCTGAATGCAAGTGTAGGATCGCACAAGACCAAAGTCAAGATCACCGCCGGTGACATTGGAGTCCCGGTCGGCACGTCGCGAGGGAAGCTCGTTACAACGCCACTTCA
>JASHTS010000045.1 GCA_030040425.1 Acidobacteriaceae bacterium | reverse complement strand
GTACTCCGCGCCACGAATGGCCGCCGTATAGCCGGCCGGGCCGCCGCCGAGGACCGCGACGTCGTAGACAGTGTCAGATGTGGCCGAAGAGGCTGCAGAAGTTGGATCAGGCAAGGAGGCGCTCCGTTCCGGCGCTCGTTCCGGCACTCGTCTCAGGAGCTGAAGCCCGCGCCCTGATACAAAGCACCTTCGTTGCGCAAATTTCATTCTAGCTGCGCGGCCTCAGCGGCCTGGACGAGTTCCAGCACCACGCGCACCGTATCTGCCTCATCCCCGAATCCTTCGATCCAATGCACATCGGGCTCGTGCCGGAACCAGGTCATCTGCCGCTTGGCGTAGTTGCGATGGCCCTGCTGCGCGGCGGCCACTGCGTAGGGCAGCTCGGCTTCGCCGCGCAAGACAGATTGGGCTTGTCTATAGCCGAGCGAGTCGAGCGCCTTGACCGGCCCGTAACGCGCCAGCAGACCGCGCGTCTCTTCGACCAATCCCGCGGCAAACATCGCCGCGCAGCGCACGTTTATGCGCTCGTAGAGCTGTTGGCGCGGAGGATTGAGCCCAATGCGCAAGAGCCGGAAGCCGGTGAGCGGATTTTTCCCCTGGTTTTGGAGGAGATTCGAGAGAGGGGAGCGAGTGGCCATGCAAACTTCAATCGCGCGGATCAGCTTGGGTGCGTCGTTCGCGTGAATGCGCGCGGCGGTTGCGGGATCGAGCCGCCGAAGAAGCCGATGCAGCCAGGCGCTCCCGCGACGCTCCGCGCTTTGGCGCAGGCGCTTCCGCAGCGATTCCTGCCGCGACGGGCCTGTGAACAGCCCCTCGGTGAGCGCGCGCAGATAGAGTCCTGTTCCGCCGGTCACGATGGGCAGGCGGCGCCTTTGCACGGCGATTTTTCGGAGCAGTTCCCGGGCGAGGCGAGAGTAGTCGCCAGCGGTGAAGGGCTCATTGGGTTCGGCCACGTCGATGAGATGATGGGGGACGCGGGCGCGCTCGTCGCACGTGGGCTTGGCCGTGCCCAGTTCCATGCCGCGATAGACGGCCACCGAGTCGCAGCTGACAATTTCGCCGCCGAACCGTTCAGCGAGGGCAAGCGAAAGCGCCGTTTTGCCGCTGGCGGTAGGGCCAAGGAGAATGACCAACAGCGGATCAAGCGCACCCTCGCCGGGCTCTTCTGATCCCTGACCCCTGTTCCCTGTTCCCTGCCTCACCATCGCCACCAGCCCGGCGGAAAGATCCACCCGGGGTTGGCGCGCCAGAGCCACCAGGCGCAGATCACCGTGGCAATCAGCACTAACCCGAAGACCTGGTTGCGCCGGAACCGGCGCTGTTGCTCGGCGCGGCGCGCCTCTTCGGCTTGTTGCTCCAGAAACGGCTTGATGCGGGTGTCGGCCATCAGGCGAACCTTGCTTCGCGTTTCGGCGGTTACGCCTCAGTATAGGCGAATGCCAATCGCCGAAACTCGTCGTCCACAGGTTTGACTTCACCCGCCCCGATTGCCGATGATTTTTTTGGTCTTGGACGAGATCCGCAGGAAGGTGAGATGAAGGTCCTGATCCTTGGTTCCGGAGGACGCGAGCACGCGCTTGCCCTGACGGCTGCGCGCAGCCCGCGCGTGACGGAAGTGGTCTGCGCACCGGGAAATGGCGGCATTGCCGAGAGAGCGCGCTGCGTTCCCGTGAACCTTAAAGACCTCGAGGCCATGGTTGGCCTGGCCGAGGCGGAAAAGCCCGGCCTCACGATTGTCGGGCCGGAGCTGCCGCTCTCGCTGGGCATCGTCGATGCCCTGCAACAAAGAGGATTCCGCGTCTTCGGACCCACGCGTGGCGCCGCTCTGCTGGAAACCAGCAAGGGCTTCGCCAAGCGCTTTCTGCAGCGGCATAACATTCCCACGGCCAACTACGCGGTCTGCGCATCGGCCGCCGAGCTCGAAAAAGCCGTCGATGTCTTCCATCCGCCCATCGTGGTCAAGGCCGATGGACTGGCCGCCGGCAAGGGCGTCCTCATTTGCGACTCGCGCGCCACCGCGCTCGAGGCCGCACAGGGCTTGTTCACGGGCGCGCTCCTCGGCGAGCCCGAACGCCAGGTCATCCTCGAAGAATTCCTCACCGGCGAGGAGATCAGCTTTCTTTGCCTGAGCGACGGCAAACACATTGCGCCGCTTCTTCCCGCGCAGGATCACAAGCGTATCGGCGAAGGCGATACCGGTCCCAATACCGGCGGCATGGGCGTTTACACCACCGACGAGCTGCTCGCGCCCGCGATGCGCGAATGGATTCTGCATCACATCGCCGAGCCCACCATTCGCGGCATGGCCGAGGAGGACACGCCCTTTACCGGCGTGCTCTATTGCGGCCTGATGATGACGGCGCGCGGCCCGCAGGTGCTCGAGTTCAATGCGCGCTTCGGCGATCCGGAGGCGCAGGCGATCCTGGTGCGGCTGGAAAGCGATCTCGTGGACGCGCTCGAGGCCTGCATCGACGGGAAACTGTGCGACACGGAGCTGCGCTGGTCACCCGGCGCATCAGCCTGCGTGGTGGCCAGCTCGGCCGGTTACCCCGGCGCGTACAAAACCGGTCTGCCCATCGGCGGATTGGACGCAGCCGCGCAGGTTCCGGGGGTGGAGATTTTTCATGCGGGCACCGCACAGGCAGGCAGGCAACTGGTGACCGCAGGCGGACGGGTTCTGGGCGTGACCGCCGCCGCACCTTCGCTCGAAGAGGCGCTGGCGCGCACGTATCGGGCGCTGGCCGGGATTCAGTTTGAGGGGATCTATTTCCGCCGCGACATCGGCCGCCGCGCGCTCAAGCATTGGCAGGAATGACTGAGTGCGCGCAAATCGGCTGCGCACCGGAATCGGGCATTCCGGAAGCGCGAGGAAGCTCCGCTTCTTAGTCTGCGCTGGCGGGCGCAGAAGTTTGCGCGCGGCCTTGCTTCTGGAAGCAGGAGCGGCAGAGCACGGGCCTGCCCTGGGTGGGTTTGAAGGGCACGGTAGTTTCTGTGCCGCACTCGGAGCACGTGGTCCGTGTTTCCGGCCGCACACGCTGCGTTCCGCGCGCACGTTTGGCCTTGCACTGCTTGCAGTGCTTGGGGTCGTTCTTGAACTGTTTATCGTGAAAGAAGACCTGTTCGCCCGCAGTAAACACAAATTCGGCGCCGCAATCGGCGCACTTCAAGACTCGATCGGTGAATTCCATGGCCGGCTTTCCCAGATCAGGGAGGAGCGACGAAATCGGCCATGACTCACATAGAGACGTGCCAGTCGCGGTTCCCTGTCTACGTTCGGAATGCACAACAAGGGCCCGGGCCGCCTCTAAAAAAAAGCGGCATTCCAAATCTCTCCGGTCACACCGGAGAGATGCGCATTGCAGTGAATCAATTGCTCAGTGGATGCTCTGCGAGAACAAGCGTGCCATCGCGAACTGCCTTCCAATCTTCACTTCGTTTCGGAGCGGCCTCGGTCTGATAACCGGAAGGCCGCCGGGGGAAGTGCATATTCGCGATGGGTTAGAAGTGATTCAGTCCTGCTCTTTGCGTGCCTTCTTGCGATTCCGCTTGCGCGCCAGCGCTGCCTTCACGCGACGCTTTTCGCCCGGCTTCAGATAGTAGGAGTGACGCTTCACTTCCTTGATGATGTCCTCCTGCTGCACTTTGCGTTTGAACCGGCGCAATGCGTTTTCAAGCGGCTCGCCTTCCTGAACGCGAACCTCTGCCAATGACTCCCACCTCCGAACCTGCCTGGAAGGCTCCATTGATCATACTTGAGTTGTACCCGGAAATCCAAGCATACCTAGGAATTACCCCAGGCATACGTGCATGAAACGCGACGAGTGTCATGAGCGCAATCTGCTTCTGTGCGCTTGTCTTACGAGTTTGTTCGCGCCGGGCAAGGCTGCAAGACCGATGCGATTCCCCGCAGTGCGGCTTTGCGGTCTCTCTTTTCGTCGCGGTGAAACGGGAGCGGAAAACAACGCTTCGCGGCGAGGAAGAGGAAGATGGTTGGCGGCCCGCGTACACTTTTTCTGGTGAGAGCCGCTGGGGAAGGGTGAGCCATGATTCGCAGCTACCAGGGAAAACGGCCGCAGATCGCCGCCGGATGCTACATCGATCCCTCCGCGCAGATTCTCGGCGACGTCGAGATCGGCGAGCGTTCTTCGGTGTGGATGAACGCCGTGTTGCGCGGCGATGTGCACTCGATCCGCGTCGGCTCCTGCTCCAACGTGCAGGACTGCTCCGTGCTTCATGGACAGCGCAATCTCTATTCCGTGACCGTTGGCGACTGGGTCACGATCGGCCACAACGCCACCGTGCACGGTTGCGTGGTGGAGGACGAGTGCCTCATCGGCATCGGCGCCCGCGTGCTCAACAACGCGCGCATCGGCAGGGGTTCCATTATTGCGGCGGGCTCCATCGTTCCCGAGCACACGGTCGTCCCGCCGCGCACGTTGTGGGCCGGCGTGCCCGCCAAGCTGCGCCGCGAGCTCAGCGAGAAAGATCGCGCGCTGATCCTCGAATACGCGCAGAATTATCTCGATTACGTGGCCTTTTACCTGGCGGAGAGCGGCAGTTGAGGCTGGATGCCGAACTGCCAATGAAAATTCATTCTTCCGGTTCCTCCCCCGGCGCCGGCCCGCATCTAAATTTTCTGTGCGATTCACAGGAAGCTTCAGCCCACGAAACTGGTGCGCGCTCATGCGCCGCAGCGCGCTTCTTTTTACACTGGCTCTCTGCCCCTGCGCTTATGCGCAAACCCCCACGCCCAATGGAAACGCCGCGTTGCCCGATGCACCGCAGCCGCAGAGCGCCGTTACGCTGCGCAACACGCCGCGCCACATTCTCTCCGATCAGGCGGCCATCTGGACCAGCCCCGCGCGCCTGCGCGATTCCAATCTCGCCGGGCCCGCCGTGCTTGTGCTGGCGACCGCCGTTCTCATCACCACCGACCACGAAGTGATGGCCTCCAAGGTGCCCACGAACACCTCGCTGAACAAACACGCGATTACCGCATCGAACGCGCTGCTCGGAGGGTTCGTGGCCGCTCCGGCTCTTGTCTATGGCCTGGGATGGATCCATGGTGACAGCCACGCCACGGAGACCGGCGTCCTCGGCGGCGAGGCCATGGTCGACAGCCTGGCCGTCAGCGAAGTTCTCAAAGCCGTTTCCCTGCGCGAGCGGCCCGCGACTGATGATGCGCGCGGCAAATTCTTTCAGACCAGCGTCGGACTCGACTCCTCCTTCCCTTCGAATCACAGCATCATCGCCTGGTCCTCGGCAGCCGTTCTCGCCACCGAGTACGACGGTCCTTTGACACGGCTCACCGCGTATGGCCTGGCCACGGGCGTAAGCGTAACCCGGGTGCTGGGCCGGCAGCATTTTCCCTCCGATGTTCTCGTGGGCAGCGCCGTCGGCTGGATGATCGGCCGCTACGTGGTGCGTCGACACAGGCAGTGAACAGTGAACAGTGGTCGGGGGTCAGTGGTCAGTTCGCGTGAATCGCGCCGCAGCGGCTTCGGGTCCCGGTTTGTGTTCTCTGTTCGCGGTTCCCTCGCTCCCTTGTTGCCTGTCTACCTCACACCGGCCACGGGTTCCGCTCCGGGAACTGCTTCTGGTGCCAGTAGGGATAAATCGGAGCCGTCTCGCTCGCTTTGTCCAGCGCCGCTATCTGCTCCGCGCTGAGCCTCCAGCCCACGGCGCCCAGGTTTTGCCGCAACTGCTCTTCGTTGCGCGCGCCCAAGATGAGCGAAGCGACCGTGGGCCGCTGCAGGAGCCAGTTCAGCGCGATCTGCGGAACCGTCTTTCCCGTCTCGCGAGCCATGGCCTCGAGCGCGTCGACGACCTTGTAGAGGTGCTCACTCTCCACTTGCGGTCCGGCAGCGGAAGTCTTGTGCAGCCGGCTCACTTTCGGCACCGGAGACCCGCGGCGCAGCTTACCCGTGAGTCGTCCCCAACCCAGCGGACTCCACACCAGGGCCCCCACTTTCTGGTCGAGGCCGAGCGGCATCAATTCCCACTCGTATTCGCGCCCGATGAGCGAGTAGTACACCTGGTGCGCGACAAAGCGTGTCCATCCGTAGCGGTCGGCCACGGCCAGGGACTTCATCAGGTGCCACCCGGAGAAATTGGAGCAGGCAGTGTAGCGGACTTTGCCCTCGCGGACAAAGGTATTCAAGGTCTCCTGCACCTCTTCGACCGGCGTAAGCGCGTCGAACCCGTGGAGGTGGTAGATGTCCACGTAGTCCGTGCCCAGGCGGCGCAGGCTGCCCTCGATGGATCGGCGCAGATGATACCGCGAGGAGCCCACGTCGTTCGGTCCGCCCTGCGGATCGCCGGGGCCATTGCCCATGCGGAAGGTCGCCTTGGTCGAAATCAGCGCCTGGTTGCGCCGGCCCTCGAGCGCTTTGCCCAGCACCTCTTCCGAGCGGCCGTTCGAGTAGACGTCGGCCGTATCGAAGAGCGTGACGCCCGCCTCCAGACAGATATCCACGATGCGCCGCGCCTGGGCAACGTCTGCGGTAGCGCCCCACGCGTCAAAAAACTCCACACCGCCGCCGAAGGTGCCGGCGCCGAAACTCAGCAAGGGAACTTTGAGGCCTGAGCCTCCAAGGATGCCGTATTCCATGGCTTTCAGATGTCTGCGCATCGAAGCGGGATTCTGGGATTGCTGCGAAGCAGGTTCCGGTGTCCAGGAATTTGCGATTCTCAGTACATGCTATTCGCAGAGCGGGCCGCCACGCCGGCCCAGACGGCGCAGACCACCGGCAGCAGCAAAAGCGAGATCCAAACCCCTGCCTTGCCCAGAAAGAGCAGGGCGAAAAGGCTCGCTGCAAACATCACCAGCGCGCCGGCAACGGTGCTGTAAATCATCCCTAACGGGCCAAGAAGAAGCGCGAGCAGAACCGCGACCCAGACGATTTTCACCTTGGGCTGAGCAAGGGGCATGGACGCGAGGGTCTGCATGGGGTCTTTGGCGACATTCGCCGATCCCCTGGGCGTCGAGCCACTCGCGGAGGGATCGGGCGCGCCAGGCAGGCGCATTCCGCAGCCACGGCAGAATCCCGAATCGTCGTGCGAGGTGGAACCGCAATTTTCGCAGTAGCGCATGCAAGCCGGGATGATCGCGCCCTACGAGTGTATCGCAGGGGTAACCCTCGCGGCATGCAGGGCGGGTTGCGGCGCGCGATGACAGGCTACGGCCTGAGGTTGACTCCGAATGCGGCCGGATCGCCCAACAGGTGCAGATAGTAATTTTCGTCGGGATAGGGATCGTAAACATTGCCCGAGCTGCCCAGGTCGGCATATTTCTTCCAACGCGGATTGCTGTGATCGTTGCCGGCCAGATCCATGAACGTGAAGGTCATCCACGGCCACACGCGGATGTAGTCGACCTTGATCTCGGGCACGCCTGCCGTTTCGCCCGTCACCGCGCCGTACACGCGCACCAGCGCGAGGGCGGGAATTGCCGACGGGTCCACGTTCAGCCTGGCGGTGAAATCGCCGTCGCCGGTCCACTGCACCAGCATGATGTGGCAATCGGTCATGCCGTCGAAATACTTGTGCTCCACGAGCAGCGTCACCTCGCCGCCTTTTTCTTGGGGTGGCGTAATCCCGCGCACGATCCCGAACCAGGCCACGCGGGATCCGATTTTCCCGCGGATCGAGTAGCCGCGGAGCATGCTGCCGTTGGTCTTCTCGCCGTCGCTCAGGCGATTGAAGAACGGCGCCTCCTGCGCCACGGGCTTGTAGATGCAGGTTGCCAGCGTGCCGGCGGGCTTGAGTTCGACTACCGGCTGCACGTCCATCGGCGTCCGGGCAGAGGTTTGTGCAGCCGCCATTGCTGCGACCGCGCCCAATGCCGCCAAAGCCAGCCTCGTCGAAACCAGCACACGCGAAAGCATAAACGACCCTCTTTCCCGACGCTCCCGGATTGGACGAAATTATAGGGGTTTCGTTCGCCGGACTGCTGCTCTTGAAGCGGATAAGGAAGGCTTCCCAGTCTCCGTCGATTCGCTGTTTGACGTTGTGCCGTCAAACGACGGCGTGCTAGACTCACCGTGCCTCCCCTCTTGCAAGAGCCGCACATTTCCCCAGAGAAAGCGAGCTTTCGCCCATGGCTTCTGTGTTGCAAAGCACCGTCGCGCGCCCGATTCAGCGGATCACGGGGCGGAACGGATTGGTGGACAGATATTTCTATTTCGCCGCGTCTCTGCTTTTCGCGGCAATCGTCGTGTGGGGATTCAGCAAAACCGTCAATCAAAACCTGTTTCATGCTTCGCCGCCGCGCCCGCTGCTGCTTTGGTTTCACGGCGCAGTGTTTGCCTCCTGGGTGGTCTTCTACATCGTCCAGTCGGCGCTGGTGCGCACGCGCAACGTCAAAGTGCACCGCTCGCTCGGCTGGTTCGGCGCCGGGCTTGCCGCCGTCATGGTGGTGCTGGGATGCGTCATCGCCGTGGTCATGGCGCGCTTTGACTGGTTCACCCTCCACCTGACCGGCACCGACGTATTTCTCAGCATTCCCCTCGGCGACATGGTCGTGTTCGGCCCGTGCGTGGCGCTGGCAATCTTCTGGCGCAAAAGACCCGAGCTGCATCGCCGGCTGCTCTTCATCGCCACCTGCGCCCTGCTCGACGCGCCCTTCGGCCGCAGCGATTTCATCTTCAATCACAACCTCTACTACCCGTGCCTCGACGGGGTCATTCTTCTCGGCGTTCTGCGCGATCTCGTCGTGAACCGCAGCGTCCACACGGTGTACCGCATCGCGTTGCCCGTGCTCTTCGCCTGGCAGGCTCTTCTGGTTTACCTCTATAGCGGCGCTCCCGCATGGTGGCACACCTTGACCAGCCGAATCGTGGCTTAGCCGCAGCCGTGCAGCGAGGGGACGCGGCAAGCCGGCGCGGCCTATTGCGCCGTTTAAACTAGACAGGTTATGGCCACACTGAAAGCGGTGCGGGGCACGCGCGACCTTTTGCCGCCGGAGACGGCGCTCTGGAACCGCATCGAGCAGACGGCGCGCCAGGTCTTTGCCCGCTACAACTTCGGCGAGATCCGGACTCCGATTTTTGAAGATACAGCGCTCTTTGCGCGCGGCGTGGGCGAGGAGACGGATATTGTCTCGAAAGAAATGTATACATGGGAAGATCGCGCGCGGGCGCAATCGGAGAAAGCGCAGTCGCTCACCCTGCGCCCGGAAAACACCGCCGGCGTCGTTCGAGCTTATATAGAGCATCAGTTAGGAGAGGGCGGGAAGCTCCAGAAGCTTTATTACATCGGCCCGCAGTTCCGCCGCGAGCGCCCGCAGAAGGGCCGTTACCGCCAGTTCTGGCAGATCGGCGCGGAGGCGATTGGACCGCCGTCGTCGGGCAGTGAATCGCCGCTGCGCGACGCGGAGGTTCTCGAGATGCTCGCGACCCTTCTGGATGAATTGAGCATCGCCGGCTGGAGGCTCGAGATCAACTCCGTGGGGTCGGCCGCGGACCGCGCGCGCTATAACGAAGTGCTGCGTGCCGCGCTCGAGCCCGTGGCGCCGAAGATGTGCGCCGACTGCCGGCGCCGCGCGGTGACCAATCCGCTGCGCGTGCTCGACTGCAAGGTGCCGGAGGACCAGCCGATTATCGAGACGCTTCCCAAAATTGGCAACTCGCTCGACCAGGAATCAAAAGAACACTTCGCGGCCGTGCTCGCGGCGCTCGATGCGGCGGGCGTCCCGTATCACCGGAATGCGCGTCTCGTCCGCGGCCTGGATTACTACACGCGCACCACGTTTGAGTTCACGCACGGCGGATTAGGCGCGCAGAACGCGCTGCTGGGCGGCGGGCGCTACGACGGATTGAGCGAGGCGCTCGGCGGGCCGCGCGCGCCGGGAATCGGCTTCGCCATGGGCCTGGACCGGCTGGTGCTGACGCTCGAGGCGCAGCAGCGGGCTCTTCCAGAGACGATCTACATCGATACTCCTTGCGATGCCTACATTGCGCCGCTCGGAGAGGCGCAAAACGCTCCGGCTCTTGCTCTAGCGCGAGAATTGCGAAAATCCGGTCTTCGCGTGGAAATTGGAGACGGCACATTCCGCCTCAAGAAATCGCTTGAAATCGCGAACAAGCTTGCTTGGCGGATCGTGATCCTCGGAGAAGATGAGTTGAAGTCCGGTATTGTGACGGTAAAGAACTTCCTAACCGGGTTGCAGGCAAAGGTTTCCCGTGAAGAGCTAAGCGCATATCTTAAGGGACCCGTTGGTCGAAATCCGGCTTAGTCCACCAGCTTGGCGATCTCGTCCAGATCGAACCGCGCCTTGCTCCCCTCGATCGCAAAGCTGCGCTCGGCCAGCGGTTCCAACCGCCCCTCGCGAAAACGATAGGCCGGCCCCTCGGTATCGATTACCAGAATCGTCCGAATTCCCATCTTCTCGTAGCGCCCGCCCTTTTTCATCATCTTCGTCAACGAGTCGCCCGGCGAGAGAACCTCAATGACAGCAATCGGAGGATGGGTGGCATAGGGCTCAATCGGTCGGTTGCGGTCGAGCAGTGTCACGTCGGGAACGAGAAAGCAATACGCCTCGACCTGGACACGAAACTCCGGCCGGACCCGGATTCCAGCTTCCTTAGCCTGCGCGCGAAACCAGGCGCAGATCGCATCCGACCAAGCGGAATGATCGTTCTCTCCCATCGCGCTCTCCCTCTCCACAACCTGTCCGTCGATATACTCGGCGTCCGGCGAATAGGAGCTTTGCAGATATTCTTCGAGGGGGACAAACGCTGGCGCGGCTGCCATGACGCACTCCTTCAGGTGTCATAATAGCGCAGAGCGGATCGGTTTGAAACGGTCAGCTCAATGAATTGGGAGACGGCATAAAATGGCCTTAATCCCCTCCATTACAATAAGAAAGCAATGTCTCTCGACTTCCTAGGCAATCTTGAACGGACGCATCTCTGCGGCACGCTGCGCGCTGCCGATGCGGGCAAACCCGTGGTGGTGATGGGCTGGGTGAACCGGCGTCGCGACCACGGCAACCTCATCTTTCTCGATCTCCGCGACCGCAGCGGCATTTGCCAGGTTGTTCTGGATAGGGAACTCACGCCTGAGGGCCATGTGCGCGGCGAGCAGGTGCGCCCCGAGTACGTGGTGGCCGCTGTGGGCAAGGTGCGGCTGCGCGCGGCCGACGCCATCAATCCCAAGATGGAGACGGGTGAAATCGAAATCGAAGCCACCGAGCTGCGCGTGCTCAACGATGCGCGCCTGGCGCCCTTCTCGCCTGCCGAAGACGCCATTCAGAACGAAGAGGTGCGGCTCAAATACCGATACGTGGACATGCGCCGCGCTGAGATGCAGCGCAACTTCCGGCTCCGCCACGAGATTACGCGAGCCATTCGCGAGAGCCTCTCGAAGCAGGGCTTTCTCGAGATCGAGACGCCCATCCTCACCAAGTCCACGCCCGAGGGGGCGCGCGATTTTCTCGTGCCCAGCCGCGTGCATGCAGGCGAGTTCTACGCTCTGCCGCAGTCGCCGCAGATCTTCAAGCAGATTCTCATGATCTCCGGCTTCGACCGCTATTTTCAGATCGCGCGCTGCTTCCGCGACGAGGATCAGCGCGCCGACCGCCAGCTCGAGTTCACCCAGGTCGACCTCGAGATGAGCTTCCCGCGCCGCGAGCATGTCTTTGGAGTAGTGGAGAAGTTTCTTTCGGCCGCCTTCGCCGCAGCCGGAGTCGCGTTGCCCACTCCGTTCCCGCGCATGACGTACGACGAATCCATGCGCCGGTTCGGCAGCGATAAGCCCGACCTGCGCCTGCCCGGACTCACCGACGTGCGGCCGGCCTTCACCAACGACGCTCTTGCCACGCTGCAGATCGATCCCGCACTGCCGGTCGTCGCATTGCGCATTCCCGGCGTGGGCGAGTTGAGCCGCAAGGAGCGCGAAGACAACCATCCTCTCTTCGACCAGAAGAAGGGCGCCAAATTCATTGACGACTTCAAGCGGCTCGCCAAGAGCTTTCCTGAGTCCGCGGCCAAAGTCCGCGAGCTCACAAGCGCGGCGGAGGCAGATTTCGTCATTGTCGTCGCCGGCGATCCGGCGCACCATATCAAGGCCAGCGACACCAAGTTCGAGGGCCGGCTCTCGGAGCGCGAGATCAATGTCTACGCCGCAGCCGGCAACTTCCGCACCGAGCTCGCGAAAAAATATGCCGACCGGCACGGGGCTTTCCGCGTTACGGAAGAGACCGTTGAAGCCGCGCACGCGCATGGCGGCGCCAATGCGATTGACGGGGCGATCGACGGTTCCAGGGCCTTTCATCCCATTTGGATCGTCGATTTTCCCATGTTCGAGTACGAGCTGGCCTCAGCCAAGTGGGTGCCCGCGCACCATCCCTTCACCGCGCCGTACGAGGCCGACATGGCCAACCTCGTCAGCGACCCGGCGAGCGTGCGCGCCGATTGCTACGACCTGGCGATGAACGGCCTCGAGCTCGGCTCCGGATCGATCCGCATTCACCGCAAGGACGTGCAGCAGCAGATTTTCGCGTCTCTGGGAATTTCGGATGACGAAGCGCGGAAGCGCTTCGGCTTCTTTCTCGATGCGCTGGAGTACGGCACGCCGCCGCACGGCGGCATCGCGCTCGGCCTCGATCGCATTGTGATGCTGCTGGCCGGCGCACCGAACATGCGTGAGGTGGTCGCGTTCCCCAAGACGGCGAAGGCCATCGACCTGATGGCGGAAGCGCCGACGACGGTGACCGAGCAGCAGTTGCGCGAGCTGCATTTGCGCGTGGCGCTGAAGAGCTAAGCTGGCGGCCGGCTCCAAAGCCTCCGAATGGCGAAAAACACCAGCGCTACACCGCCAACGACGAGAGCAAAACTAACGGCATAATAGCCGATCCATTGGGCCTGATTGCTCGGCAGGAACTCAGGCCTGATATGGGCCCTGTCAAAGCCGGATGTCCGCGCTGCTCTGAGAATTCGTTTCAACGAGGGCCAGCCAAACGCGAAAAAAAGGCGTCCGCTTCTTGCGGACGCCTGCGGAGTCAGCCTGAACCCGAGGTTCAGGCTGAGCCTTAATCCATGAAGTGGCGGAAGAGCCAATAGAGCCCTCCCGAGAGCAGCGCCGCGGCGGGCAGCGTAAACACCCAGGCCGCGGCAATGTTGCGGATGGTTTCAAACTGCAGTCCACTCTTGTTCGCGGCCATGGTTCCGGCCACGCCCGAGCTCAGCACGTGCGTGGTCGAGACCGGCAGCCCGAAGTTATCCGCGGCAGAAATCGTCGCCATCGCCACCAGTTCCGCGCAGGCGCCCTGGGCGTAAGTAAGGTGCTCTTTGCCGATCTTCTCGCCCACGGTGACCACGATGCGCTTCCAGCCCACCATGGTGCCCAGTCCCAGCGCCAGCGCCACGGCCACTTTCACCCACGAGGGGATGAACTTGGTAGCTTTGTCCACCTTGGCTTTGTAGTTGTTGAGCGCGGCCTGCTCGTCGCTGTTGAAGGCCACGGCATGCGTCTTCTGCATCACCCGCAGCGTCTCGCTGGTCACGTACATGTCGTTGCGGACGTTGGTCTGCTGGTTGGCGGGAACGTGCTTGTAGTCGCCGTAGGCCTGCACGTCGCCCTCGAGATCGCGGATGCTTTCGCGCAGCGCGGTCAGAGTGTCGGGCTGGAGCTTCTTGGTGCGCAGGTAGTCGGTGAGCTCGCTGCGCGGATCGCCGGCGAGAATCGCGTTGGGATCGACGTGGGCTGCCACGATCGTCACCGCTTTGTCAGAGGCGGCGATGAAATCCTGCATGTCCTTGGTAGTCACCGCGTGGTTGAGCGCGTAGGCCGTGGGCACGGTGCCGATGAGGATGAGCATGATCAGGCCCATGCCCTTCTGGCCGTCGTTCGAGCCGTGGAAGTAACTCACGCCCGAGCAGGTGAGGATGAGCAGCAGCCGGATGGGCCACGGCGGCGGCGTGGTGCCCTCGGGTGCGCGAAACAGGGAATCCGGCGCAGGGATCAGGCTGAGTCCGATGGCTACCGCAGCCGTCACGCCGATTGCGAACACGACCGACCACAGCAGGCTCCACTTGAACATGTAAAAGCCGGCGAGGGCCAGAATCACGGCGAAGCCCACCGAACCCATCATGCGGGAGCCCGGCTTGAGGACCAGGAACAACACCGCCGCGCAGGCAAAGCCGAC
>JASHTS010000312.1 GCA_030040425.1 Acidobacteriaceae bacterium | reverse complement strand
CGTCCAGCGTCTCCTCCACGCTCGGGCCAATCCATTCGCCGCCGCTCGCGCCCTGGCTCTGGAATGCAAACCGCCAGAAGGGAATCTCGAGCGCCATTTCTTTCGCGCGCGCAGCCACCAGCTCGGCCGTATGCCGCGCCTCTTCCGCATACGGATCGGCGCCCTGCCCCGGCCAGTACGGCTCCGGCTGCCCCACCTTCTCTTCAGTCGGTTGCCCCATCCTTTCGCGCGTTCCTTGCGCGCAAGGGCGGAAAGCAGAACTCTCCGGCTCTCCCACGCTCGCGGCTCTCTTGTTTTTGTCGCTAGGGTGGGAATCCGAACCGTGCTTTTCCCCGCCCGCCGGTTCCACCGTCCTCCGCGGCACGCTGTGCGCGGTGAACAGCACCGGAACCGGCTGCCCTGTCTCTTCGCTCAGCTTCGTCCACGCCGGCCGCAGCCGCTCCGCAAATGCCTCGATGAGCAGCGGATGCCGCGCCCACCCCTCGGTAAAGTCGATGCGCACATCCCGCGCCTCCGCCTCCACCGCCCGCCGGTAAAGTCCCACGCTGGTGCGCGAGTTCTGCGGCGCCATGCAGATCACCGCCGCCTGCTCCACGCCGTCCGCGCGCATCTGCTTCACTACGTCAGCGATATACGGCTTCCAGTTCCGCATCCCCACATACACCCGTACCGGTGTTTGCCCCATCCTTTCGCGCGTTCTCTGCGCGAACGGGTGGGAAACAGAACCTCCTGGGTGCCCCATCCAAGCGACGCTCTTGTCTTTGTCGCTTGGGTGGGCTACGAAATCCGCCTCGACCCCAGCATTCAGCGCCTCCTCCACCAGCCGCGCCTGCTCCTTCGTGATCTCCGTCAGCGGGCTCTTGCCGATCAGCGCGTACCGGTGCTGAATCTCCGCCACAACGTGCGCCGGCACCGGCCTTCCGCTCACCACGTTGCGCAGATACTCCGGCACCTGTTCCACCGTCTCCGGCGTCCCATGCGCCAATAACAACACAGCCCGCTTCCCCATCCCGCAAGTCTCCATCCCTAGTCCCTATCCCCTGTACTCCTTCACCATCCTCACCACCGCCTGCACATGCTCCACCGGCGTTCCCGGCACAATCCCATGGCCCAGGTTGAAGATGTGCCCGGCTCGCCCGCCCGCCGCGCGCAAAATCTCCCTCACCCGCAGCTCCAGAATCTCCACCGGCGCAAACAGCGTGATGGGATCGAGGTTGCCCTGCACCGCATGCCCCTGCCCCACCGCCCGCCAGGCCACGTCCAGCGGTTGCCGCCAGTCGAGGCCGATCACGTCCGCGCCCGTCGCCGCCATCTGTTCCAGCAGCCCCGCCGTCTCCACGCCGAAGTAAATCACCGGCACGCCCATTTCCTGCACCGCACGCACCAGGCGCTTCGCAGCCTCGAACGCATACTCGCGATAATCGCTGAGCGAGAGCGATCCCACCCAGCTGTCAAAAATCTGTATCGCCTCCGCGCCCGCCTGCACCTGCAGCCGGCAGTAGCCCGTCAGCACGGTGACCAGTTTCTCCAAAAGCCCGCCCCACGCAGTGGGGTCGCGGTACATCAGGCGCTTGGTCTCCACGTAATTGCGCGAGCCGCCGCCCTCGATCATGTAGCTCGCCAGCGTAAACGGCGCGCCGCAAAAACCGATCACGTCGATGCGATCTCGAAAATGCGCCGCCACTTTTTCAATCGCGCGGCCAACATATTCGAGCTCTGCGCCGCGGTCCGTGCGCAGCGCGCGCACGTCCTCGGCCGTGCGCACCGGATGATGCACCACCGGCCCCTCGCCTGCCTGAAACTCGAACGGCAGGCCCATCGCCTCGAGCGGCAGCAGGAGATCGGCAAAGATGATGGCGGCGTCCACGCCCAGCTTTTCCGCGGCCGTGATCGTCACCTCCGCGGCCAGCTCCGGCTGTTTGCAGATTTCCACCAGAGTATGGTGCTTGCGCACCTCGCGGTACTCCTGCATATAGCGGCCGGCCTGGCGCAGGAACCACACCGGCGTGCGGTCCACGGGCCGCCGCAGGCACGCACGCACAAAGCGCCCGCCATGCAGAAAATTCTCCGGCGCTCCCGGTTCCTGCCTCGCCTCTTCCATCTCGACTCCGATTCTACCGGCCCGCCATGGAAGTGACTGCCCCGCCTGGGCGCCCTCCGAGCGCCGCGTTTTTTGTTCTTATGGCCAGGGTGGGACCGCTCAACCCCCGGCGCCGGGGTACCCCCGGCCTCGCTTCTGAGACCGGGGAAAACCATCACCTGAATCCGCCGCAAAAATGGTTGCCCCCTCCTTGCGCGTTCTTTGCGCAAGGGTGGGAGCCCACAACCCCCGCCGCCAACTCGCCAATCTGCCGACCCGCCGACTCGCTACGCCGTCAGTAGCTGGGCAAAGAAAGGGTTCAGCATGCGTCCCTTCGGGTCCATCGTCCGCACCCACGCGGAAAACTCCCTCCAGCGCGCACCATACGCCTGCTCCACGTGCTTCCGCTCCACAAACGGGCTCTGGTTCAGCAGCGGAATCCCTCCCCGTTGGAACGAAAAATCATTGAACTCCTTCAGGAACGTCTGCCACGGCGCCAGCTCCGTCACCGCGTGGATCGGGTCGAGCGAAAAGATCTCCTCGTCCATCGTGTAGGAGAGCAGAGAGCTCTGGTCCTTGCGAATGTGATACGAGCCCAGCGGCAGATTGCAGCGGAACCCCGTCCGCCGGAAATGATCCTGCGCAAAATCCAGATACGCGCGCAGCGCCGCCAGCCACTGCGAGCGCGGAAACGCCCAGAACGTGAATGCATAGCGCGCCGTGGGCGGCGTGTTGTTGTAGTCGATGATCTTGTCCGGCGCCAGCAGCGTGAACCCTCCGGCCAGGTGCAACCCTTCGTAGAGCAGCTTGCCCGCATCGAAATCGGCGTTCTGCAGCGCATTGCGAAGCCGCGCGTCGGAGAAGAAATGCGCGATGAACTGGCCCACGTGCGCGCCCGTGTAGCTCCACAGGTTGCGCCGCACATCCGCGCACAGCGCGCCCACAATCCCGGCCGACTCCACCCTGTGCCGCTGCTGAAAGATGCACGTCCGCTCCACCGTCCAGCAGATCAGGCCCTCCGACGTGTCCATGATCTGGTCCGCCTCCGCTTGCGTCACCTCGTCCACCGGCCGCGGCAGATAGGTAAAGTGCAGCGCTTCGATCGGCTTCACGCGCAGCGTCACTTCGTAAACGATCCCTATCAATCCATAACTCGAGCGCACCTTGCGCAGCAGCTCCGCATCGCTCGTCTCCGACGCGGACCTCAGCTCGCCCTCCGGCGTCACCCACTTGATCTCGATCACGTACGAGCTGAATTGCCCAAACTGGATCCCATCGAGCGCGTCCTTGCTGTGGCAGCACGCCGCCGAGCCCAGCGTCATGTTCCCGATCTCGATGTTGGTCATCAGCTGCAATCCGTGCGGCCGCAAGGCCCGCGCCGCATCCAGCACCTCCAGCCCGCCCTGCGCGGTGAATGTCAGCTTCCCGGCGTCGATCGCCAGCACCTGCGTCATGCGCGTCATGTTCACGATCGTCCCCATCGTCGACGCGCACGGCGTGAGCGAGTGATACGTCCCCATGGCGCGCACCGGCCCCGGATACTTCTCCGCGTCGCGCATCACCGCCTGAATCTCTTCGACTGTTATGGGATACACAAGCTGCGCGGGAGTAAAGGAGATGCTCCCGTCGTAATTCACAACACCATTGGCCATAACGTACCGCCTTCTTTCAGCGTTGTTTGAGTGTTGGTCAGTGTCGGTCCGTGTTGATCAGTCTTGATCTGCACTGCTCACGATGGTTCAGTGCAATCGGCGCCGATCCGTATCCACCCGCGGCCTGAACTGAAGGAGCATCGCACCGCTGCGAAATCCGGCAGGCGGCCTCAATCCCGGCTGAGTTGCTACCGGCGGCCGCTCTGAAATCTCAGCGAAGTGTGCGCCGCACGCAAAAGGGAAAGGAAAGTGCGGAGAGAATACCACCCCTGAGCCGGGCCCATCAATCCGAAATCTCACCGAAATTTGCCATCCCCAAGGAGGCCCTGACCCCTGACCCCTGATTCCTGACCCCTGCTCCCTCGCTCCCTGCTCCTCATCGCCAGCGGAAAATCTTCAGCGCCACCGCAAACGGCGCCACAAACCAGAACAGTAGAATTCCCAGTTGCACTCCGAGATGCGTCAGCTGCGTGCCCTGCAGCATATTGCCCCGCATCGCGTCGATGGCCGCCGTCAGCGGCAGAGCGCGCACCATCGGCTGCACCATCGCCGGAAACCGCGACGCCGAAAAGAACACGCCCGACAGAATCCACATGGGCAGCATCACCAGGTTCATCAGCCCGCTCACCGCCTCCATGGTGCGCGCACGCGAAGCCACCAGCAGGCCCATCGCCGAAAAAACCACCGAGGTCAGCAGGCACAGCAGCAACAGCTCCCACAGCGGCCCGCGAAACGGCACGCCGAAGGCGATCGCCGCGAAGCCGAGGAACACCACTACCTCCACCGTCAGCAGCCCGATGCGCGAAAGCAGATACGCGGCCAGGTACTGCCACTTCGGCATGGGCGAAGCCACCATGCGCTTGAGCAGCTTCTTCTGCCGCCCCTCCACAATCGAGAAACCCAACCCCCACATCGCCGAGCCCATCAGATTCATGCCCAGCAGTCCCGGCACCACAAAGTCGATGTACCGTGAGCCCTTCTCGTGCACCAGCTCGTTCGCGGCGGCAATCGCCGGCCGCTGCCCCGCCGCCGCCTGGATCGCCCGATCCGCAATCAGCCGCGCCGTGCGCGCATCCGGATTGGTATCGTCGTAGCGATAATCCACTCCGCCCGGCCGCCCCACGGCCAGCAGCAGAATCTTCCCTGTAGCCAGCGCATGCACGCCCGCAGCCTCATCCATTTCTGTCGCGCGCAATCCCTTGTCCGCATTGAGCGCCTGCGTCAACTGCAGCGTGGTCGCGCCCACCGGCAAAACATCCGCCGGCCGGTTGCGGAACGCAATCCCCAATCCCACCGCCAGCAGAATGGGAAAAACAAAAATCCAGAAGATCGCCTCCGGCTCGCGCAGCACCAGCCGGAAACGGATCGTCGTCAACTGATAAAGACTGCTCAGCTCCAGCTTGCTCATCGCGCACCTGTAATCTCGTCAGAATAAATGTCGTGAAAGGCGCCTCGGCCCGACTGGCCGCTTAAGAAACCCCTTCAGAAAGAAGCCTTGTAACAAGGGCACGGCTTCGGCCGGGCCAAGAAGGGCCACTCAATTAGAGGGGGCTTTAGCCCCCTCTGCATCCCGTTTCCATGGAAACCCCGCTCGAAAAACTTTCGCCGCAAACCGGCAGCGCCGTTGCAGATTCCCCTACTCATCGCGCAGATTCCTTCCCGTGAGCCGCACAAACACATCCTCCAGCGTGGCCGAGTGCGTGCGAAAATCGCTCAGGTGCAGTCCCTGCCCCGCAAGCGCCGCAAAGATCCGCGGCACCGTGGTGTGCAGCTCGCTCACAGAAAGCTGGTGCACGCCCGCATCCACGCGATGCGCCTGCACCCCCGGAATCGCCGTCAGCACCGCCGCGTCGACGGCGATGTTGGGTGCCCCCGGTCCCTCGCCGTCGGGGACCGGGGCAGCACTCGCGAGTGCCCCTGGTCTCGAATCTGAGACCAGGGATCCGCTCACCGCGAACTCCACAATATCCTCGCCGCCCACAGT
>JASHTS010000311.1 GCA_030040425.1 Acidobacteriaceae bacterium | reverse complement strand
CACGGCTTCGATCGCCAGCGGCTGCGCGAACAGAGACGTTGAGCCGGACTGCTCGTTCTGGATGCGCATGCCGAGCGTGGAGAAGGGAGCGGGGCCGCGCAGAACGCCGTTTTCATAAAGAAAGACGGCGACCTCGCCGGGATGCGTGGAGGACTGGAGGATGACGGCGCGGAGCTGGCTCAACGGGCGCACCAGCTCGGCGGCCAGGGCGCGGACGCTTTCGACGCGCTGCACCTGCGCGTGGATCTGCGCGGCGGATTCGAACGCAAGAGTGGCCGAGGCGTGTTCCCGTTCAGCGCGCAGTTGAACCAGGCGGCTTTCGCCGCGCGTCGCGAAGAACTCCTGGACGGCCGCGGCTTCCTCCGCATAGCGGGAGTCGGTGCAGCCCTTGTAACAGGGCGCGAGGCACATCTTCATCTCGGAATAGACGCAGCCGGGATGCGACGGGTCGGGGTTGAGATCGTCGGTGCAGCGGCGCAGGAGGAAGAGCTTGAGGGCTTCTTCGGCGTAGCGCTCGGCGGCGGCGCGGGAAGGGAACGGGCCGTAGGACCAGTCAGCTTCGCGGAGGCTGGGGCGATTCGTCACTACAATGCGTGGATAGGGGTTGCCGCCCAGGAAGCGGACGAAGGCGGGCATGCGGAGGTGCATGCGGTCGAGGACTTTTGCGCCGAAGACCTCTTCGAGGAGCGAAAACTGCGCGAGCAGCGATTCGAATTCCGAGCCGGTGACCTGGTACTCGATACGGCGCACGCGGCCGGCGAGCTGAAGACGGCGAGGGTGTTTCTCGGAAGGCAAAAGCAGACGATTGAGGCGGCCGCGGAGATTGGGCGTGCGGCCGATGTAGGGCTCATCTTTCACCCCGGCGCCGTAGAGAGCGAAGACGGCGGCTGCGTGAGGGAGTTGGCTCAACGCAGCGCGCGGGTCAGCGGGATCGAAGCGGATCTGTTCCATGGAAGCCACGATGACCCGGCCTATCGTGGGGCGTGCTTTCCCAGGTCCCCAAGTGCGAGGGACCTGGGGCACCCCGAGGTTATGCTTGGAACGCTCATAAGGCTATGCGGCCTCGGTGATCATGCTCCTGCCACCGTCATGCCGTCGATGCGCAGGGTGGGCGAGGCGACGGCGCCGCGGAAGACGAGATCGCTGCCGATGGCAGTTACACTGCGCAGCATCTCGGCCAGATTGCCGGCAATGGTGACCTCTTCGACGGCATGGGTGAGCTGGCCGTTCTCAATCCAGAGGCCGGTGGCGCCGCGGGAGTAGTCGCCGGTGACCACGTTGACGCCAAAGCCCATAAGACCGGTGACGTAGAAGCCGGCTTGCACGCCGGCGAGGATCTGCTCTTCCGATTGGGTTCCGGGCACGACGTAGAGATTGCCGCAGCCAATGCCGGGCGTGCCGGCGAGGCCGCGCGAGGCGTTGTGTGTGGACTTGAGGCCCAGCTTGCGCGCGGCGTAGGTGTTGAGCAGGTAGGTGCGCAGGACGCCGTTTTCAACGACCACGTTGCGCTGCGAGGGAAGGCCTTCGCCGTCAAAAGGCGAGGTGCCGAAGCCGCCGGCGCCCGAGGGCAGCAGCAGGGTGTGATCGTCGATGAGGGTGAGCGCGGGCGCGGCGATGGCTTGGCCCAGCTTGCCGGCGAGGAACGAGGCGCTGCGCCAGACGGCGTCGCCGGAAGCGGCCTCAAAGAGGGAGCCGACGAGGGTGCGGGCGGTTTCCGGCGAGAAGACGATGGGCACGCGCTGCGTGGGCACGCGACGCGCGCCGAGGCGGCGGAGGGTTCTGCGCGCTGCCTCTGACCCAACCGCTTCAGGGCTTTCGAGGAGTGCGAAGCTCCGCGCGCTGGACCACCAGCCGTCGCGCTGCATTTTGCCGTCGGTGTCCATGGCGAGCGGCGCCGCGGCGACGCCGGCGTAACTGGTGCGGTAGCTCGAGATGAAGCCGTGCGAGTTGGCGAAGACTTTGCGGCCGGTAGCCGCGTCAAAGCTGCCGCCATCGGAGTTGGTGATGCGCTGGTCGGCCGAAAGGGCCGCGGACTCGCAGCGGCGGGCCCAGTCGATGCGCTCGGGGCCGGAGAGCGAGTAGACGTCGTCGTAGTAGAGGTGCAAGGCGGCTTCATCGAGGCGAGCGGCGGAGGGGGAGAACTCTTCGGGCTCGGGAAGGCCGGAGGAGGGATCTTCTTCGGTGACCTCTGCCAGGGCCATGGCGCCTTCAACGAGCTGGCGAATGCCGTCGGCGGTGAGATCGCTGGTCGAGGCGGACGCGGAGCGTTGCCCGAGAAAGACGCGCAGGCCGAGGCCACGCGATCCTGATTCCTTGAGGGTTTCCACCTCGCCCATGCGCACATTGACGCTGAACTCATCGCCTTCGCGGACCACGGCTTCGGCATCGCTTGCGCCCGCTTTGAGGGCCCGGGCGACCACGTCGGCGGCGAGGGACTCGAGGTCGAGTGCGGGTTGAGGAGGAATCCCGGCCGACGCTGGGGCCTTCGGAGTCATGGATTCAAGCTATCAAATCTCAAAGCCGCCCGGAGGGCGCGCCCGGAATGCGGCACACGGCGTAACCATTCCGGTTGTACGGACAATCCATCCCCGCCGGCGCAGGCCCGTGAATCACCGTCCACGTCACCGGATATTCGTGCGCGAGCCGCGTAAACGCCTGCGCGCTGAAATGATTCAGTCCCCTTGTCGCGCTGCTCATCTGCTTCCACTCGTCGGCCAGCTGGGGAAAGAGGGCCACTACGCCGCCGTCTTTGTAATAGTCGGCCAGGGTAGAGCGCTCGCTCAACGCAGAAAAGCCGTGCACGTCCACATCCGGATCGATAAAGTATCCGGAATCGAGGGCAAAGACCGCATCCCGGGGGGTGTTTCCCCGGATCCAGAGCAGCGTGTTCAGCCACGCGTTTTTGCCGGTCGTGCGTCCCGGCCACTCGATGTGCGGGCTCAACGGATAAGTGGCGCGCGCCACCAGGAACATCCCCGCGGCCAGCGGCAGGCACAGCGCGGGAACCACCCAGGCACGCCTCTCTGCGAGATACTCGCCCAGCACGCCGGCAAAGAAGAGCATGAAGATGAGAGTGATGAGGTGAAAGCAGCGCAGCGGCTGCAGCCGCGCGAACATATCCAGCCGGTGGGTGCTGGCGATCGCCACTCCGGCCAGAATCGAGATCACCCCGAAGGGAATCAGCGCCCAACTCAGCCGCGCAAACTCGCTTGTGGTCCCGCGCAGCTTGCCCCTCGAAAACCAGAAAAGGAACGCGAGCGGCGCCAGCAAGCCCAGCCATTCGTACCAGGTCCACGTGGAGAGGAAACAGAAACCCCGCGAATAGAGAGCCTCCCGGTAGGCGCCGTGCGCCGCCGCAAATTTGAATCCCACGGGCATGGCAAAGGCAAAAGCGCCCACTGTCCGCCTCTCCGGCGCAATCGGTTGCCAGCGGTCCGCTCCGAACCGATCCATGCACCCGAGCACCACCCCGAGAAACACCAGGTACGCAGCCATGAGTGGATGGATGGCCGCCGTCACCACCGTGATCAGAAGCGCGACAAGGTAGCGCCGTCGCAGCAGAGCAATCAACGCAAACAGGGTGAGCGGCGTTGAAAACGAGCGCGCCGTCAGGTACGGGTCCATGAGCAGAAGGCCGGTGTTGGTGGCGGGCATGGCAAGAATCGCGGTAATCACCAACACCGCGCACCAGCGCGCCCGCATCGAGCGGAAGCAGATTGCCGCCAGCATCCAGCAGGCGACCAGCGTGAGGAACAGCGTGGCCATGTACCAGAGAAATACCGCCCAGTCCATGGAAAGATGCGTGAGCCGCGCCGTCCAGGCCAGGATGGGCGCAAAGAGCGAGAGCCGTTCGTGGGATTCGAAGAACTCGCTCGCGTACGGATAAAGATCGGGATGCAGCAGCTTGCGCGCCGCAGGGATATAGATTTCCCCGTCTTCCACGCCCAGATGGTAACCGTGAATGGCCAGCGCCGCCGCGGTCAGAAGTCCCAGACGGGCCCAGGGCAGGCGCCTGCCTGAGCGATCCAGGCGGAAAAGGTTCGCGAGTGCTGCGGGACGCTTTCTCGGTTTTTCAACTAACGGGGATACCGTTGTGAGGCTCATCAATGCTCTCAGCCGTCCAGATTCCGGTACGCGACCGGTTCAGACCCCAGCCATTCCCAATCGATTCCATCCCAGGCGGATCGAATCGCCCGCCTGCCGAAGCCCAAGTAAGCGATGATAAACCGCGCTCGCGCGGAAGTGCCGCGCGGGCAGACCGGTCGGCGGGGCTTCTTGTGCCTACAATTTGTTTCTCTATAACAAGAGACGCAGAAAGCCCTCGGCCGGACGAGCCCAAATCCGTTCTATGTGGATAATCGCAAAACAGTTATTCTTTTCCTCCAGGGAGGATCGCGACCGATCCCCCGGCGCGGGGCAGCAGGAAGCGAAAAGGGCAGGGTAAACTCGGAGCGGCCCGAGACCGTCTACAATAGATCAGACCCGGCCGAGGATAGCGGTACGTGCGCCTTACCGGAAAACTATCTGGATTCTTGGAGTTGTGGATCAGTAATGAGACTGCTGCTGCGAATCTTCCCCCTGGCGCTCATCCTGCTGGGCGCGTCGATGCTTTTTGAGCAAGTGGCTTATGCCTATGCCGATCCCGGAACCGGATTGCTGGCCATTCAGGCGCTTGGGTCCGCGCTGGTTGCGGCGGGGTGGTATCTGCGCAAGAAGATCTACTCCCTGTTTCATCGCACTGCACCGGCCAAGCCGGAATCCCAGGAGCTTTCCGTCCCGAAGGACGGTGAAGGTTCACCGCTCCAGTGACCGATATCGAGTGCCGTCCGATCGAATCTTCGCGACCTGATCTCCACCGAGCGACGGCATCCTCGAACTTCGAACCCACATTTCGCGACCCCGCGGGCCAGCTTTCGCTCGAAGAGGATTGCGCGCTGCGCCGGGTTCGCCCCGCGGCCGTGGACGAAGCGCTCAGCTTCCTCCGCTCGCCGCTCCGCAAGCAACTGGAAGCTGCGGGCGATCTGATCGCCAGCGAGATCGTCGAAGCAGGTTCGATCCCTCAGGCAAACGAGGGCGAGTTGTGGCTGCGCCATCCGCGCATCGATCCCATCTCCTACCCCTGGGAGTGGACGCCGGCGCAATGGCGCGCCGCGGCGGAGCTCACTTTGCGCATTGCAGGAAAAGCCATTGACGCGGGCTGGATGCTCAAGGACGCGACGCCGCTGAACGTAGTCTTCCGGGGGCCGCGGCCGGTCTTTGTCGATGTCCTATCGTTCGAGAAGCGCGATCCGCACTCGACGGTCTGGCTGGCTTACGGGCAGTTCGTGCGCACTTTTTTGCTGCCCCTGGCGGCGGCGAAATATCTGAGCTGGCCGCTCCAAGCTACTTTTTTCTGGCGCGACGGATTTGAGCCGGCTACGCTGTATCGCGCCCTGCCCGCTTGGCGCCGGATGAGTCCCGCGCTTCTCGACGTGGTCACGATGGCCACGCTTTTCGAAGGGAAGTCCGGCAAGCAAAGAAAGCCGCAATCCAGGCCTTCGGCCTCCGATCCCGAGCTCGCCGCGCACATCCTGCGCAAGCGCCTGGCGCGGCTGGGCCGGCAAATTCGCGCCGTGGCAGGCGGAAAAGTGAAAAGCCAGTGGAGCGGGTACGAGCAGTCGGCCAGCCATTATCAGCCCGCGGACGTCGACCGCAAGCGGCAGTTCGTCTCCGGCGTGCTCGAGCGCTGCCGGCCGGAGCACGTCCTCGACGTTGGCGCCAACACCGGCACCTACTCGCTGATGGCCGCCGAGGCGGGCGCGGAGGTAGTCTCGCTCGACAGCGATTCTGCTGCGCTTGAGACTCTGTGGCGCGCGGCCTTCGAAAGGAGCAAGCCGGTCACCGCGCTGGTGGCCAACATCGCCCGCCCTACGCCTGCCGCGGGATGGAACAACCGTGAGCAGCTCGCGCTGCTCGACCGCCTCGCCGGAGCGTTCGATCTCGTCCTCCTGCTGGCCGTGATTCACCATCTGCTGCTGCGCGAGCAGGCGCCGCTCGCGCACATCGGCGAGCTCTGCGCCCGGCTCACGCGCCGCTGGCTGATTGCGGAGTGGGTGCCGCCCTCCGATCCCATGTTTCAGGAGTGGCTGCGCGGACGCGACGATCTCTATGGGCATCTCGCGGAGAGCGATCTGAACGAGGCCATGGCCCCGTTCTTTTCCGGCGCGGAGCGCTGCGCGCTCGGGAATGGCCGGGTTCTCCTGCTCTTCGAGCGCCGCTCCGGCCCCGAGGGCGAGGCCCGGACGGTCCCGGGAGCCGACCCGGCATGATGCGGCGGATTGCGCAGGCGTGGAGCTTTGCCGCCATCTTTCTGCTGCCCAACTATGTCGACCTGACGTCGGAAGCGGGCGATGAGCGGATGCGCGTCGCCGTTCCGCTCACGCGCATCGCGCTCGCTCACCTAACCGCCATCCTGCTCGTTGCGGTGTTTTTTTACTTCATCCTGGCCGGCCTGCGCAAACTCAAAGGCTGGCGGCGCATCCGCTGGTCCCTGATGGGCATTCTTCCGGTGGTGCTCTTCATCCGCAATCTCAGCGTGATGCCGTTCAGCGTCTCGGTTCTGGCCATCGCCACCGTCACGCTGGTCTGGTATGCCGTGCTGCTCTATCTCATCCAGGGATATCCGAAGTTTGCCTGGAACCTGGGCAGGTTCGGCGGCAATGTGCTGGCCGGTTTCTCGGTCTTCGCGCTGATCATGACTTTCCAGCTGGTGCGCGCGGCGCTCTGGCGTCCCGGGCCCCAGGCTTTTTCGCACGCCATCGCTGCTGCGCCGCCCAACCGGCCGCGCCTGGTCTGGATCCTCTTCGACGAGCTGGCGTACAAGTACGCGTTTGAAGCGCGCGACCCGTCACTCAAAATGCCCAACTTCGACCGTCTGCGCGCGGAGAGCACGCTGTACACCGATGTGACTCCCATCGCCTATAAGACCTCGCGCGCCGTGCCCAGCTTCATGCTCGGCCGCACGGTGACGGACATCGAATACACAGCCGGCAATCGTTACCTGGTGAAGCCGGCCGATTCCGGCTGGCAGCCCTTCGATGCCAACGCCTCGCTCTTCGGGCTCGCCAAGCAATTGGGCGTGAGCACTTCGATCGTAGGCTGGTATCTGCCCTATTGCCCCATCTTCGCCCGTGTGGCCACGCAGTGTTACTGGAGCAACGAGGACGCGCAGGATCGCGGTCCCACCATGCTGCAGGCCAGCTTTGCCGAGAATGTCTGGTTCCCGCTGCGCATGATATTCGAGGATTACGCCTGGCCGAGCCGTGCCTGGACCGACGACGCCCGATGGAACGCCGAAGGCCACATCGCTTCCGTCAAGGACGTCAGCCAGCATGCACTCGACGTGCTTTCGACGAGCCAGGCCGACGTGATTTACCTGCACATTCCGTCGCCGCACCCGCTGGCGTTCTGGAATCGGCGCACGGCGCAGTTCGCTGTCGGGGGCTCCTACATCGATTCGCTGGATTATACCGATCGCCTGCTTGGGCGGATGCTCGACATCCTCGAGAAACAGCCGCGCTGGGGCGCGACCATGGTCATTGTGCAGGGCGATCACTCCTGGCGCACGCAGATGTGGCGCCCGCAGCCGGGATGGAGCGCGGAAGACGAACGCGTCTCTCACGGAGGCACGTGGGATCCACGCCCCGTGGTGATGATTCACGCGGCCGGCGAGCAGACTCCGCAGACCGTTGCCGTGCCGACGAGCGTGATGCATGTTCACGACGCCGTCGCTGCGGAGATCCGGACCATTGCGCAGTCCGCCGCCCATCCATGACGCGCGCAGCTGCGATCGTATTTGCCGGGAAAAGAAGCAGGGCGGGCATGCGCAAGGCCCGCGGTCGACCCCGTAGTCAAGCCCGCAGTCAAGCCCGCGTCTTGACGTGCTGACGCAGGCTCAGAAATGAAAATGAAAACTGGAGGAACCAAGGCTGAAGCGGCTCGCCGGGCTGACCGTGAGGGCGCTCACGCGGCCGCAGGCCGGATCCGCTCGACATGGATCATGCGGGCGCCGGAGTCGAGCTTTCCGGTCACAGTCACCGGCTTGCCCTCGAAGGGCTGCGCATCTTTGGGATCGTCGAGGCGGTAAATCTGTCCTGAGGTTTCGCGGAGCACGAATTGCTCGCCGTTGCGCTCGATGGTCCCGGTGAAGGTTGCGGTTTGCGCCTGGCTTTGCGCCTGCACCGGCGTTCCGTTGGCGGGGGCGGCGATAAACGGACGTCCCCAGGCCAATGCGCACACGAACACGAAGGTCGTGAGAGCCACGCCTAAGAGCAATTCGCGATGAATGGAAGCAGGGGTGCGCATGGAAGCACTTCTCAACGTACTTATTCCGATGAGTGGCGCAGCCGGTCGGGTTGCCAATGTTTTTTTCGGGCGAGACAGAAGATTCCAATAGAGGATCAATGTCAAAAGGAATGCAGAAATCTCTCTCGATTTGGAATTAAAATAACTATTTACAAAATAGGTATTTTGAATTAAATTGGCAGTCATGAACAGGAGTTCCGATCGGCGCGATCTGTTTCCGGGTGCGCTCGAAATCATGATTCTGCAGTCACTTCGGCTGAGGCCCATGCATGGCTATGCCCTCGTCAAACACATCCGGCAGGTCTCGGACGATCTGCTCGAAGTGGAGGAAGGCTCGCTTTATCCCGCCCTGCAACGCATGCTGCGCGAGGGCTGGCTCGAATCGGAAGCGGGAACCTCGGCCAAGGGCCGGCCGACGCGGATTTACCGGGTGACCGAAGCGGGCGTGCGTCACCTCGAAAGCGAAGTCATGAGCTTCGAAAGAATGTTTGCCGGCATCGCCCGCGTGCTTGCTGTGGCGAAAGCGTAGGGAGGCCGATCATGCCCAGCCTGAGCCGGCTTTTCGGCCGCCGCCGCCGTTACGACGACATCGGGATCTCCATCCAGGAGCACATCGAGGAGCGCGTGGACGAATTGGAAGCGGAAGGCCTTCCGCGCCGCGAGGCCGAGCAGCGCGCGCGGCGCGAGTTTGGCAATGTGGCGCTGATCAAGGAGCGCAGCCGCGAGGTGTGGCAGTGGAGCGCGCTTGAATCGATTCTCGCCGACGCCAGGCTGGCATTGCGCCGATTGCGGCGATCGCCCGGATTCGCCTTCACCGTTCTTCTTACGCTGGCCATCGGCATCGGCACCAACACGGCCGTCTTCAGCGTAATCGAAAACATTCTTCTCAAACCCCTTCCCTATCCCGATTCCGGCCGCCTGGTTGCGCTCTGGCTGGACGCACCCGGCGCCGGCGGCCTGGCCAATTTTTCGAGCGGCCTCCAGCTCTCCGCGTCGATGTACCTGACCTTCTCCGATCACAACCGAAGCTTCCAGTCGCTCGGCATCTGGGCGCCGGGGACCGCGAATATTACGGGCGTTGCGGAGCCCGAGCAGGTCCAGGGCATTGGAGTAAGTAGCGGCGTTCTGGAGACGCTCGGTATTCCTCCCGCGCTGGGCCGGTGGTTCAACCAGGCCGACCAGGACCCGCACGGCCAAAAATCCCTGATCCTCAGCTACGGCTACTGGCAGCGGCGCATGGGCGGCAACCGCAACATCATCGGCCGCTCCATCCAGGTGGACTCCCAGACCCGCACCATTGTGGGCGTGATGCCGCGCGGCTTCCGCATCGTCGATCACGACTTCGATCTTCTCGTTCCTCTCGCCCTCGATCGCTCCCACCAGATACTGGCCGGCTTCGGTTACAACGGCATCGGCCGCCTCAAGCCCGGCGTGACGCTCGGCCAAGCCGACGCGGACATTGCGCACCTCGTCCCCGTTTGGATGAACTCCTGGTCGAACGGTCCCGGCACCAACCCGCACTATTACGAGGTCTGGAGGATCGCGCCCCACTTCCGCTGGTTGAAGCAGCAGGTCATCGGCAACATCGGCAACGTGCTCTGGGTGGTGATGGCCACGGTCGGCGTGGTAATGCTCATCGCCTGCATCAATGTCGCCAATCTTCTGCTGGTCCGCGCGGAGTCGCGCCAGCAGGAGCTCGCCATCCGGTCCGCGCTGGGCGCCGGCCGCGCGCGCATTGCGCGTGAGCTGCTCGTTGAGAGCCTGCTTCTAGGACTTCTCGGCGGTGCGCTTGCCGTAGGCGCCGCCTGCGGCGCTCTGCGCCTGCTCGTCGCCATCGGTCCGGCCGATCTGCCGCGCCTCAGCGAGGTCTCGCTCGACGCCGCTTCGCTCGGCTTCACGCTGCTGCTTTCCGTCTTCTCCGGCCTGTTTTTCGGCGCGATACCGGCCCTCAAATATGCACGGGCGCATTCCTCCGCGTTGAATCCAGGCGCCAGCCGCACCGCGAGCACCGGCCGCGCACGCCTGCGCTCGCGCAACATTCTGGTGGTCGCGCAGGTGGCTCTGGCGCTGGTGCTGATGGTCAGTGCGCTGCTCATGATCCGCACGTTTGCCGCCCTGCGCCGTGTTGAGCCGGGCTTTGCCGATGCGACGCACGTTGAATCCATGAGCATCACCATCCCCGGCCGGCTGGAGCCCGACGTGCACACCGTCGCACAGATGCAGCGGCAGATCGCCGACAATCTCGCCGCCATTCCCGGCGTCACGTCCGTCGGCTTTGCCGCCGATGTCCCCATGGATGGAGACGATCCCGACTGGGACACGATTGCCGTGGAAGGAAAACCATACGATGGGGGCGAAGGGCCTCTCCGGCTGTTCAACTTTGTCTCACCCGGATATTTCAACACCATGGGCACGCGCCTGGTTGCCGGGCGCGACTTCACCTGGGACGACCTGAGCAATGTGAGCCCCATGGTGATCGTCTCGGAGAGCTTTGCTCGCGACAACTGGGGCTCGGCCTCCGCGGCCATCGGCAAGCGCGTGAAGAAATATTCGAGTTCTCCCTGGCAGCAGGTCATCGGCGTCGTTGAAGATGTGCACGTGCACGGCGTGGACGAAACTGCCCCGCCCATCCTCTACTGGCCGGCCGCGTTCTACGACCGCTTCTGGTCCAGCCCGGCGCTGGACGGCCTGCGCACGGTCACGTTTGTAGTCCACAGCAACCGCGCCGGCGCCGATGAGTTCCTCAGCCAGATGCAGCGGGCTGTCTGGCAGGTCAATCCTAACCTTCCGCTCGCCTCCGTGCGCACCATGCAGGACCTCTACAGCCAATCCATGGAGCGCACCTCGTTCACGCTGGTGATGCTCGCCATCGCCGGCGCCATGGCGCTTGCCCTGGGCGTCATCGGCATCTACGGGGTCATCGCCTACTCCGTCTCGCAGCGCACGCGCGAGATCGGAATCCGCCTTGCGCTGGGCGCGCAAAAGCGTGAGTTGAAGTGGATGTTCGTCCACTCCGCGCTCGTTCTCACGGCTGCAGGTGTTCTGCTCGGCGCCGGCGCGGCGGTTGCGCTCACGCAATGGATGAAGGCGCTGCTCTTCGGGATCAGTCCTCTCGACCCCCTCACTTATCTCCTGGTGCCGCTGGTCCTGGCCGGGGCTGCCGCGCTCGCGAGCTACCTGCCGGCACGCCGCGCCGCGGGCGTCGATCCCGTGGAAGCCCTGCGGGCGGAGTGAGGCGCCGTTTCTTCCGCCGGACGCAGACGAGCGGCGAGCGCCCACTTCAGCTCCTCGATGCCTTCGCCGGTCACCGCGGAGATGGCGTGGAACTCGAGCCGCCTCCGTTTTACGTGCGCGGCCAGTTTCCTGAGCTTCTCCGGGTTGGCGGCATCGATCTTTGTGGCCGCGACGATCATGGGCTTGTGGGCCAGCGGGTGTTCGCCCGCGCCATCTGAAAAGCTGGCCAGCTCGTTGTTGATCACCCGGAAATCCTCCACCGGATCGGGACGTCCCGAGGCGTCGGAGATGTCGACCAGGTGCAGCAGGAGCCGGGTTCGCTCGATGTGGCGCAGAAACTGCATCCCCAGTCCCTGGCCCAAATGTGCGCCCTCGATGAGCCCGGGTAGATCGGCCACGACAAACGATTCCTGTTCGGGCTCTTCGCCTACGGTGACCACTCCCAGATTGGGCTCAAGCGTGGTGAAAGGGTAATCGGCGATCTTGGGCCGCGCGGCGGAGAGGCGCGAGATGAGCGTGGATTTGCCGGCGTTGGGATACCCCACCAGCCCCACATCGGCCAGCAGCTTCAGCTCGAGGCGATAGCTGCGCTCCTCGCCCGGCCGGCCCAGCTCATGCTCGCGCGGGGCCTGGTGCGTGCTGGTGGCAAAGTGCTGGTTGCCGCGCCCTCCGCGCCCGCCGCGCGCAATCACGATCTGCTCGTCGGGCTGCCCGAAGTCGTGCACCAGCTCGCCTGTCTCCTGGTCGTAGAGGGCCGTGCCCACGGGAACCTGCAGGGTGATGGAGCGCCCGTCCTGCCCGGTGCAGTTCGAGCCCATGCCGTGCTCGCCGCGCTGCGCCTTGTGCTCGGGGTTATAGCGGAAGTGGATCAACGTGTTATGCCGTTCGCTCGAAGCCATGAGCACGTCGCCTCCGCGGCCGCCATCGCCGCCGGAGGGGCCCCCGCGGGGCACAAACTTCTCCCGCCGGAAGGCCATGCAGCCGTTGCCGCCGTCGCCGGCCTTGACCCGGATTTTGGCCTCGTCGATGAACATGGTGAGCCGTGCCCGCGCCGAGCGGGGTCATTTCAGCCGCGATTGCGCGGTCTACCCAGTTTATCGAATCGCAATCCGTGCCGCCCCGAGGGGCACGGCGCCCAAGCCCGGAAAAAAATTAACCGCAACCATCTTCTCGCGCGCGCAAACCGGGCGTAGAATCTCTGCCAACTCCCCAATGTATTTGCGCAGACCGGCCAATTTGCCAAGCGCCGGATTGCGCGTGCTCGAAGGTCAGCGGCGCGGGCGTGCCCCCGGCGCACAAAGCCGCTTGTTCTCACGCCAGGCGTGGGAAGCGGGCTGCACATGGGACTTCGAGGGCGGAGCCGGGTTCGCATTCTCGCCGCACGGGCACTGTGTCTCGGTGCGCTGTGTCTTGCTGCGGCTGCACCGGCCTATGCCCGGACCTCGGCTCAGACTCCGACCCAAACTTCGGCAGAAACTTCGGCCCGGTCTGCGGTGCAACCTTCGGCACCGACTTCAAGCGGATCTTCGACCCGGTCTTCGGCCCGATCTTCGGCCCCACCCGGGAAGCAATCGCCGGCGCAGTCCCCGAGCGCGCAACCGGGATCGCTCGCCGGCCGCTTGACCGATCTCCATGCCGTTCCGCTCGCCGGCGTCCGCGTGGTTTTGCGCAATCGGGCCACCGGCCTGGAGTTGCGCGCCATCACCGCAAAGGACGGCACTTACCGCTTCGCCTCGCTGGCTGCTGGCGCATACACGCTCGAAGCCGAGAGCCCTGAGCTCGGCCGCGGCCACGTCGAAGGCATCGTGATCTCTGCCGGCCGTGAAGCTCGCGTGCAGTCCGAAATCGACCTCGCGGTTCCACCGCCTGCGCCGCTTGCCGCCGCGCACCAGTCCAGCCCCGCCGCGCCCGCCGTCTCCACGACGGTGTCGGCATCGGAAATCCAGGCGCTCCCGGCGAGCGGCCGCAACTGGCAGCAATTCCTGCTCGACACGCCCGCTTCTTCAGCCGCCGGCGCGGCGCAGGCCTCATTCCGCGGAGCGAGCCAGCAATCCGCCGACGTCGCGGTCGACGGGCTCAGCACCCGCCTCGCCTTTGGCAGCGGGGCGCTGGCCGAGCCGCGGACCCAGGACTCCGGCTCGTATGCGCAAAGCGGCGCGCAACCCGGCGGCCTGGGTCAATCGCAAAGCGGTCTGTGGAGCGGCGGGCGCGGCTTCTCCGTGAGCGAGGCCGGAATACGCCAGGTGGAGACCATCGCCGGCAATGTGGAAGCCGAGGGCGCAAGCGCAGCCGGTGGTCGCGTGAACATCGAAACCGCGCGCGGCACCCCGCAATTCCACGGCCAGGGATTTCTCTTCGACCGGCAGAATACCTGGGGCGCGCGCAATCCTTTCACGCAATGGGTGGAAAATACCGGCTCCGAAGCCGCGCCCGTTTTCACGCCGGAGTCCTACACCCCGCCGGATCATGAAACCGTGTGGGGTCTGGGCGCCGGCAGCGCCTTGCGCAAAGACAAGCTTTTCTGGTTTGCCGCCCTCGACAGCTATCGCCGCAACGACCCCGGCCTGTCGACAGTGAAGAATCCTGCCGAGTTTTTCTTTGTGCCTACGCCCAATGACACGCAGATTCAACTGCTCAGCGCGCAGCTCGATGAAAGCGAAAGCCAGGCTTACAACGATTATCTCGGCGTCTCCGCCTCCGGCTACGCGCCGGCGGGCCTGGAGCAATTGGACGGTCTGCTCGGCCCGGCACCGCGCACCGCCGCGCAGTGGGTGGGCTTCGCGCGCATCGACTGGCAGGCGGCCGAGCGGCATCGCTTTACCCTCGAAGGCATCGGCTCAAGCTGGAATTCGCCCGGCGGCGGATTGACGCGGGTTTCCGAAACTTACGGCAACCACAGCTTCGGCACCAGCGTCGCCAGCCAGCAATGGCTGCTCGCGCGCTGGGAAGCCTACCTCACGCCCAACCTGCTCCTGACCACGCAAACCTCTGCCGGGCGCGACATTCTCACCGCGCATCCCGACCCCTCTTCGTCTCTTGAGCGGAGCTTCCTCAAAGACAACGTCTGGGGCCAGCTCCCGCAGATCGTTGTGGACTCGCGCTACGGCTTTACCATCGGCAATCCTTCGCGCTTCGGCAAGGGTAGCTATCCCGACGAACGGCTTTGGCACGCGCAGGAGACGCTCGACTGGGTGCGCAACCGCCTCCTGCTGAAAGCCGGTTTCGAAGTGGACCACAACTCGGATGCGACCAGCCTGCTCCGCAATCAGACCGGCACTTACTATTACTCGAAGGTGCAGGACTTCATCTCCGACGCACTGGCGTTTGACAAATTCGGGCTCACCGATGCACTCGATCCTGCCAATCCGCACAACTGCGGCGTCACCGATACGTCTTTCGGCGCCATGCCCTGCTACTCCTATTATTCGCAGACGATGGGCCCCACCAACTGGCAGTTGAGCACCAGCGACTGGTCGGGCTTCGTCACCTCGCAATGGCAATCGGGCAAAGCCGCGGTCTTCTCCGCGGGCCTGCGCTGGGACCGCGAGCAACTGCCGCCGCCGCTTGGCAGCCTGGCCAATCCCGCGCTCCCGCTCACGGAGCATCTGCCCAACCTCGGCAACAACTGGGGCCCGCGCTTGAGCCTCGCGCTGGGCAGCCCCGAAAGCCGCTGGCCGGTTCTGCGCCTCGGCTACGGCATCTATTACGGGCGCACCCAGAACGCAACCCTCGAAACCGCGCTTACGCAGACCGGCTCGGCCAAAGGCGACTTGAGTTACTTCCTGCGCCCCACGGACGATTGCCAGTTCTGCGCCGGCGGCTCGCCGCCGTTCCCGTACGTCTTTGCCGGTCCGCCGGCCAGCTTGGTCAAGCCCGGCGCCGTGGAGTTTGCATCCAACTTCCGCAACCCCGAGGTCCACCAGGCCGTCGCTTCGATCGAAGCCACGCTGCCCGCGCACATTCTGGTCACGAGCGCCGCGTTGGCCAGCCTCGCCCGGCGGCTGCCCATCTCCATCGACACCAACTTCGATCCAACGGTCAATCCCGGATCGATCACCTACGGCGTAGTCGACGCGACCGGCGCCGGACCCATCAAGTCCGCGCAGATCACCGTCCCTTTTTACGCGTCGTGGCCGTCGACCACGGGCACAGAGGGCCGGCTCAATCCCGATTACCAGCAGATCAGCGAGATCTTCTCCCGCGCCAATTCCACCTATGAAGCTGCGGTGGTGAAATTCACGCGCGATGGCCGCCGCGGGCTCACTTTTCACGCGCACTACACCTACGCGCACGCCATGGACTGGAATCCCAACGAAACCACGCTCGTTGCCGGCAGCGACGTGCTCGACCCGCGCGACTTCAATCTGGAATACGGCACCAGCGACCTCGACGTGCGCCACTCCGCGGCTGCGTTTGTCATCTACGACTCGCCCTGGAAGGTCAAGGGACACGCCGGCCGTTTCGCCAACGGCTGGATGCTCTCCGGCATCGGACAATTTCGCAGCGGCCTGCCGTACACCATGCGCACCTCCGGCTCGCTGGGCGAAGAGTTCGACCAGACCACGGGCGCGGCCATCGTCGGCCTTGCGCCGGGCATGAACGGCTCCGGCGGCGACAACCGTGTTTACGGGCTGGGCAGCGATGGCCGCTCCTACAATATCGGCCGCAACACCTTCCGCTATCCACAAACCTGGAAGGCCGACGCGCGCCTGGCCAAGCGCTTCGACCTCGGGCACATGCGCTCGATTGAGCTGCTCGCAGAGAGCTTCAACCTCTTCAACCACCAGAACGTCACCGAGCTTGAAACTACCGGCTACTCTGTTGAGCCCGGCAGCCAAACGAGCTTCCCTACGCTCTGCTACCTCACCATCAATACAACAACTGGGTACCCAGGTTGCGGATCGAGCAACACAACATCCGGCACAGGAGCGTTGCAGCCGGCCTTCGGCAAGCCCCTCAACATCAACGCCACCGATTTTTATCGCGAGCGCCAGATCGAGCTCGGCTTGCGCCTGCAGTTCTAGTTCTTCACCGAAGTCTGTTGCTTTTGGCTCTGTGATCTTGGGGGAGGTTGCGCGCATCGCGCGGCAATGCGAGTCGAAGGCAAAGATCCGGCGCGGCGAGGGTCAGCGGTCACTCCATTCGGCTTTACGTACCAAGCCCCGGCTCGATTGCGCTTGCGACCTTGACACTCTGCGCGCAAACACAATAGTTTCTTCTTCGTACTAACCCGCGCCGGAGCCCTGCATGCGCATTGACAATTTGCCTCCCCGCATCCGCTGCGCTGCTGTGTCTGTTGCGTGCGTCGTTCTCTCTCTTTTGTTCTGCGCGCCCGCTGCCCGCGCCCAGCGCGCGCGGGTCGCCCCTCCGGGCGACGCACCGGCGAGCGCCGGGCCGCTTGCGCATCTATCGCCGAAACTCTCGCGCCGCGATCTCGCCAAAGCCATCAAGCTGGTTGCCGACTGGCAGTTCGCGCGCCTTCCTCAGCAGGCGCAGTACGACTGGACCTGGGCCGCGCTTTACACCGGCTTTCTGGCCATACCCGACAAAATTGCCGGAGACAAATATCAGCGCGCCATGATGAGCGTGAGCGAGCAACTGGACTGGCAGCCGGGCCCGCGCGTGATGCACGCCGACGATCAGGCCATCGGCCAGACCTATCTCGAACTCTACAAGCTTTATCAGGATCACAAGATGATCGAGCCCATGATGGCGCGGCTCAAGGAGGAGATGGCCGCACCCGATTCCGCCGATCCGAAACGCCCGCTGTGGTGGTGGTGCGACGCGCTCTTCATGGCGCCGCCGGTCTACGCCGACATGTACACCGCCACGGGCGACACGAAGTACCTCGACTTCATGAATGGCGAGTGGGAGATCACGACCAAGCTGCTCTACGATCCTTCCAAGCACCTCTATTTTCGCGATGCGAGTTATCTGGACAAGCACGAGAAAAACGGCCAGCCGCTCTTCTGGTCGCGCGGCAACGGCTGGGTGATGGCGGGCATCGTCCGCGTGCTCAAAGAACTTCCCGCCAACTCGCCGCTGCGGCCCAAGTACAACGCGCTGCTTCGCGAGATGGCGGCCGAGATGGTCTCCATCCAAGGCAAGGACGGCCTCTGGCGTCCCGGGCTGCTCGATCCCGATGCCTACCCGCTACCGGAAGTCTCCGGCAGCGCCTTCATCACCTACGCGCTCGCCTACGGCGTGAATGAAGGCATCCTCGACCGCGCAACCTACTGGCCCGCAGTTCAAAGGGCCTGGGGCGGCCTGCTCATGCACGTCTATGCCGATGGCCGCCTCGGCTCGATCCAGCCGGTGGGCGCCGCGCCCGGCGCGTACACGGAGACCTCAAGCTATGTTTACGGCGTGGGCGCGTTCTTGCTGGCGGGATCGGAGATTTATCGCGGCGTGAAATAAAACCTCAGCGTTTCCTTGCTCCCCCTCACTTCACCAACTCCGACGCTCCATTCAAAAACCCCGGATCCATCTCCGCGATATCCAC
>JASHTS010000310.1 GCA_030040425.1 Acidobacteriaceae bacterium | reverse complement strand
GAACAATCGATGCCGGATTCGCGAACACCGGCAACAACGCCTGAATCAGAAAGAACGGGCCGCGAAGGTTGATGCCGATCGTACGGTCGAATCCGGATTCGTCCCAATGCTCGACAGGCTTGAGGTCTGCGATTCCCGCATTGATAAACAAGACGTCCAGATTTCCAAATTGATCTTTGATTTCGCCGGCGAGCTTCCTCTGTCCCTCCGCACTCGCGGCGTCGGAAACGATATAGATAGCACGATCTCCGAGTTCCTGTCGTGCCTCTTCGAAGGAGTTGGGTGCGCGAGCCGTGATGGCCACACGTGCGCCCTCCGCAATGAATTGCTTAGCGGTCTCGAGGCCGATTCCGCTCGAACCACCCGTAATGAGCGCTCGTTTCCCTTTGAGTCTGTCCATGCTCCAGGAACCTCGTCAACTCGACAGCAACAATCAAGGATAGTTCAAAAAGGAGCGATTCGGCGCGCACGTCCGGCGGTCACAAATCGTGCAGTCAAATTCCAGTCGTTCATTCAACGATCACCACAGGCTTGGTGGCGGCACAAGGCACCGTAGGCGACTCTAGAGACATGTGCCAAATTCCGATTTGTACCAACACCGCTCCGCCTGCGATTTTCCGGCCAAAGATGAGTCCCTGCACGCGGAGCGCTGTCGATACGGCACTCGAGATTTGTCGACTGCTAGGCCAAGTGACGAGAAACCTGTTTCTCAATACAGATATATCGGATTTAGCCCAGGTATAACCACGTGAAACTTTGGAACGCACCGGGTGTTTTGCCTCACGGAACCGGAACTCCAACGGCGGATGAGCTGGCGTGCGTCAATAACCACCGCCCGTCGATCTTTTCCGCTTCACCGTCAAGGCTTACGTGACTTTTGGCTGTCCAAAACGGCTGGCCAGTGGCTGGATTCAGCGATACGTCGAAGTAGTGGCATTCGAAATAGACCGATGATTTCCATTGGCCGTCATCGTCTTTTACAGGGACAAACTTAGTTTTGAATGCCGGAGAAAGCGACACAAACTTATTGGCTGCCTGCAACCCGCCGGAAACATACTTGAAGAAGGTGCACAGCGTGCCCTGATGACCGGTGGCGGTCGTGTCGCCCGAGGGTGGAGGGCAACTTGCGGGATCATCCGGATCGCCGTTGCCGATATAATTTCCTGCCGTGGCGGTAGTGTTGACAATCGTGAGTTCGGCGTCTTTAGCCCAGATCGAGAGTGCGTCGCGGATTCGTTGAGTTATCACGGTAGGCGAATCCCCATTCACCGGATCGTGCACGCTGACTGCCGCGTGAAAGGTTGCGTGAAGCTGCTCCAGTTCAGCCATTTGTGCGAGTTGTTCGTCTTCGTCCCGCCAATTATTGGCAGGGTCGGCTCCTGACTGCGCTATAGCCGGCGCCGTCAACAATGCCCCCGCAAGAAGCAAGCTGAGTAGCGCTGCCATTCTCCTGAATATCGATTTCATCTCCGTCTCTCCTTTGATCCTGGGGTGCGGTTGTCGTGCTCACCGCGCCTCGTGGTTTGCCTTTACTCCATATAGCGAGAATCGCGACGGAAACCTGTAAGTTAAAAAGGAGTTTTTCATGCGCATCTGATCCCGCTCTGGTTTTGGCGAAACATCTATGTTCCTTCGCCCGATGGGCAGCGCGTTCTGGTGCTCGTACCGTCTAGCGACACCAACTCGGAGCCAGTCATGGTGGTAGTCAATTGGCAGGCGCTGCTTAAGAAATAGGGACTTGTTGCGCGAGAGCGGGAGCGCACCCTGTAAGGCGGCTCCCACTCCGTTTGCGAGGCGACCGGGGGTCGATTTGCGGGACTGAACAGACCTGGCATTGCGTTACTTTCCCAGTGCGGCCACCTGCGCCGGCGCGGGCGCCATCCGGTTGGCTGCGTAATCGCGAGCCACGCTGCGTTCCTGCTTTGACTCGACCACCGTCACGTTTATTCCGTGGGCCGAGTATTTCGCCAGAAAGTACGTGTTCCCGTACTTGCGGAAAGTCAGGCTGCCCGGCGCATGCGGAGAATCCGCATCGCCGATTGACTCGATCAAGGCGAGTTCAGTGTCGGACTTTGCCGCATTGCTCAGGGACACGGTGGCGCTGTCCAGCATGCTGATCGTATAGGTCCCGGCGGCGAAGTGATGGCCTCCGCACTCGAACGCGAACGGCACGTTGGCGCGGGCATCGAGGGTTTGGGCGTGCGCCTGTGAAAACGACGCGATGGCAACGAAGGTGGAAAGGGCGATGGCGCTGAGAATGGATTTCATGAGATATACTCCTTGGGGAATCGGTGTTGATCACCGCATTCACTCCATATAGCGAAAATCGTGACGGAAACCTGTAAGTCAGAAAGAAGCTTTCTCGGGCACACCTGATCCTGAGACCACCGGTGGTGTAATATTTAAGCAATTACCAATCCTCCGGCCCCAGAGATTCGGATGGACGATGCCCTCGGACACGAGATCACCCAACTGCTTCAGGCGTGGCGCCGGGGCGACGAAGGTGCTCTGGACAAGCTCACCCCTCAGGTTTATCGCGAGCTGCATCGGGTCGCCAGGCGTTGCATGGGACGGGAACGCGACGGCCATACGCTACAAACGACGGAGCTCATCAATGAGCTCTATCTGCGTCTATCCGACCTCAAGCTGATCGACTGGCAAAACCGTGCACATTTCTTCGCGCTGTGTGCGCGACAAATGCGACGCATTCTCACTGACCAGGCCCGTGCCCGGCGATCGCACAAACGCGGCGATGGAGCAAAAGCGGTTTCATTGGACGATGCTCTGACAGTCTCTCCGGAACCCTCCGCTGATTTGGTCGCTGTGGACGATGCTCTTAATCAGTTAGCGAAGGTGGACGAGCGCAAGAGCCAGGTCGTGGTGTTGCGTTTTTTTGGCGGTCTCAACGTTGAGGAAACTGCGGAAGTTTTGAAGGTTTCGCCTGAAACCGTGGCGCGTGATTGGCGGTTGGCCAAGGCGTGGCTGATGCGTGCCCTGAGCGAAAATAAATCCGATGAAACCTGAGCGGT
>JASHTS010000309.1 GCA_030040425.1 Acidobacteriaceae bacterium | reverse complement strand
TGAGAAAGGAAATTATTTCGAGTCTTCTGCCGCCTGCATGTTCGTCTACGCGCTCGCCAAGGGCGTGCGCCGCGGCTATCTGCCCGCGCGCTATCTCGCGAATGCCCAGCGCGGATACAACGGCATTCTCGCGCATTTTGTGCGAATCGGGCCGGGCGCTGATGTTTCGCTCACCGGTACAGTCAAGGGTTCGGGACTCGGAGGCAATCCTTATCGCGACGGCAGCTACGCCTATTACGTCGGCGAAAAAGTCGCGACCAACGATCCCAAGGGCGTGGGCGCTTTGCTGCTGGCCAGCGTGGAGATGGAGAATGCCGGGAACGCGAAGCTCGGCCGCGGCGCGCGCGTCGTTGTGGACGGATGGTTCAACTCGCAGCAGCGCACAGACGCCTTCGGCCACACAGAGGAATTCCATTACAAGTGGAGGACGGAAGATGACCCTGGCTATTCGCTCTTCGGCCACATCTTCCGGCTGTTCGGCGCGGAGACCACGGAGCTTGACGCGGAGCCGGCGCTTGCAAATCTGCGCGCCGCGCAGGTTTACGTGATTGCCTCGCCTGACAACCTGGAGAAAAATCCCCATGCACATTTCGCCACGCAGGAAAACGCGAATCAAATCGCCGCGTGGGTGAAAGCCGGTGGCGTGCTCATGATTTTCGAGAATGACACCTCTTTTGCCGATCTGGACCACTTCAACGCCGTCGCGGAAAAGTTCGGCATTCACTTCAACAGCGTTCTGCGCAAGCATGTCATCGGCAGGCAATGGGCGATGGGCCGCATCGACATCGACGGCTCCGGCCCGATTTTTCATCATTCGCACACGATCTATGTAAAGGATGTCTGCACCATCTCGGTGAGCGGCCCGGCCAGCGCGGCACTCACGCAAGGCAACGACATCTTCATGGCGACGGCGAAGTACGGGAAAGGAACCGTCTTCGCAGCGGTCGACCCCTGGCTCTACAACGAGTACACCGACGGCCGCAAGCTGCCGCCCACTTACGACAACTATGCCGCCGGCCGGGAGCTGGTCCGCTGGATTCTCATGCAGATTCCCCATTCATAAACGAGCCGGAGAGCAATCACCCCGGGAGCTGCGGGGAAACCGGCTCCGCCCGTCTCAACCCGCGAATTATTCGATTGGAGAATTGGATGCGCTTGCGATCTTTGTTTGCTATGATTGCCGTTTTGTTCCTGGTTGCCGCGATGGCTGGCCGCGCGCAGGACACGCGCCAGGTGACGGAGCCGAAAATTCCCGCGGCCTGCGCCACGCTCGATGCCGTGCTGGCCGCCAGGCATGGCGTGCTCTCCGCGGCCGATGAGCGCAAGCTGGATACCGCGCGCATTCAAAAGGCCATCGATGGCTGTGCGGAGAGCGGAACTGCGGGAGGAGGCGCGGTGATGCTGCGCGCGCACGGACGGAGGAATGTTTTTCTCACCGGCCCGCTGCAACTGCGCTCGGGCGTGACTCTCGTGATCGATAAAAACACCGTGCTGGTGGCCTCGCGCGACCCGCGGCTCTATGACGTCACGCCAGGCACGTGCGGCATCGTGGCCGAGCAACGTCACGGCTGCAAGCCGCTGATCTTTGCCGATGGGGCGGAGAACAGCGGCATCATGGGCGAGGGATCCATCGACGGCCGCGGCGGAGACACCTTGCTCGGCCAAAGCGACACCTGGTGGGACCTGGCGCACGAAGCCAAAGTGAAGGACCTCTCACAGAGCGTCTTTGCGCTCATCGTTCTGCGGCGCGTGAAGAACTTCACCATGTACGACATTACTTTGCGCAACTCGCCCAACTTTCACGTCTCTGTGAATCAGTCCGACGGGTTCACAGCGTGGGGCGTGAAGATTATGACGCCGAAGACCGCACGCAACACCGACGGCATCGATCCCGGATCTTCGACCAACGTGACCATCGCCCACTGCTTCATCCACACGGGCGACGACGATGTCTGCCTCAAACCGAGCGCCGCGGGTCCGGTCTCAAATATGTCCGTCGTCCACAACCACTTTTATACCGGCCACGGCATGTCGATCGGGAGCGGCACGTATGGCGGGGTCGATCACCTTCTGGTCGACGACCTGACCATCGACGGCGCGGACAACGGCCTGCGCATCAAGAGCGACCGCAGCCGCGGCGGCCTGGTGCACCAGGTTGTCTATCGCAACGTTTGCATCCGCAATGTGGCCAATCCGCTCATGTTTACGCCGCTCTACACAACATTCAGCGGCGACCGGCTGCCGATTTACAAGGACATTGCCCTTGAGAATGTGCATGTGCTCACGCCCGGCGCATATACCTTCTACGGACTCGACGCCGACCACAAGCTGGAGATTAGGCTCGATAACGTCTTTGCCGACGATCAGCAGCACTCGCTCTTTTACGACAAAGACGCGCTGATCACCGTCGGTCCGCACCTCGGCAATCTGGAACCGAGGGGCGATGACGTGGCCATTACGCAGACGCCGGATGCGCAACCCGGTGTCCCGCTCGATTGCAGTGCGCGCTTCCTGCCCTTCCCGGCAGATAAAACGGCGCCGGAGATGGCTGGCGAGATTCCACCCGAGGATCCCACGCTTTATGTGGCCGCGGACGGCACCGGCGATTTCTACTCCATCCAGCGCGCCCTCGACATGGCCAAGCCGGGCGCAGTGCTTTCGGTTTCGCCGGGCACCTACCGCGAGGTGCTCACCGTCAACGAGCCGAACATCACCATCCGCAGCGCTAATCCGGACGCGAGCAAGACCGTAGTCGTAAACGATCGCAGCGCCGGCCAGAACGGCGGCACGCTGCACTCGGCCACGGTGAATGTGACCGGCGACGACTTTTTTGCGGAAAACATCACCTTTGAGAACGACTTCAACCGCACTCATCCGCAGCTTCCACAGGGTTCGCAGGCGCTCGCGCTCTTGGTCACAGGCGATCGCGCCGTGTTTCACAACGTGCGCCTGCTGGGCAACCAGGATACGGTGTACGCAGGCAGCAAGAACTGCGCGCCTGACGGCCAGAAGTGCATCGCTGCGCGGCAATATTTTTCGGATTGCTATATCGCCGGCAACGTGGATTTTATTTTTGGCGACGGGAAGGCTGTCTTCGACCACTGCGAGATCCATTCGACACCGCACGACGGCGGCTACATCACGGCGCAGGCGAAACATTACCCGAACGAGGACTCGGGCTTTGTGATCGCGAATTCGAAGCTCACAGCCGATTCCGGCGTGACCGGCCAAGTTTGGCTCGGCAGGCCTTGGCGCCCGTATGCGACGGTCATTTATCTGCGCACGTGGATGGACGACAAGATTGCGCCTGCCGGATGGCGCGAGTGGCATCCCGGCGAGACGCACTCGCTCGATACGGCGTACTACGCGGAGTTCGATTCGACCGGCCCTGGCGCGCACCACGATGAGCGCGATCCGCACACGCACTTTCTCACGCCGCAGGATGCCGCGCAGTTCGAGCCCAAGGTGTTTTTGCGCGGCGCCGACAACTGGGACCCGACGGTACTGCCTGTGCCGCCAGCACAGTAAAATGGAATCGGGCTCGGCATCGTTCGATCTGTCAGGGGCTAAAGCCCAAGTAATTTGATTTCGCCTGGGTGGCCCGGCTGAAGCCGTGCCCTTGTTACAAAGCCAAAGGGCGGAGTTTTCCGCGAGTCGTGGAGTCGCGCCTCTCCAAGACATCTCGTCAAGACTTTCGGGAGAATTTATGAAGACTGTTTTGATGGCCGACCCGGTGCGTTACCCGCGCATGACGACCGAAGAGCTACGCGAGACATTTCTGCTGAGCGGCCTTCACGAACCAGACAAGCTTCATTTGCGTTATGTCGATCTCGACCGCTCGGTCACGGGATTTGCCGCGCCGGTCGAGGCATCCATCGCGCTGCCCACGTTTCCGGAATTGCGCGCGGCTTACTTTACCGAGCGGCGCGAGCTGGGTGCGCTGAATATTGGTGGCGCGGGCAGCATCACCGTCGATGGCAAAACGCATGCGCTCGAGAATCTCGATTGCCTGTACATCGGCCGCGGCAGCAGAGAAGTGAGCTTTGCCGCGAAGGACAGAAACGCGCCAGCGGTTTTCTACCTGCTCAGTTATCCTGCGCACGCGGAATTTCCCGTGGCGCTGGTGCGCAAGGCCGAGGCAAGCCCTGTGGAGATCGGTAGCGCGGAAACCTGCAACAAGCGGACGATCTTCAAATACATTCATCTCCAGGGCGCTCGCAGCTGCCAGCTGGTGATGGGCGTAACGCATCTAGCGCCTGGAAGCAACTGGAACACCATGCCGCCGCATACGCACATGCGCCGGTCTGAGATTTACATGTACTTCAATCTCGCCGCCGATGCGCGCGTGATGCACTTCATGGGCCCGCCCGCGGAGACGCGGCACATTGTGATGCGGGATAAGGAAATCGTCGTTTCGCCCGGATGGTCGATTCACTCCGGCGTGGGCACGCGCGCGTACAGCTTCACCTGGGGCATGGGCGGCGAAAACCAGGACTACGCCGACATGGACCCGGCGCCGGTGGAGACGCTGCGATAAGACGGAGAAGCTGGACGTTCTAACTGGCCACTGATCACTGACCGCTGACAACTGAACACTGTCTTCAGACGTTGTACGTCGTCGATGAGACGCGGCCGCCGTGGCCGGTCCAATTGGTGTGGAAGAACTGACCGCGGGGTTGATCGATGCGCTCGTAGGTGTGCGCGCCGAAGAAGTCGCGCTGCGCCTGGAGCAGGTTCTGCGGCAGGCGTGCGGTGCGGTAGCCGTCAAAGAAAGCCAGAGCCGTAGAGAAGGCCGGGGTGGGCACGCCCATTTCGACCGCATGCGCAATAGCCTTGCGCCACGAGGCCTGGTACTCGTTGACCGCCTTCGAAAAGAAATTGTCGAGCAGGAGATTGGTGAGGCCGGGATTTTTGTCGAAGGCTGCCTTGATATCGCCCAGGAACGCGCTGCGGATGATGCAGCCGCCGCGCCACATGAGGGCGATGCCGCCCATGTTCAGGTTCCATTTGTTCTCTTCGCCGGCCGCGCGCAGCAGCATGTAGCCCTGGGTATAGCTGACAATTTTCGAACAGTAGAGCGCGCGACGCACATCTTCAATAAACGCCGCGCGATCGCCAATGTCGGACTTCTTTGCAGGGCCTTCGAGGATTTTCGAGGCGGCGACGCGTTCCTCCTTGAGCGCGGAGAGGCAGCGCGCAAAGACGCTTTCGCCGATGAGCGTGACCGGCTGGCCGGTGTCGAGCGCGCTGATCACCGTCCATTTGCCGGTGCCTTTCTGGCCGGCGGTGTCGAGAATCTTGTCGACAAGCGGCGCGCCGTCCTCGTCTTTTTTCGCAAAGATCTTCGAGGAGATCTCGATGAGGTAGCTGTCGAGCTCGCCCTTGTTCCATTCGGCGAAGACCTGGGAGAGCGCGTCGGCTTTGAGGCCGAGGCCGCGCTGCAGCAGGTCGTAGGCCTCGCAGATGAGCTGCATGTCGCCGTATTCGATGCCGTTGTGCACCATCTTTACGTAATGGCCGGCGCCGTCCTCGCCTACCCAGTCGCAGCAGGGCGTGCCGTCTTCCACCTTGGCGGCGATGGCCTGGAAGATGGGCTTCACGTGCGGCCATGCCGCGGGATTGCCGCCGGGCATGATGGACGGGCCGTGGCGCGCGCCTTCTTCGCCGCCGCTGACGCCGGTGCCGATGAAGAGAATGCCTTT
>JASHTS010000308.1 GCA_030040425.1 Acidobacteriaceae bacterium | reverse complement strand
TCCGGTTGAAATGCTTCAGCTCTTCCCGGATGGCGGATCGAAGGTGGTGACGCTGGGGCCGGACCTGGCTGCGGGGCAGCAGGTGCAGCTTACGGTGCCCGCGGGGGTGTGGCAGGGGACGCGGCTCGTGGATGGAGGGAAGGTGGCGCTGCTGGGATGCACGGTGACGCCGGGGTTCGATTTTGCGGATTACCGGAGCGGAAAATATGAGGAGCTGGTCGCGGGGTGGCCGCTGGAGGCGGAGAGGATCAGGAGGCTGACGCGGGGATAGCAGGGCTTGCGCGCGAAAAGGCAAGCAGGTCGGGAACACTCGACCTCTGCTCCGCGCCTCTCCGGTTCATAAGAAACCAACTACAGCAAATAAACAGAAGTAAATCGCTACGTAGCTGAGCGTCAGAATGGTACCGGCAGCTTTCGTAAGGAGCGCAATATCTTGTTCCTGCGCTCCGTGGGCGGATAGCCGGATCTGGACCTCCCGAAGGGAACGGTAGGACCAGAAGATTGGGAGCGGAAGATACAACATTGCAGCTATCAGCACGACGACGCCGGCCAAATGTGTGATCGGAGTGTGGCTTAATCCCCGGCTGTGCCGAAGAATGACCCACCAGACAATCCACCCTTCAACGAAGAGTGCCATAAATGCAGGCCGCGATAAGGCTTCGCGCCACTTTTGATTGACCGTCGATTCGCTGGTCATGAACCCCTCCCGGGTGGGCCGCGATTGCTGTTGAGGTTTCAGGTTTAAATGCGAGGATCACCGTCTTTCGCGGAAGAAGGTGCGCAGCAACTCGGCGGATTCTTCAGCGAGGAGGCCGCGCTCGGCCCACATCTGGTGGTTGAGCTTGGGATGGTTGAGCACGGAGAGCACAGAGCCGCAGGCGCCGGCCTTGGGATCGTCGGCGGCGAAGACCAGTTTGTCGATGCGCGCATGGATCATGGCGCCCGCGCACATGGGGCAGGGCTCGAGGGTGACGTAGAGGGTGCAGCCGTTGAGGCGGTAATTGCCGAGGGCCGCGGCTGCAGCGCGAAGCGCGACAATTTCGGCGTGGGCGGTGGGGTCGTTCGTGCGCAGGACGCTGTTCTGGCCGCGGGCGATGATTGAGCCGTTGTGCACGGCCACCGCGCCGATGGGCACTTCGCCCGCCTCGGCGGCGAGGCGCGCCTCGGCGAGTGCGGCTTCCATGGCTTCGCGGTCGGAGATCATGCTTCCGATGTTAGCGCTGCCGGCTGCTGCTGGGTCATGCAATGGAGCGCGCCGAGGCCCCAGATGAGATCGACGCTGTGGACACCGATGACTTCGCGATCCGGAAAAAGTTGGGCGAGAAAATTAAGCGCGATGCGGTCGCTGGGATCGTGGAAGGTGGGCACGAGGACCTGGCCGTTGGCGATGTAGAAATTGGCATAGCTGGCCGGCAGGCGCTGACTCCGAAAGACCACCGGCCGCGGCAATGGCAGCTCGATGACGGTGAACGGCTTCCCTTCCCGCGTGCGCGCGGCCTTGAGCCGGGCGAGATTTTCGGCGAGAGGCGCGTGGTTGGGGTCGCGCGTATCGGGCTCGACTGCCGCAATGATCGTGTCGCGAGAGACGAAGCGGGCGATGTCGTCAATGTGGCCGTGGGTGTCGTCGCCGACGATGCCGCGATTGAGCCAGATGACCTGATCGATGCCGAGAAAATCGGAGAAGGCTTGCTCGAGCTGTGCGCGGCTCACGCCCGGGTTGCGCTGCTGTACTTCGCTCAGCAGGCATTCCTCGGTGGTCAGCAGGACGCCGGCGCCGTTGACGTCTATCGAGCCCCCCTCGAGGACGACGCGATACTTCGTGCCGTTCTGCTTTTGGACGAGAGGTTGCCAATGCCGGCAGCCGAGCAGCTTTTGCACGCGGCCGGGAATCTCATTGTCGAGGCGCCAGTCGTCATACTTGGCCCATCCATTGAATTGCCAGTCGGTCAGAGCGATTTGTCCGGAGGCGTTGCGCAAAAAGATGGGGCCGGAGTCGCGCGTCCAGCCGCGATCCGTGGGCCAGGCATGGAACGTCACCTGATCCGGATTGGCGCCGGCGCGCTGCAACATGCTGCGCACGCGCCGCTCCATGGCCGCGTTCTCGACAATCAGGTGGACGCGCTCGCGCGCCGTGAGCAAGCGCACGATCTCGGCGTAGAGCCAGGGGATGGACGGAAACTTGCCCGGCCAGTCTTCCGGGTTGTGCGGCCAGGCAAGCCAGGTGGCCTCGTGCGGCTCCCACTCGGCGGGCATGCGGTAGCCGAGAGCCCGCGGGGTTTTTCTCTCTTCCTTCAAAATCGGTTTCCTTCAGTTGCGTGGTCTCTCCGGTCTCAGAATCGAGACCGGGGGCACCCATCACTTCTGTTCTTTGGCAGCAGCGTGCGCCACAGGATCGAGGAAGCGCTGGGTGATGGGCGCGTAGGCGTCGATGCGGCGATCGCGCAGAAAGGGCCAGTTGCGGCGCGTCTCCTCGATCAGGCCGAGGTCGATTTCGCCGAGCAGAATCTCTTCGGCGTCGTGCGAGGCTTTGGCCAGGACGCGCCCGAAGGGATCGGCGAGAAAGCTTCCACCCCAGAACTCGAGGCCGGGACCGGAGGCGCGTAGCCCCAGCACATCGCCATGGGCAAGCTTGACCTCGCCATGCTCGTGGCCGACGCGGTTGACGGCGGCGACGTAAACGCCGTTGGCGATGGCATGGGCGCGCTGGATGGTCTGCCAGGCGTCGTACTGCGCCGCGCCGTACTTTTCTTTCTCGGCCGGGTGCCAGCCGATGGCGGTGGGATAAAAAAGCACTTCGGCGCCCTGGAGCGCTGTGAGGCGCGCGCCTTCGGGATACCACTGGTCCCAGCAGACCAGCGTGCCCACGCGGCCGACGTTGAGGTTCACGGACTGGAATCCAAGATCGCCCGGCGCGAAGTAGTACTTTTCGTAGTAGAGCGGATCGTCGGGGATGTGCATCTTGCGATAGAGGCCGGCGATTTTGCCTTCGGCATCGAGCGTGACCGCAGTGTTGTGATAGAGGCCGGGTGCGCGGCGCTCGAAGAGCGAAGCCACGATGGCAATGTGGCTCTTGCGGGCGACGGCCGCGAGCATTTCCGTGGAGGGTCCGGGAATGGGCTCGGCAAGATCGAAGAGGCGAAGGTCTTCGCGCTGGCAGAAATACTGGGCCCGGAAGAGCTCGGGCAGGCAGACGATGTGCGCGCCCAGACGCGCAGCCTCGCGGATGTGGCGCACGGCCGAGGCGAAGTTGGCCTCGGGATCGGGGCCCATGCTCATCTGGACCAGAGCGACGGTATATTTGCGCGCGTCAGACATCGGTGACTATCAGTATCTCCGCAGAAGCGGGGTGAGTTTCGTTCCCAGCTCCTGGGGTCCGTGCTTTCCCAGGTCGCAAAAGCGGGATCCTTCGACTTTGCTCAGGACAGGCACTGAAGCCCCCAACACCCGGCAACGCCGGAGGATCATGCAAGAAGGCCAACTCCGCCAGGCGAAGTTGGCCGCTTCCGCCGGCGGACAGGATCAGGTTTCCAGGATCAGCACGGCCGCGGCAATGGTGGTGGTCCACTTGCCGCGCCGGTCGCCCACGGCCGACTGGGTGATGTTGCTGGTGCGGACAATCTTGTTGGAGATGCGGTAAATCTCTTTTTTCTCATCCCAGCTGGTGTCCGGATCGAATTCCACGTCGAGCGTGGTGGCGAGCATCTCCGCGGCCAGTTCCTCGGCATATTCGCCCGCCTGATCCTCGGTTTCGCCAAAGCTGTGATGCTCGCTCAGGTAACCGTAAGTGTTGCGGTCGGCAGGAATGGCCACGCCGATGCTCGAAGCAATCAGCCGGTGCGGCTCGTGCGTCGAGTTCTCCGCAATCACGGCAAAGACCACTTCGCCATCGCTGAGATAGGTGAGCCCTTCCTTGCGGGGGATGACTTTGCACTGGGGCGGGAAGATGGAGGAGACGCGCACCAAGTTCTGCGAGGCAATGCCGGCATCCCGAAGCGCCAGCTCAAAACTGGTCAGCCGTTCTTTGTGCTTGCCCACGCCCTTGGTGAAGAATAGCTTCTTCGGGACCATGCTCTTTCCCAATTTCGATGTGCCCTCCATGGGTATGAAGATGGTGAGTTTTCGGGAACCTTCCCGCATGAGTCTATCGCATCTGAGGCTACAGGAACAGGATTTCGGCCATTTTCATCCCTGGTTCATGCCAAAAATCAGCAGGCCGCTCTTGCGGTGCGATGCGCGCGAAACCGGAGGGACGCGGCGCGCGGAAGGAAAATGCTTTCCGGCGGGTCTAGGGCTGCAACTTTCCGCCCGTTTCTTCGTTTAATACAACATGAACCGGATTCGTCTGTCCGCAATGGCCGTCCTTGGCGTGGCAATGAGCTGCGCCGGTGCGCTGGCGCAAGCGCCGGCCGCCCCGCAAACCGACGAAAATCCGCCCCCGGCCGCGACTACCCCCGATCCGGGGCCGGTGCCGCTCGAATGGGTGCCTCCGGCGCTCACGCAGTTGAGCGCGCAGGCTGCGGTGAAGTCGGACTTCACCCTGGATCGCGACATGCTGACAGCCGCGGCAGGCCTGCTGCCTGACTCCGATGCGACCACGCGGCAAACCATGGCCAAGCTGAGCGGGGTAAGCGTGCACCTGCTGCGCTTTGGCGAGGCGGCGAGCGTGGATCCCGCCGAGGTGGAGTCGATCCGCGCGGCGTATCATTTGCGCGGCTGGAAGCACCTGGTAACGACCACCAACGCCGGAGGACCGGTGCATAACGGGACCACCGACGTGTGGCTGGTATTGGACGGAGCCAACGTGCGCGGCGCCGTGGTGCTGGCCGAGACGCCGAAGAGCCTGACGCTGGTGACGGTGGCCGGCAACGTGAGCCCGGTGGACATTCTCCGGCTGCGCGGCCATTTCGGCATTCCGCGGTTTGACGGCGACAGTCTGACAGACACGAAGTAGCGGCTCGCTTGCCCTTCTGCTTGTGGCCGGCGCTGCGATTGCCGGGCAGTGGTCTGCTTGGTGCGCGCTGATCCGGTTATGGCCTGGACCGCGCATCGTATTCCCATCCCCGCATCGCACGCCGCGCAAAGCGGCTCCCGCCATTGCCACCGCCAAATTGCGGATGGTAGCCTCTAACTTGGTTTCCGGAGGAAAAACGAAGAGCGATGCAGAGCAGCTACAACGGGCTGGAGTTGCCGAAGAACGGTGAGGCCATCGATTACCGAAACGGGCGGTTCGCGGTGCCCGATCATCCCATCATCCCCTACATTGAAGGCGACGGCACCGGCCGCGACATCTGGAAGGCTTCGCAGCGGGTGTTCGACGCCGCAGTGGAGAAAGCCTTCGGCGGCAAGCGCGCGATTCGCTGGTACGAGATCTTTGCCGGCGAAAAGGCCTTCCGGCAGTTCAACAGCTGGCTGCCGGACGACTCCGTGAGCGCGGCGCGCGACCTGCGCGTCTCCATCAAGGGGCCGCTGACCACGCCGGTGGGCGGGGGCATCCGCTCGCTCAACGTGGCGCTCAGGCAGATTCTCGACCTCTACGCGTGCGTGCGCCCGGTGAAGTATTACCAGGGCGTGCCCAGCCCGGTGAAGCAGCCGGAGAAGCTCGATGTGGTCATCTTCCGCGAGAACACCGAGGACGTATACGCGGGCATCGAGTTCAAAGAGGGCACGGCCGATGCGGCCAGACTGATCTCGTTCCTCAACGACGATCTGCTCAAGGGCGGCAAGAAGAAAGTGCGGACCGATTCCGGCGTGGGCATCAAGCCGATCTCCATCTTCGGCACCAAGCGGCTGGTGCGCTATGCCATCCGCCATGCGCTGGAGACGGGACGCAAGACGGTTACGCTGGTGCACAAGGGCAACATCCAGAAGTTTACCGAGGGTGCGTTCCGTGAGTGGGGCTACGAAGTGGCTACGCAGGAGTTCCGCGACCAGACGGTAACCGAGCGCGAAAGCTGGATCCTGGGGAACGTGGAAGCCAATCCGGGAATCTCTGTGGAGGCGAATGCCGCGCTGATCGAGCCGGGGCTGGAGTTTGGGTCTCCGGCCTTTCGCGAAAGCGTAGTCGCGGAAGTGCGAAAAGTGCTGGACGCGATCGGCAAATCGCACGGGAGCGGCGCGTGGAAGCAGAAGATCCTGGTGAACGACCGCATCGCCGACTCGATCTTTCAGCAGATCATTATCCGGCCCTCGGATTACAGTGTCCTGGCCACGCCGAACCTGAATGGCGACTACATCTCCGACGCGGCGGCGGCGCAGGTGGGCGGGCTGGGTATTGCGCCGGGCGCGAACATCGGCGACGGCTACGCGGTCTTCGAGGCCACGCACGGCACCGCGCCCAAGTACGCGGACAAGGATGTGATCAATCCCGGATCGGTGATTCTCTCCGGCGTGATGCTGCTCGAGTTCATCGGCTGGAATGACGCGGCAAAGATGATCGAGAGCGCGATGGAGAAGACCATCCGGCAGAAATTTGTCACCTACGATTTCGAGCGGCAGCTCACCGGCGCCACGAAGGTGGGCACGAGCGAGTTTGCCACGAGAATTATTGGGAATATGTAAGACAGTGGACAGTGATCAGTGGTCAGTGGTCGGCTTTGAAAAGGGGCCCGATCTTACAGCTTGCCCAAAGAGGCAATCGACGGTTGCGTTGAAAAAAAGGCACGGCTTGTCGGGGTCCCCAGCGGGCGATGTGTGCTCGATAGGGTGACTTTAACCGGGCCGAAAACGGACCCAGCATTCTGAGGGCTTTAGATCCTGCGGCGCCGAATGAACCCACCAGATCGACAAGACGATAGATGGAACACAGCGTCTCTCGGAATTTATGGAGAGCCGCTCGATCTGGAAGGAATCACAGAACGGCTCGGGCTGACGCCAACGAGGTCGGGTCGGAAAGGGGAGCTGCGTAGCTCGCCGCGCGTGAAGAACCTTCCGCCACGCAGGAATTCATTTTGGCTGCTGAAAAGCCCTCTTCCGGATTTTCAACCTCTGCAGGATCACCTGGCATGGCTGATCGATCAATTGGAGCCCAAACGCGAAGCGCTTCAAGAGTTGACAAAGGAATACAAGATGCTGTTCATTTGCGGGTACTCCTCGGAGAGCGGCCAGGGTGGATGCACTTTTCAGCCGGAACTTTTGAGCCGACTGAGCAACTTTGGACTCCCGCTTATTTTAGACCTTTACCCACCCGGCCCAATTGAATTGGATTTGAATCAGGACTGAGGCGACAATAACTGTTGCTATGGAGTGAAGAGATGCGGAAAAAAGTTTCCATTGTCGGTGCCGGCAACGTGGGCGCCACGGCGGCGCATTGGATTGCGGCCAAGGAACTGGCCGATGTGGTGCTGGTGGACGTGGTGGAAGGCGTGCCGCAGGGCAAGGCGTTGGACCTGCTCGAAGCGATGCCGATTGAGAAACGCGACGTGCAAGTGACCGGCGCCAACGACTACGCGGCCACCGCGAACTCTGACATTGTAGTGATTACGGCGGGCATTCCCCGCAAGCCGGG
>JASHTS010000307.1 GCA_030040425.1 Acidobacteriaceae bacterium | reverse complement strand
CTGATGGACCGCCCAATGTCGCTGGCGCGCACGCTCAGCAGCCGTTGCATGGGCGGCGTGAACTGGCGGATGCACAGGTCGCTGGTCAGCATCAGAAGCGGAATGTTCACGCTGTTGAGCAGATTGGAGAGATCGTTGCCCGTCTGCGTAAGGACATTGTTGCGTTGCTGGAGCTCGTCGTTGACGGTTTGCAGCTCTTCGTTGGCGCTCTGCAGCTCCTCCTTGGTGGTTTCGAGCTCCTCGTTGGTGCTCTGCAGCTCTTCATTGGCCGATTGAATCTCTTCGTTGGCCGAAACCAGCTCCTGATTGCGCGCATCGCGCTCTTCCACCAGCGACTGGAGATGGAAACGGGTCGAGGTCAGGTCCTGCCGCAACTGGCCGATCAGCCGTTCCTTCTCGTCCAGAGTCAGGTTCAGGGGACCGGGGCTCTGTATTTGCCCGCCGTTGCGTGCCTTGTCAAGCGTTTGGAAGAGGACGAGGAAGCACCGCGGGCGCGAGGAGGCGCTGGTCACCGGCAAAACGTCAATCTGAATATCCTGCTGGCCCAGTTGCTCATCGACGATGGAGACGACGGCGGCGGTGGGAACGTTCTCGAAGATGGCCCGCTGCGCCGCGCTTTTTACCTCGCCGGCGATTCCTTCGCGCAGCACGCGCAGCAGACTCCAGTTCACCGCTCCGGGCGTCAGGTCAAGAAAGGGCGCGGTCTGGCCGCGCGCCTGCAGCACATTCATGCGGTCGTCGATGATCAGGCCCGGCGGGCCGAAGCGCGCCAGAACGATGCGGTCCGCGGCGCGCTGCAGCTCGAGCTCGGGCCAGACATTGGACTCCGCGTCGATCGCCGGTCCGCGCCCCGGCATAGCCGTATGGGTGAACGCGTAGTTTCGAGGAGGCTCGTAGTGAAGCGGCAGGTTGTTGCCGGTCTTCATGTAAATCTTGAATTTTCGATCGACGGTGGAGAATACGTCTCCGTAGTCGCGCAGCCCCTCCGACATGCCCAGCAGGATGTAGCCTCCGGGCTCGAGCGCGTAATGGAACGTGAGCATGATCTGCCGTTGAAGGACGGAATTGAAGTAAATCATCACGTTGCGGCAGCTGAGGATATCGATGTGCGAGAAGGGAGGGTCGATGGCCAGATTCTGGCGGGCGAAGATGCAGGTGTCGCGCACGCGTTTGGAAACCTGGTAGCCGTGGTCTGCCTTGACGAAGTAGCGCCGCAGACGCTCCGGCGAGATTTCGGCCGCAAGCGTCTCAGGGTAAACCGCAAGCCTGGCTTTCTCGATCGATTGCTCGCTGACATCGGTGCCGAAGATCTGCACGGGCGTGTCGAGGCCCTGCTGGGAGAGATGCTCGAGAATGGTGATGGCCAGGGAGTAAGCTTCTTCTCCCGTGGAGCAGCCCGCGCACCAGATGCGCAGCGGCTTTTCCGGCGGCCGGCCCTCGAAGAGACCCGGCAGCATCTTGGAGCGCAAGGACTCCCAGAATCCAGGATCGCGGAAGAAGCGCGTGACATTGATCAGCACGTCCTCTTGCAGCGTGCGCAATTCGTCGGTGCGGATCTGGAGAAAGCGAAGATAGCTCGCGAGCTGATCCATGCGCAGCAGGATCATGCGCCGGGCAATGCGCCGCCGGATGGTCTCCGGCTTGTACTGGCGCAGGTCGAGCCCGGAGACGCCGCGAAGCAGTTGCAGGATCTTTCCGTACGATTGCTCGTCATCCGCCGCGACCGTGCCGTCTTCGAGCGAGCGCAACTCGGGCCGCGCAAACTGGAGCGCCAGGCGGCCGAGTTCGATGGCAATCTCCGCCGGAGGCAGCACCATGTCCACGTGATCGGAGGCAATGGAGCTGCGCGGCATGCCGCTGTGCTGGGCTGTATCGGGGCTTTGCACCAGCGCGATCCCGCCCTCGCCCTTGATCGCCTTCAGACCCAGGGCGCCGTCGGCGTCGGCTCCCGAGAGCACCACACCGATGGCGTGGTTTTTCTGGTCGCTGGCCAACGAATGGAAAAACTTGTCGATGGTGCGCGGAACGCGATCGCCGGGCAGCCGGGCTTCCACCCGGAATATGCCGTCGTGCAGCGTAACTGCCTGATTGGGCTGAAGAACGTAGAGGTGGTTGGGCTGCGGCCGCTGCCCGTCCTCGACCGAGGAGACCGGCATCTGCGTGTAGCGCTCGATGATCTCCGACATGAAGCTGCGCTGATCGGGCGCCAGGTGCGTCACCAGCACAAATGCCATGCCGGTGTTGGAATCGAGGTTTTCGAGGATTTCGCGGCAGGCCTGCAATCCTCCCGCCGACGCCCCGAAGCCGACTACCGGATAAGCCAGTGCAGGAGACTGATGCTCTTCCGGCTCGGTTTCCACGCCCAGAGGGTAGGAGGGAACGGGAGGGTGTCCATCTTCCAGCGCTAGCCCAGCTTGAGGCTCGCCGATATCGCTGGCACCGCCTGCCCGGCCATCCAGCCTGCCGTCTTCCGGCGCCGCCGTTTGCGGCGGATCGGGAGATGTTCCGGAGGATTGCTGCTTCTTTCTTGGCTTGTCTTTTGCCATACTCGTCTCGCCGGTCGCATCATTCGCATATAGCATATACCCGGTGGGGCGCCGTAGATTGCCCTGATCGCGCCGATAAATTGCCATTGGCGAGACGGCTATTGCGCGAATCGAAAGCACCGGCCAAAATGTCTCTGCGGCGCGACCCGGAGAAGCATCTATCTCTCGTGAGGCGGAGGTCCCTGCATGGATCCGAACACGATACGCGTATTGCAGGAATCGAATCGGGCTGGAGTCCGGTTCCTGCGCATTGAACTGGAGATGGGGCACACCTTTCTCGACATTGCCGATGTGACCGAGAACGAAAGCACACGCATCCGCGACCTTCAAAATGCCAGCCGCGTTTATGAATCGGTCCAGCGCCTGGTGGGACGCGTGGACCTTTCTCCGGAAGAGGAGGGTCTTATTCAGCAGAAGATCGCCGAGCTGAAGCACCGGCTCGACACCACATCGCGCAATGCGGCCTTTGACCCGAAGCCGGCGTTCCGTCGCAAACCGGAAACAAACCTAGGAATCGTCCCGGGTGACAATGAGCTGACCCGTGGGTAAAATCGCCTCAGCTTCGAATCAGCGCGCTCCCGGCATAGAACGATGAGTGTCCGTTCACTCAGATGTGCCGGCCCCCCTCCGGACGCCGGTGTCGATGCCAGCGGGCGAAAGCCAACGAAAACATCGTTAGCATGAGGTCGACTGGCCCGTCTGTGTGCAGGGAGAGATGCCGGTTAACAAACAAGTCATCTATATCGTCGACGACGAGAAGGTGATCGCCGAGACGCTGGCGACCATCCTCATTCGGGCAGGATTCATTGCCATTTCTTTTGCGGACCCCTGCCTGGCGCTGGCTTCGGCGCGCGGGGCTCCGCCCGATCTTCTCATCTCCGATGTCATGATGCCGGACATGACCGGCGTGGACCTTGGTATCCAAATGCGTGCAGTTTCGCCCCACTGCCGGGTGCTGCTGATCTCCGGCAAGACGCCTGCTGATGATTTGCTGGACACGCTGAAAAAGCGAGAGCTGGATTTTGATGTGCTCTCGAAGCCCATGCATCCATCCGTGCTCCTGGCAAAGCTGCAGACGCTACTCCTGAAGCTGCATTCAGCCCTTCAGGACGAGGAATTGGCATCTTCCGGGTCTGCGGCGGTTTCCCGGGTGTAGTTCCCAAAGGCGAACCGCGAGAGAGATGCAGGCGGCGCGCCCGCTTCTCGCAGCCCGCTGACAACTTCCCCCGATCCCCTGGGCTACTTGCAGCCGAGGGTTCGCGCGCGCTCGATCATCAGATCGCTCTTGCCGATGAGTTGCCGGGAGGCGCGGATGACTTCGAGGGTTTTCAGTATCGAATCTTGAAAATCGGCAATCTGAGTGCAGGCCAGGTTAAGGCGTTCGACGGAGGAGGAGAGCACTTGCTTGATGGTGGCAAGCCGATCGGCATGGGCGCATCTTTCGTTGCGCGCCTCCACGACCCTGGAGTCCCCAAACTGCCGGCGCAGGGGCAGGTTTTGTTCGCCGGCTGCACCGTCGCCCTGAGGGGAAGGCTCAGCGTCAGATGCGAAGGAATCGGCGGAAGGAATGGCGTGCTCGCGCCTCCGGCCGCCCACACGCACCCGTTGATAAAAGGCGGGAGAGTTCATGGCGCACTCCGGGACAGGCCCTGGGGCTCCAATGTCGCGGTTTTAAGCACGGAATCGGAGAGAATGCAGCTGCTCAGTTGAACGTCCTGAATTCCTGCTCCCGTGAGGCGACCCGGAATCCGGAGGTTCTTCTGCGGGCTGAAGCTGCGGTTGCTCGAGGGGCCGCTGGATGCTGAACGAACGGAAGCGCGCAGGTCCTCTTTTTCAGCGGCGATCGAAGGGAGCCGGCATGGGAGTCGGGGAAGCAGTTCCGTGACCGCTTCGGCCCATGAAGGCTCAATCCGGATGGGCATTTCGCCCAAGAAAAAGCAAGAGCTCTCGATCATGGTAGCGCACGGCAACGGGAATAGCAAAGAGCCGGCATGAGCCGGGAGTACCTGCGAGCGGGGCCGTCACTCCGCTGGCCCCGGCCCGCCAGGGCCGAAAACGAGAAGAGACCAGCAGTTTCCCGAAACTGCTGCGACAATGCTTATAAGTGGCCCCGTAGCTCGGGTGGCCCCGGCCCGCCAGGGCCGGATACGAGAAGAGACCAGCAGTTTCCTGAAACTGCTGCGACTATGCTTATAAGTGGCCCCGTAGCTCAGGTGGCCCCGGCCCGCCAGGGCCGAATACGAGAAGAGACCAGCAGTTTCCTGAAACTGCTGCGACTATGCTTATAAGTGGCCCCGTAGCTCAGGTGGATAGAGCAGCAGTTTCCTAAACTGCGTGTCGGAAGTTCGAATCTTCCCGGGGTCACCAGCCCATGCCGGTGGGCAGCGCCAGGCGGGAGGGCGGCCAGGCCATCACCACAAACTGCCCCGGCGCAACGGGCGTCTTCAGGCGGGGCTGGCAGTCAGGATCCCGGGCGACGTAGCCGGTGCGCAGCACGTCGACGACGCGGCCGTATTGATAGCCGGAATCCGCCTGCGTGAACCCGGGACGATCCTCGCACATGGAAAGCTGAATGGCTCTCTCGGTGATCTTCGAGCCGTCGGTGTCCAGACCTTTGCCCACTTCGACGAGGGTGGCTCCCCGCGGAACCGGAATGGCGCCAAAACCCTCTTCATCGATGGCGAGATTGGTCCAGTACGAACCGTCGGGAAAAGCCACGCGGCGCCGGCCGCCGGTCATGGTGGCGTCATCCACGTAGAAGGCGATGCTCACCAGCTTGTTGCGCAGCGGCTTGCCGGTCTTGGCTTCGACCAGGCGAATGGTCAAGACTTGCACGGGAGTCTGCGCCAGGGTTTGCGCCGGGATCTGCGCGCCGGCGGCAGAGGCCAGCAGCGCCGCGCCTGCCAACACGGCAGTTCCAAACCGAAGAAGAGGGTTTCCCGTCATCGGCACACGCTCCCTGTACCTCGCTCCTTTGTTAAGGTTCGCACCAGAATACGCCCGCCGCACGGTGTGCTCAACGTGACGTTGGTCCTCATTCCGGCTCCGATCCCTAGGACCGAACAGCCCCCCCGGCGGCTTTGACTCGGGTGCGGCCCCGCGCGTATAAGAGTTCATATCATGGAAGCCGCTTCCATGACACGATGGCCGCAGTCTTGGGCTGCGGTTCAAACAATCCAGCAATCGCCAGGATGCTCGGGAAGGCGGTGAAAGTCCGCCACTGCCCCGCAACTGTGAGCGCGCCCCTGGGCTTGCCCGTCCCCTCCATGGGGAAGGGGAGCCCGCGGGAATCCAGCCACGGCCCTCCGATCGATGTGAGCTCGATGCGGAGGCGACCGCCAGGCCACTGGAGCTGAGCCCTACCGGGTTCGGCTTTGGGAAGGCGGCTGGACGACGCGCAAGTCAGGAGACCGGTCCTCGGCGTTCCAACCGCTTTCCCGTTCCGAGGGGGACGAAGGAGCTGCCATGACTATCTCTCCATTCTGGCGCGCGTGGCCGCGCTGGAAATTGCCCATAATCCACGCGGCACTGCTTCTCGTCGCCGGCGCGAGCGCGTGCTGGGCCGCTTCTATTCACGGCGTGATCTCCGATGCCACCGGCGCCAAGGTAAGAGGCGCCAGCGTGGCGCTGGTAAGCAAAGGGCAGGTGGTTGCCTCTTCGGTTTCGGCGTCCGACGGCAGCTTTACCTTAACCACGGGCGCCAGCGGCCGTTTCTTCCTGCTCGTAACGGCGGCCAGCTTCCGTCAGCTGCAGACGCCGGATTTCTATGCCGGCCAGTTCGATTCGCTGGAGCGCAACGTGGTGCTCGAGCCGGAGTGGGCGCGGGAATCCATCGTGGTCACCGCAACCGGCACGCCCACGCCGCAGCCGCAGACCAGCTCCGCGACCACGGTGCTGAGCCCGCTCGATCTCGCGCTGCGCGACAACTTTGTGAGCGCGCTGCGGATGATGCCGGGCACCTTTGTGGTGGAGAGCGGCGAGCGCGGCGCGCAGGCCTCGCTGTTTGTGCGCGGCGGGGACTCGGACGACTCAAAAATTCTGCTCGATGGCGACGATGCCGGCGACCTGGGCGGACAATTCGACTTCGGCGCGCTGGCCACGACCGCCGTGGAGAGCGCCGAAGTGTACCGCGGGCCGGACTCGAACCTGTACGGCGCCGACGCCGACAGCGGCGTGGTGAGCCTGACCACGCCCCACGGCACCACCAGTTTTCCTTCGCTCATCTTTCACGGCGAGGCCGGCAATTTCAACACTTCAGACGAAGAGCTCGACCTCTCCGGCGCGCGCGGCAAGCTGGATTATCTGGGCGCCTACAGCTGGCTGCAGACGGGCAATTCCCTTCCCAACGACGAGTACCACGTGGGAACGGCCGCGGCCAACCTCGGATGGTCGCCGACCGGCAGCACGCAGATTCACGGCACCGCGCACTACGGCGTGGATGCGACCGGCGTGCCCAATGCGTGGGACTTCTATCACGTGGCCGACGACGCGACCATGAAGGACCAGAACATTTACGTGAGCGCCGCGCTCGACAACCAGACCACGGCGGGCGTCCACAATGAGCTGCGCTACGGGCTGACGCGCAAACGCGAGCAATATGACCAGTGGACTCCGGAAGGAACCTGCATCCCCGCGGGAGGCTGCGGCGGCCCGGGCATTGCGCCCACGTACAGCGGCGCCAATTACTTCGGCATGCCGGTCACCATCCTGGGCGCCAACGGTTACAGCGCCTCGGGCCAGGCGCTGCTCGACTATAGCTGGGACGATGGATCGACGTATCCGTTCGAATCGCAGCTGGTGAACAACCGCGACGCCGCCATCTACCGCGGCGATTTTACGTTTACGCCGCACCTGGGCGCTCTGATCGGATTTCAGTATGAGGATGAGCGCGGCGCGGAGACCTATTATTCGCCGGTGGAGCGCAGCAACTATGACTATGAGGCCGCGGTGCACGGCGACTTCAAGAGCCGGTTCTATTACACGCTGGGCGGCAGCCTGGAGCGCTACTCTCTCTTCGGCACACAGACTCCGATGCGCGCCGGCGTGAGCTACTACGTGCTGCGTCCGCGCTCGGGCGTCTTCAGCGGCACACGCATCTTTGGCAATTTTGGCGAAGCCGTGCGCGAGCCGTCGCTGGAACAGCAGGAGGAGTCGCTCTACGCGTTTCTCGAACAGAACGGCGGCCAATCGACCATCTCCGCGCTCAACCTTCACCCCATCGGCGCGCCGCAATCGCGCACCTATGAAGCCGGAATGGAGCAGATGTTCTGGAGCGAGCACATCGTGTTCCGCACCAGCTATTTTCACAACCAGTTCGGCAATGAGATCGAAGGCGTGGGGCTCAACCTGGTGCCCCAGCTGCTGCCCGGCCTGAGCGCGGCGCAACAGGAGCAGCTGGAAGCGACCCTGACGCAGGACGGCGCCTTTGAGCTGGACTTGAACTCGGAGGCCTTCCGTGCGCAGGGCGTGGAAGCATCCGTCGAGAGCGGGATCGGCAAGAGCCTCTTTTTCCGCGGAGGGTATACGTATCTCGACGCGGTGGTGCAGCGCTCTTTCAGCACGGACAACGAGACGCTCATCGGCATTGCGCCCATCGAATATGACGGAACCATTCCCCTGGGCGCGTATTCGCCGCTGGTGGGCGCGCGCCCGTTCCGCCGGCCCCCGCACACGGGGTATCTTTCCGCCACCTATGCGGAAAGGAAACTCACCGGCATCTTCAACGCCGCCTTCGCCAGCCGCAGCGACGACTCGACGTACCTCGAAGACGAGGACGAGAACCTCGGCAATTCCCTGCTGCTGCCCAACCGCAATCTCGACTTCGGCTACGCCAAGCTGGATCTGGGCGGGAGCTTTCAATTGCTCAAGTGGCTGAACGTTTATGCTATGGGCGAAAATCTGCTCTCGAACCAGCACATCGCGCCTATCGGCTATGTGAGCCTGCCGGCCAACCTGCGCGCCGGGCTCCGGATCGAGTGGGGCATCGGCAAGGGCCATTAACAGATTTTTCACCGCGGAGCCGATGAAATTTAATCTGCGCATCGCGGTAGAAGACCCGGTAAAGACCTCCGCGCGCCAGATTATGGTACGTAGCGCCGGCTGGAGGGCGGCGGCGCCCGCGGCTCGTCTTTTGCTCTTGCTTTTCCACAGCGGATTGCTAGAATTCGATGAAAAGTTACATTTTGGCTATTGGAAGCACAGCAGCTCTGATTCAAACTAATGAAGTTCTTCGAACGCATTTTTCTTTCCACTGAAGTTGGGTTGAGGAAACAAGGTGGTATCTCCGTTCACGAGGGCGGCCACCCCGCACAACGCGGCTCAGGCTCAACCCGATCGGGAATTACCGTAGGGTAGCGATCAATCTCGATGGGCACGACCGTGGCGCCCCCTGCCGGCGCCGCGGCGCAGTCGGATGATCAGCCGGCTTGAATTTCAGAACTCGAAAAGTCAATGAAAAGCGAGGATGCCATGAATCGTCATTTTCGGAGGAGTGTCGTTTGGTTCGCCCTGATTCTGCTGGGATATGGTTTTGCTGCCGTGCCCGGCCGTGCGCAGTTGACGCTGGGCTCGCTCAATGGAACCGTGCTGGATGCTTCGGGCGCGGCGGTTTCCGGCGCTTCGGTCACTGCGGTCAACGAGCAAACGGGACTGACGCGCACCACAAATACAATCAGCTCCGGCTACTGGCAAATCCTCGATCTTCCCCTGGGCACTTACCGGGTGACCGTGACCGAGGCGAATTTTGAGACCGTGACCATCCCCAGGCTGCTGGTGCAGGAAGATCGCGCCACCACGGTGAACACCGCGCTTAAGCCGGGCGGCGTCTCTCAATCCGTGACTGTGAATGCCAACCCGATGCTCAATGCCACGGACACGACCAACAGCTATACGCTCGATAAGGCGCAAATCGCCGCAACGCCGCTGGCTACGGGCAGTTTCACCCAGCTCGCCATTCTTGCGCCGGGCGTCAGCTCCCAGTTCATCGCCGGCGTGGGCACCAACCAGGGACTCGGCAATCAGAACATCTGGGCGAACGGCCAGCGTTCCACCTCGAACACCATGACCCTGAACGGGGTGGACGTGACCAATCTTTTCAACGGCCAGACGGCGAGCGAGCAGGTCTCGCAGCGATACCAGTTCAATATCGGAGAAGGCAGCTCCACCGCCGGGCAATACCAGGACAATATTGCGGTCTACGGCTCCAATGGCAATGCTCTGCCGTCGCCGCCACCAGAGTTTCTGCACGAAATCAGCGTTGCGACGTCGATGTACGATGCGCAGGAGGGCCAGACTAGCGGCGCGCACATCGGCATGATTACCACGAGCGGCACCAACGACCTGCACGGGGAGGCATACGGACAGCGCGGCACCAACTGGATCAACGCCGATCCGTTCTTCTATAAGCAGGATGTGCTGTTAGGCACGATCGCGCCGCAGTTTGTCAGCCCGGAGTTGCACAAATGGGTCGCAGGCGGCACCGTGGGCGGTCCGATCATCAAGAACAAGCTGTTTTTCTTTCTGGGATACAACCACCTCTACACGACCGACCAATATGGCGCGCTGGCGCAGGTTCAGGTTCCTTACGGACTCACCAGCGACCGGAGTCCCACCGGCATTCTCGCCGCTTGCAACAGCTATCTGGCAGCCAGCGGTTCCACCTCCAGTTGTCCGGCGCAGACTTCATGGAGTGGTGCGGCCGTGGATTTGCTCCAGGCGCAGCTGCCCAACGGCCAGTTCCTGATTCCTTCCGCAGATGCGAGCGGCATGAGCCAGCTTTCCAGCAAGGAAGATGACGCCGCGCAGGTGGGCACGTCGGTCTTCAAGGGCGACCAGGCAACCGCATCCCTGGACTACGACGTCAGCAAGACCGACAGCCTCGCGGCAAAGTACTTCTATCAGCACATGCCCACGGTCAGTCCGTACGCCAGCAGCAACTATGCCGGTTTTCCCGAATACGAAGACAACGGAGCGCAGGTGGCCTCGCTCACCAACACGGTGAACTTCGGCTCCCATGTGAACTGGACACAGTTGCTGGGTGTTTCGCGCCAAAAGGCATACAGCAACTTCAGTGAAGCGTTTACGGCTTCCGGCTTGGGCATCACCATGCCCATTGGGAATAGCATGCCGGGTATGGAACTGGCCGACTTCGCCCAAGACAACTCCGATTCCCTCAGTTCTTATCTGGGCCCTTACGATTCGTTTGTCGACGACGGCTACTTCGAAACCCGCATCGCGCCATCGTCGGATTTGATCTGGTCCCACGGCAAACATACGGTGACGGTGGGCGCCAGCTACAGCTATGACCAGTTGAATATCCGCAATCTGGACGAGGGGCACGGAAAAGTGGAAATGAAAACTTTTACGAATTTCCTGGAGGGCGATCTGTATTCCGGCTCCATCCTGTCGGGAAACTCCAACCGCTATTACCGCTCGCACGATATCGGCGCTTACGCCATGGATAAATGGCAGATTCTGCCCAACCTGAGCATCTCAGCCGGCGTGCGTTACGATTTCGACGGGCCGTTGAGCGAAAAATACGGCAATCTCTTCAACTTCGATCCGTCCCTCTACTCGGCAACCGACAGCGCAGTCACGAACTCCGGTTTCGTGGTGGCTGGGAATAACAAGCAATTCGGCACTCCAGGCGTCAGCGATTCCACGCTGAATGGACGCCAATGGGGCTTGGGGCCGCGCGTGGGCGTAGCGTGGTCGCCGAGAAAATTCAACGGCAAGGTGGTCTGGCGCACCGGTTTCGGCATGTACTATGACCGCGGGCAATACTTCCAGTACTTGTCCCCGCCGGCCGGTCAGGGGATCAGCGGCCCCTTCGGCGTGACGCAGGAAGCACCCTTTGCCACTTATACAGACATCAACGCGAACGGTTTTTCCAGTACGTTGAGCGCGCCGTTCGGCACTCTCAACTCCCCCACCACACCCGCGAACATTGCTTCGCTCATGCCCACGGTCGACTCCATCGAGAGCGCCTGTACGGATTACAACGTCGACCACCACGTGTCGGGGACTTATACCGGCTTTGTCTGTAACGATGGAGCGCCCGATGCCGGACTTGTCGTCGGCAACTACAACGTGAACAATAAGCTGCCTTACACTGAAGATTGGATCCTGGACGTGCAGTGGCAGCCCAGGCACGACATGTCCGCCGACGTCGGCTACGTGGGCAACCGTGGCCGTCATCTGGTCATTCCTTTGCCCTTCAATGAGCCGGTGCTCTGCACGCCCGGCAACTATCAGTCCATCAGCGCCTGCAACGGCCAGCAATACTCTTACGGCGTACAGGTTCTCAGCGATGCAACCACCACGACCTACGGGGCCAAATCGACTCCGTATTACATGGCCAACGAGCCCTACGATACCTATAGCGGCGGCAACGTGGATTTGCGTGTGCCCTATGTCGGTTACGACCCCAACTCCGCTTCCTTCACCGCGGCCGGCGTATCCGCATACGATGCGCTCCAGGCGCACCTTGAAAAGCAGATGTCCTACGACATCCAGGCGGGAGTTTCCTACACCTGGTCACACACACTGGACGAGCAAAGCGATGTGGGCCTGTTCTTCACGGGAGATAATCCGGATAATCTGCGCAGCTCCTACGCCGACGCCGATTTCGACGAAACCCAAAATCTGACCTTTAATTTCATCGCCAAGATTCCCAACGCAACCAAGGAGAAGGGCAATCTGTTCCATTATCTGACCAATAACTGGTCCCTCCTGGGGATCGTCGTGCTTGAGAGCGGACAGCCTTACAGCGTTTACGATTACTCAGGTTCGGTCGGCAATCAGTATTTTGGCGGCGGCAATAACGTTGAAATCATCAACCCCGTCCTTCCCCTTCAAGCCGGCATCAGCCCCAAGCAAGCGCGCACCGGGGTTTCTGGCGCTTACACCAGCCTGTCTTCCACCGGCGGGGCGGTCTACGCTCCGGCGCTCAACGCCAACGATTTCGAAATTCCTCTGGTCGCCCCTGGCCAGAACGGCGTGCCCCCCTGCGATACCACGACGGACGGCGGCAACGCCGGTCCCGGCGGCGGTCCACTCTGCGATGTTTATGAGTCAGACTTCGTCCCCGGTCAGCGCAATGTCTTCCGCCAGTGGCCGCAGCGACGCGCCGACATCACCCTGCAGAAAGACATCCCCATCAAGGAACGCTACAACGTGAATTACCAGTTCGAAGTCTTCAACATCACCAACACTCCCAGCTTTGACGTTCCCAATAACGAAATCACTCTCAACCCCACTGAAAGCGAAATAAGCGACGTGAAAGGGGTGGTCACCGGCGAGTACGGCTACGGACATCAGGTTCAGCCCGCGCCCAGCAGCACGGTGACGACACCTGCCGGCACCAACCAGAGCTGTTCAGGTAGTTCCGCCAACTGCGCTTATGAGCTCTACACGGTCCCCGGCGCAGCCAGCAACAAATTGGGCGTCGTGACCAACACCATCGGCAGCGGCCGCATTGTCGAGATGTCCATGCATTTCACGTTCTGATGGGTGCGATTACCGGTAGCATTCCGGATCGGGGCTCGATGTGGGCCCCACTCAGCTTGGCGCGGCAGCTCGAGGGCTACCGCGTTTTTCTTCCTGGACTAGGCTTGATTCCCTGTGCCAAACTCGCAACAGCAGTTCAATAAAGATTTCCACATGGCACCAATCCGCGTAGCGGGCATGACACGAACGGGTGATGGACGGAGTTACCCGTAGTGGATTACCTTCGTACTTGAGAATCATTTCTTTGCTGTTGAAAACAAAGTGGAAATCCCACTAAGGTGAAACTTTCCTGGTAATTGCATTTGTGGTTCGGTTGCCTTTATCCGAAGCCCCGAGGTGTATTTATGGTTTGCCCAAAGTGCGAGTCCAACGCTGTCTCCGTCTTTCCCGCTGAAATCCGTCTTTATCGAACCACCGCACGGATTTTGAGCCACCCCCCGCTCACGCCGTCGCCTGATATTCAGGTCTGTCTTGACTGCGGGTGGAGCGAGTTTGCCATTCCGCGGTCTTACCTGTCGGCCGGATGGTTGCGGCCTCTGCGCCCGCAGGCGGTTCCGAACGCGCCTTCGATCGGACCCTCCCTCGCGCAAGCGAAGATCGCCATCGCCAGTTAAACGCGCGGCGCAGGTTCCCGGCCCGCCGTTCCTGCCCCGAGGCGCGCTGACGCACACGAGTGCGAATGCGCCGTAAAGATCGAATGCAAGCAAAAGCCCTCAGCCTTCGCTGAGGGCTTTATTGTTTCAGGATTGGGCGGATTCTCGAGCCCGCTTGCATATCTCTCGCCTAGAGAGGCACCTTTTCAAGCGGGGCAATGAATCCGATGCCTCGCACATGCAGCCGATGGAGATCGGTGTCGTTGGTGATGAAGAGATCCACGCCGAAATGGGAGGCACAGGCCAACTGAATGGCATCGGCATTGCGCAGCTTGTGCGTCGCGCGCAACGATGCATAACGCCAGGCGACGGAGGGATCGAAACTGACGATGCGCGCCGCTGCTCGGATCGCTCGGTCATATTGTTCGATGAGCGAAGTCTGTCCGAGCTTCGTGGGCTTAACCAAGACTTCCCCAAGCGTCATCGCCGATGTAATAATCTGATCCCCGCGATCGATCATCCGCTCTCGAATCGCCAGCACTCGGCCGCGAAACGGCTCAATGCCCTCGAACATATAGATGAAGAGATTCGTGTCGAAGAAGACCTTGCTCAAATGTCCTCCCTCCGCAGGTTCTCAACGTACTCGTCGGCATGTTCGTCTGCCCAGATGTGTCTTCCTGATCCGATCAGGCGGATGAGAGGATCGTCGTCATAACGAGACAGCGAACCGGCGGGAGGCAGATTTGAACCCAGTGCCAGCGGGGGAAAATGCTCTCTGCTCCAATCTTCGTACCAATCCAGCAACGGCCAATATTTTGCTGGAATCTCATCCCGGCGAGGTAAAGATTTGGAAGGTTTGCGGCTTTGAATTCGCCCGGGATGTGTAAGATCTCCAGCCCGAAAAAGACGGAGCTTCCCCGGTTCAGCCTCGAAGAGCATTCGATACTTTCCTGACGAAGGTGGGACGTTGGCTATGCAATGCTCTTTTAGGTGAGCGTTGATTGACCCCTCCTTGACACCTTCGCTAAGCCCCTCCTCTTTGAGCTTTCGGCGAATTTCATCCTTGGTGAAGGTTTCCAGCTTAGGTCTGCTTCGATGCAATAACGCCGTAGCAATCCAAATGCGATCCGCGATCAGCATTTCCGCGACTTCTGGCGTTTCCATTGGAACCCCCTCAATTCAGTTATACCATAAATACCATTGGTATATCCATTTTCAAGCAAACAAAGGCCCCCGGCTGAAGCCGGAGGCCTTTTATTTTCCGCGCCGAAGGCGCTTTTGCCTGGACGGCCAGTCCTAGTACATGCCGTCCATGCCGCCGCCGTGGCCGCCGGCGGGAGCAGCCGCCTTGGGCTCCGGCAGCTCCACCACCAGCGCTTCGGTGGTAAGCAGCAGGGCCGCAATGGAGGCCGCATTCTGCAGCGCCGTGCGGGTCACCTTGGTGGGATCGATTACCCCCGACTTCACCAGGTCCTCGAACTGCCCCGTGAGCGCGTTGTAGCCGTAGTGCGGCTCCTTAGAGTCCAGAATCTTGGCCGCAACCACGGCGCCCTCTTCGCCGGCATTGGCGACGATCTGACGCAGAGGCTCTTCGAGCGAGCGCAGCACGATCTGGGCGCCGGTTTTTTCGTCGCCCTCGAGCTTCTCCACGAGCTTTTGCACCGCCGGAATGGCGCGCACCAGCGCCACGCCGCCGCCGGGGACGATGCCCTCTTCGACCGCCGCGCGCGTCGCGTGCAGAGCGTCTTCCACGCGGGCCTTTTTCTCCTTGAGCTCGGTCTCCGTGGCCGCGCCCACCTTGATGATGGCCACGCCGCCGACCAGCTTGGCCAGCCGCTCCTGCAGCTTCTCCTTGTCGTAGTCGGAGGTGGTCTTCTCGATTTGCGAGCGGATCTCCTTCACCCGGCCTTCGATCTCACTGGCCTTGCCGGCGCCGTCCACGATGGTGGTGTTGTCCTTGTCGATGGTGATGCGCTTGGCCTTGCCCAGGTCCTCAAGCTTCACGCCTTCGAGCTTGATGCCCAGGTCCTCGGTGATGGCCTTGCCGCCGGTAAGGATGGCGATGTCGCCGAGGATCGCCTTGCGCCGATCGCCGAATCCCGGAGCCTTGACGGCCGCCACGTTCAGCGTGCCGCGCAGCTTGTTCACCACCAGAGTGGCGAGCGCTTCACCTTCCACATCCTCGGCGATGATCAGGAGCGGTTTGCCGCCGCGGGCAACCTGCTCGAGCAGCGGGAGCAGGTCTTTCATGGCGCTGATCTTCTTCTCGTAGATCAGAATGTAGGGATCGTCGAGAACCGCTTCCAGGCGCTCGGCGTCGGTGACGAAGTAGGGGCTCAGGTAGCCGCGGTCGAACTGCATGCCGTCCACGGTCTCAAGGCCGGTGTGCATGGTTTTCGACTCTTCGATGGTGATCACACCGTCCTTGCCCACAACCTTCACCGCCTCGGCAATGATGGCGCCGATCTCCTGGTCGCCGTTGGCGGAGATGGAGCCCACCTGGGCCACCGAGCCTTCGCTGACAGGCTTGGAGATCTTGCCCAGCGCGCCGTCCTCGGTCCACTTGCCGTCCTTGTCGCGCGTGCCGATCACGGCGGTAACGGCCTTCTCGATGCCGCGCTTCAGAGCGGTGGGGTTGGCGCCGGCCGCAACCGTCTTCACGCCTTCGCGGAAGATGGACTGCGCCAGGACAGTAGCGGTGGTGGTGCCGTCGCCGGCAACGTCGCTGGTCTTCGAAGCCACTTCGCGCACCAATTGTGCGCCCACGTTCTCGAGCGGATCCTTGAGCTCGATCTCCTTGGCCACCGTCACGCCGTCCTTGGTGATGGTGGGCGAACCGAATTTCTTCTCAATCACGACGTTGCGTCCCTTGGGGCCGAGCGTCGCCTTCACGGCGTCTGCCAGCGTGTTTACGCCGCGCAGAATCGCCTGACGGGAATCTTCACCGTGCAGTATTTGCTTTGCCATTGTCTTCTCCTGGAAGCAGTGATCAGTGTTCAGTGAACAGTGATCAGGATTGTTGTTCAGACTGCTGAGGTCTCAAATTGCCGGCCAGGATCACGCAGTCACTCGGCTTGTCGCCGCCTTGGTTTTGCTGACCACTGATCACTGACCACTGACCACTATTTCTTCACGATGCCGAGCACTTCTTCCTCGCGCATGATGAGGAACTCCTCGCCCTCGATCTTGATCTCCGTGCCCGAGTACTTGCCGAAAAGGACGCGATCGCCGGCTTTTACATCGAGCGGGAACACCTTGCCTTCGTCGTTGGATTTGCCCTTGCCGACGGAGATCACTTCACCCTCCTGCGGCTTCTCTTTGGCGCTGTCGGGAATGATGATGCCGCCGCGAACGGTCTCAGTCTCCTCCACGCGGCGGACGAGAATCCGGTCATGGAGAGGAGTGAACGTAGTGGTAACGGACGTTGCTGCCATTGCTTCTCCTTCAGGCGCGGACCGGGACGACCCGAACCGCGGGATTTGAGTAGTTGGTGGATCTGTGGAAGATTGCGAAGCTTACCCACTTCAGGTGGCGGAGAACGGGCACGGGCGCTTCGGCGCCCTGAGTGCTAGCACTCTCGCCTTCCAATTGCTAACAATAGAGGAGGCTTACAGCGTTTGTCAAGAGGGAAAGCCCGCAAATATGAGTAAATGTCACTCATATATTTCGCATCTGACCGAAAAAAACACGGGTACCGGCTACTCTCGATGAAAGACTAGCCGGAACCTCTCGGGAGAAGCACCTGCCCCTTTGAATCTATTGTCGCAAATCGTTGCATAGTCCCGCGAGGCCGTATTCCGCCAGCCTGGATCGCGCGAAGCGAGATGAATCTCGAGAGAGCCTGCCTCTTACGCCGGTTGCGGTTGTGGCCGCGTAGGCGCGCCACTGACCTCAACGGCTGCGCACCGTCCAAGTGGAGAGGCATTACAATGGATGCCATGCTTCGCCGATTTCTTCCCGGTTTCGTCGCCCTTCTGGCTTTTTCTGTGTTTGTCGTTCCGGTTGCAAGCCTGCGCGCGCAGGACGACGCCGCTCCCGCGCCCAACCGCTGGACGCGCAAGTACAAGGCTCCGCCGCCCTCTTCGCGCATCTTGGTGACGGTGCTCAAAGACGACAACGGCAAACCGATCGAAAACGCCGCGGTGATTTTTCACCCCGTCCAGGGCGACAAAGACAAAGGCTCCATGGAGCTGAAGAGCGATGAGGATGGCAAGGCCGTAATCGATGTGATCCCGATCGGCGACACGGTGCGGCTGCAGGTGTTCGCCAACGGCTTTCAGACGTACGGAGCCGACTACAAAATTAGCAAGCCGGAGATGTCGATGGAGGTGCGGCTGAAACGGCCGGGCGCACAGTACTCGATCTATACGAACCACAACACGGCTGCCGGCAATGGCAGCGCAACGGACAAGAACGCGAGCCCGGACAAGAATGCGGCGCCCGCGCAGAACGGGAAGAGCGGCAACTCAGGCGGCTCGGGCAGTTCGCAGTCCGGATCTCAGCCGGGCTCTCAGTCCGGACAGAATCAGAATCAAAGCCAGAGCCAGAAACAGAATCAGGCGCAGAACCAGTGATGGCGCGGGCGGCCGGGCTGGCAGCGTGAGCTAAAAATGGCGAATCGACCGCTGGGGGGGAAAGTGGTTCTGGTGACCGGCGGCGCGCGGCGTCTTGGCCGGCATATTGCGCTGACCCTCGCGGCAGCCGGCGCTGATGTTTCCATCACCTATCACAAGTCAAAAACCGAGGCTGCGGAGACGGCGGACGCGATCGTGGCCCTGGGCGCCGGGGCGCTGGCCATCGAGTGCGATGTGCGCGCGGAAGAGCAGGTGCGCGCCGCGGTCACGGCGGTTGCGAACAGCTTCGGACGGCTGGACATTCTGGTGAACAATGCGGCGGTGTTTGCCACCGGGCCGCTTGAGAGCCTGAGCCTCGAGTCATGGGACGACGTCTTCGCCACCAACACGCGCGGGCCCTTCCTCGCGGCGCGGGAGGCGCTTCCGCATCTGCGCGCGGCCGAGGGGCGGATCGTCAACATCGGCTCAGTGGGAGGACTGCGCGCGTGGGCTACACACGCGCATTACTGCGCCTCCAAAGCTGCCTTGCACTCGCTTACGCAGGCGATGGCCAAGGCCTTTGCACCCGGCGTGAGCGTGAACTGCGTGGCGCCCGGGTGGATCGAGATGCCCCAGCGGATTGAGGCAAAGGAGGCGCTTGAAGATTCGACTCAAAGCGCCGTGCACTTTGCCGCGCGCACGCCCATGAAGCGCAACGGCTCGGCAGAGGACGTGGCGCAGGCGGTGCTGTTCTTCGCTGCCGGCCCGCATTTCATCACTGGACAGATTCTCGTAGTGGACGGCGGACTGAGCCTGCTGTAGCCGGGAGGTTGCTGTCAGCGCGCAAACAGCCGGTCCCAGAGGCCGCGGAGGCCGCTGCGTGGCGGATCGGGCCATCCCTGGTATTCGTCTTCCGGCAGTTGGGTGCGCGGAGATTTTCTGGGATAGCGCCGGACATCGAAGGCGAACGGTTTATGGTTCTCAAGGCCGAGGGGTACCGGCTGCCCGGGCCACGGTGCGCCCTCCACGGCTGCCAGCGGGTTGGTGACGCAAAGGCGCTGCGCGGTCTCTTCGCCGGCGCGGGCGCTCACGTATTCGTAGGCCTTCCTGAGGTGCGGCGGGCGCCACTTCATGCGGTGCGCGTCGGTGGCGAGAAAATGCACCCAGTTGCGGTCGAGCAATTCGTTGGCCAGCGCCTCGGCCGCCGGACCCATGCGGCCATAGAGCGCGCAGGCGGTGATCTGGATGAGGCAGCCGGTGCGCAGCCAGTCGGCGATGAGCTGCGGATTGACCTGCACCGCAGGATAGCGCTCCGGATGGGTGACAATCACCGTGTAGCCGGCCGATTGCAGGCGGAAGAGCGCATCCGCGTACTGCGGCGCAATGGAGACGTTGGGAAACTCCACCAGCAGGTAACCGCGGCCGTCGATCGAGTAGCGTAAGGGATTGGCGAGCGCGGCAAAAATGTTGTCGGCGGAGAGGTGAAAGTCGCAGGCCAGGCTCAGGCCAACCACGCCATCGAGACGCTCGCGCAGCTCCGCCAGTCGCGTTTCGATGAGCTCGGTCTTGTACGGGTAGCGGTCACTGGCGTGCGGCGTACAGACGATGTGCGTTATCCCTTCGTTCGCCGCTTCATACGCCATGGCGAGCGATTCTTCGAGATCCTTGGCTCCGTCATCGACCCCGTAGATAAGATGCTGATGAATATCGATCATGTCGTCAGCCTTTGCAATCGTGTAGCGGGGCCCATCAGGTTGTCGCCAGCGCCTCAATCCCCATCGCGTGCATCATGGAAGCAAAGATCTTCCAGCCGTCGGAGGAACCGAGCAACTGCTCACTCGAGCGGTCGGGATGGGGCATCATGCCCAGGACGTTGCGCCCGGCGTTGAGAATGCCGGCGATGTTCGCGAGCGAGCCGTTAGGATTGGCCTCCTGCGTGACCGCGCCCGCAGGCGTTGCATAGCGGAACGCGATGCGCTCCTCGGCTTCGAGGCGCCCGAGCTCCTCCGGCTCGCAAAAATAGTTCCCTTCCATATGACCGATAGGCACCTTCAGCACTTCGCCCCTGGCGAGTTGATTGGTAAAGGGACTATCGGCGGTTTCCGTGCGCAGATGAACCTGCTTGCAGATGTATTTGAGGCCGGCGTTGCGCATCAGCGCGCCGGGAAGCAGGCCGGCTTCGGTGAGAATCTGGAAGCCGTTGCAGATGCCCAGGACAACTCCGCCGGCTTCCGCGAATTTTTTTACCGATTGCATGACCGGAGAGAAACGCGCAATCGCCCCGGTGCGCAGATAGTCGCCGTAGGCAAAGCCGCCGGGAACCAGGACTGCGTCTACGCCCTGCAGGTCTTCTGAATCGTGCCACAGAAACGTAACCGGCTGGCGGGCGATCCCAGCAATCACGTTGAAGGTATCGTGGTCGCAGTTGGAGCCGGGGAAAACCAGAACGCCGAACTTCATAACTTCAGGTTAACAGTTTCACGCGTCGCCGGATGTCACTTTCGTGTCATTCCCTGGAGCGGGAATACGAGGCGCAACCTGCGCCGGGAGCATTATCCAAACACACGCCGGGATGGTTATCGTGTCTCTGTACAACACGAAAATCGTGTACACTGGATTCGTATGAAGAACATCACCCTGAGCGCCGATGAAGAACTGATTGAGAAGGCGCGCGCGGTCGCCCGCGCGCAACGACGCACACTCAACGCCGCCTTTCGCGACTGGCTCAATCAGTTCGCCGCCAGCGAAGGAGACGTACAGAGCTTCGATGCATTGATGCGCCGTCTGCGCCACGTCGACGCCGGCAAACACTACACGCGGGAAGAATTGAATGAACGATAGGTTCTTCCTCGACACCAATATCTTCGTGTACTCGTTCGATCGCAGTGCGCCGCAAAAGGCGAAGAAGGCCGAGCAACTGATTCGCAGGGCAATGACGACAAAGAAAGGCATCGTGAGCTATCAGGTGGTGCAGGAGTTTTTTAACGTCGCGCTGAAGCGATTCGCGCACCCAATGCACCTGGCCGAAGCGGAACAATACCTCACCACGGTATTTCGCCCCTTGCTCGGCGTGCACTCCTCGGCAGCGCTTTATGCCGAAGCCCTCCGCATGCAGAGTTCCGCGGGCCTGTCGTGGTACGACGCTCTGATCGTCTGCTCCGCGGTTCAGGCGGGTTGCGACGTAATTTATACGGAAGATCTCCACAGCGGACAGAAGTTCGGGACCCTCCAGGTGAAGAATCCGTTTCTCTAGGCCGACCAAGTCATTGGGCATTCGCCGCTGCGAAGTTTAAGGCCAATGACCGCCCAGCCGTTATCTTCCGCACCGCCCATCCGGCAAGCAAGAGGCTTGGCGCCTCGGCGGAAGCGGCGGCGCGCCCTAGCTCGCCCAGCGTGGTGTGTAGCACGCTTTGCTCCGGTTGCGCGGCGTGCGAGACCACGGCGCAGGGCAGGTCGGCGGGAAGGCCTGCGGCCATCCACTCTTCGGCCAGCAACATCATATCGCGGCCGGGCATGTAGACCACGCGGGTTGCGTCCTCAAGGGCGGGGAGGGCTGCATGGTTGTGCGACTGCGCATGATGGCCAGTCGAAAAGATCACGTTCGAGGCCCAGTCGCGATGGGTGAGCGAGCAGCCGACGGCTGCCGCTGCGGCGAAGGCGGCGGAAACGCCGGGAACAATCTCAAAGGGGACGCCGGATTCGGCAAGCGCGGCCATCTCTTCCCCGGCGCGGCCAAAGAGCAACGGGTCGCCGCTCTTGAGACGCACCACGCTGCGGCCCGCGCGCGCGGACCCGATCATCAGCGCGTTGATCTCTTCCTGCGTAATCGCTTTTATGCCGCAACGCTTGCCCACGTTGACAACCGCCGAGTGAAGCGACGCCACATCGAGGATCGCCTGGGAAACCAGATCGTCGTGAAGAATCACGTCGGCCGCGGCGATCAGGCGCACCGCTTTCACTGTCAGCAAATCGGGATCGCCCGGGCCCGCGCCGACCAAGTAGACCGTCCCCGGCAGCGCTGCTGCCCTTCCCTTACGCGCAACCTGTTTCGTTTCGCAGAGCGGCGAATTGCAAATGTCGCGATGCGCCAACTCATGCAGCAGCAGCCGGCGCTCTTCGCCGCGGGGATGGGTGGCGAGGACCTCGCGGCGCAGCTTGCCCAGCTCGGCGAGCCAGGGTCCGAGATCGTCCGGCAACTGATCGTCGATCTCGCGGCGCAACCGCTGCGCCAGGGCGGGGCTTTCGCCTGCAGTCGAAATGGCGATTTGCAGGTCGCCGCGGCTGACGATGGAGCCAAAGAAAAAATCGCAGTTGGGAATGTCGTCGACGCTGTTCGACCAGATGCCGCGCTCCGCCGCTGCGCGATGAACGGCCTCATTCACCTCCGGCACATCGGTAGCGGCGATGGCGAGGAATTGGCCATCGAGATCCTCGGGCGCAAAGGGGCGCGCGATCCACTCGACTCTGCCTTCGGCGGCGAGAGCGCGAATCTCCGCGCGGGCCTGCGGCGCAACCACGCGGAGACGCAACCCGGTGGGCAGCAGCGTGCCGATCTTCTCGAGCGCCACCGCGCCCGCGCCCACCAGCAACCCGGGCCGGCCATCGAGTTTCAGAAATATCGGCAGTAAGCTCATAAGTCAGTGGTCAATGAAGAGTGGTCGATGATCAGTGGTCAGAGATCAGTGATCCGACTCCCTATTG
>JASHTS010000306.1 GCA_030040425.1 Acidobacteriaceae bacterium | reverse complement strand
CCCTACGCCGGTTCGGATTATTACCATCCCGGAGCGCAGGAAGAAGCGGACCGCGAAGCGGTGAATGCCTGGATTCGCGCGCCCGGCCACTTTGACGCCGTCATCGACTTCGACGCCGTGGTTCGCGACCCCGCGCACCCCGATCATCTGCTTCCGGCCTTCGACTGCGGCGATCACCTGCACCCTTCGCCCGCCGGTTATCGCGCCATGGCCAACGCCATTCCTCTCGATTTGTTCGCGCCGTAGTGCGCAGGCCACGCGACGGTTCGCCGGTTCCGTGGTTTTCCCGGCTCGCTGCCTCGCGCGCCGTGTCCGTATCCGGACAATCCGGACCGGCTCATGACGCTCAACTCCGTCCGCACGCGCAGCTCCCTTTCATCCCAATTTTGAGTTTTGGTGCGCCACGTGCGGAACCGATCAGCGGGGAACCCCGTAATGTAGGTCATGCTCAGCGACGTGAAGTACGCCCTCCGCCACTTGACCAAGTCCCCCGGCTTCACGCTCACCGCCATCGTTACCCTGGCGCTCGGCATCGGCGCCAATGCCGTCGTCTTCGGCGTGCTGAATGCGCTCATTCTCCGCCCCGTAAACGTGCCCGACGCCGGAAATCTCTACATGGTGCAGCGTCTGCGCTTCCCTTCGCAGTCCTACCTCGACTTTATCGATATACGCGATCGCAACCACACCTTTTCGAGCGTGTACGCTGACAACATCATCGGCCCGGTCGGCGTCGACACCGGCAACAACCCCTCCACCGCGTGGCCGGTTCTCGTCAGCGGCAATTATTTTGACGCGCTCGGTATTCAGCCCTATCTCGGCCGTTTCATTCACGCCTCCGATGAAAAGGGCAATGACAGCGCACCCTACGTCGTTCTCAGTTACGACTACTGGCGAAGCCATTTTTCCGGCGACCGCAGCGTCGTGGGCCGCACTGTCGAAGTCAACAAGCACGCCTTCACCATCATCGGCGTGGCTCCCCGGGCTTTCCGCGGAACTGCCCTCTTCTTTGCCCCCGCCATGTGGATTCCGCTGGTCGACTGGCCCATGATCGAGGGCGAGAATGACCTGCAATGGCGCAGCGCTCACTCCATGTGGGTGGAAGGGCGGCTCAAGCCGGGCGTTACCCCAGCTGCGGCCACGGCCGACCTGAACGGGCTGGCGGCCTGGCTGGCCAAAACCTATCCTTCTGACGATGACGGCATCAACTTCTCGCTCGCGCGCCCGGGCCTGGTGGGCGATATGCTCGAGGGCCCGGCTCGGGCCTTCATGGGCGGCATGATGCTGCTCGCCGGCATGATTCTTCTTGCCGCCTGCGCCAACCTAGGCAGCCTGTTTGCCGCGCGGGCTTCTGACCGCGCCAAGGAAGTGGCCTTGTGCCTCGCCCTGGGCTCGCGCCGCGGGCTCATCCTGCGGCAGATGCTCACGGAATCGATTCTCGTCTCGCTGGTCGGCGGAGTCGTCGGCCTTGTGGGCGGCGTGGCTCTTCTGCACCTGTTGAGCGCCTGGCAGCCCATCCCCGGCATCCCCATCAACGTGCCCGTAAATCCCGATGCGCGCACTTATGCCGTGGCTCTGCTTCTCGCGCTGGCAAGCGGCCTGCTCTTCGGTCTCGTGCCTGTCCGCCAGGTCCTGCGCGCCGATCCCTGGCAGGCCATCCGCACCGGCGTCAGCTCCACCTCGGGCATGAAGCGCTTCTCCCTGCGCGAAGTCCTGCTGGTGGCGCAGATCGCCATCTGCGCCGTGCTGGTGACGGCATCGCTCGTCGCCGTACGCGGCCTCGCCCGCTCGCTGCACTCGAACTTCGGCTTCGATCCCAATAACGTGATGCTCGCCGAAAGCGACCTGCGCATGGCCGGCTACTCGGGCGACCGCGTGCCGGAGATGCAGCGCAAGATGCTCGACGCCGTCTCCGCCATTCCCGGCGTCACCGCCGTGGGCTACTCCACTCATCTCCCCTTGAGCCTGGGCGGCGGCGACTCCTACGTTTACACCGACACCACCACCAGTTACCGGCCCACGAACTTTGCCGCCGACTCCATGTTCTACAGCGTCTCGCCGGGGTACCTTCAGGCCTCCGGCACGCGCCTGCTCGCCGGCCGCGACTTCGCCTGGAGCGACGACGGGCATGCGCCCAAGGTGGCCCTCGTCAACCGGCTGTTCGCGGTCAAAGTCTTCGGCTCCGTTCAGAAGGCGATCGGCGGCCACTTCAAGTACTGGGGCGGCACGCGCGCCGAGATCATCGGCGTGGTCGAAGACGGAAGATACCGCACCCTCACCGAAGATCCGCTGCCGGCCACGTTCTTCAACTTCCTGCAGCAGCCGGAAACCGGCACCTGGATCATTGTGCGCTCGCAGCGCGATCCCCAGGAGATGGCCCCGGTGCTCGAGCGCACCCTGCATGCGCTGGACGCGGGCCTGCCCATCGCCATTCGCCCGTGGTCGGTCGAGCTCGACACCGCACTCTTTGCCGCGCACGTGGCCACGGTGGCTCTGGGCGTTCTGGGGCTGCTCGGCGCCATGCTCGCCGTCACCGGCATCTTCGGCATGGCCTCCTACGTGGTCAGCCGGCGCCTGCGCGAGCTCGGCATCCGCGTGGCTCTTGGCGCCGGCAGGCAGCACGTGCTGCGCGCCTCGCTCGGCCGCGCTTTCACGCTGCTGGCCGCGGGCTCCATCGCGGGGATCGCGCTGGGCGCGCTCGCCTCGCGCCTGCTTTCTTACATCGTCTATCAGGCCACGTCGCGCGATCCGCTGGTGCTCAGCGGCGTGGTCGCCACCATGCTCCTGCTCGGCCTGATTGCCGCCTGGATCCCGGCGCAGCGCGCTCTTGCCGTCGATCCGCTCATCCTGCTGCGCGAAGAGTAGCGGCCGCCCTGCCAGAAAAAAAGAGCCGACCGGCCCGCCCCGATCCCATCTTCTGCGGATAGGGCGAGAAACGAAGCTGCTACTTGTCCCAGTCTTGTATCAGGGCACGGCTTCAGCCGTGCCGCAAGAGGCCCGCAAAATTACGGCGGGCTTTAGCCCTTGCGGAATGATTTTCTGCGATTCGACCTCGGATTTAACTTCTTCCGCCGCGCCTCGCGCTCACACTCATAAATTGAACAGCTCCCTCAGCCGCTTGGTCTGCGCGCGGCTCACCGGGATCTCCGTCTGCTGCTTGTCGTTCATGCGCAGCTGGTAGCTCGACTTGAACCACGGCACCACTTCGCGAATGTGGTTGATGTTCACCACGAACCCCCGGTGCGCGCGCCAGAAATGCGCCGGATCGAGCAGCTCCTGCAGCTCCTCGAGCGTGCGGCACTTCGAGTGGCCCTCGAAGCTCCGCGTCACGATGCGGATAATGCCCTCGTCGATGGCCGCGTAGCAGATGTCGGCCTGGTCCACCAGCAGTAATCGGCTCTGCGCCTGCACCACCAGCTTCGCCGGCTGCGCGGCGCGCTCGCCGGATTGCGAGCGGTTCAGCAGTTTGAGCAGCGCGGCAATTTGCGAGCTCGTAGCCGGTGCGTCCTCCGGCTGCTCTTCGGCTCCTGCGGCGCCTGCGGTGCTCGCGGCGCCGGTTCCAATCCGCGTTCGCACCCGCTCCACCGCCGCCGCAACCCGTGCGCGATCGAAGGGCTTGAGCAGATAATCCACCGCGTTCACGTCGAAGGCGCGCACCGCGTACTGGTCATAAGCCGTGGCAAAGACGAATTGCGGCATGGGCTCCGCATCCTTGCCGCCGTTGCGCAGCCGGTTGCGCTCCACGAGACGTTGAATGACGGCAAACCCGTCCAGCCCCGGCATCTGCACATCCAGAAACACCAGGTCCGGGTGATGCTCCTCGATCAGGTTCACGGCCTCGATGCCGTTCTCTCCCTGCGCCAGAACATCCACGTCGCCCACCGCGTCGAGCAGGTACTTGAGCTCGTCGCGGGCCAGCTTTTCATCGTCGATAATCAGCGCGGAGATGGGCATGGGAGGTAACAACTAATTCTAGGGTAACCGGGCGGGGAACTCTCCCTGTCGGCAATGGGCAATCTGATCCGTTCTCAGGAGGCCTTCGGCGGTGCCCCAAGCTTCAAGACAGCGAATCAACCAAAAGGAACGGGTGCCCCAGGTCCGGATTTTCGGACCTGGGAAGGCACAAATTTTGGCCCGCCCATACCGAGCTGACAACTGATCACCGAGAACTGCTTTCCTACTCCCCCAGCACCCTCAGCCGCGCCGGCGTGTGATCCTCGGCCAGCTCATGCCCGCACTTGGTGCAGTATTGATCCGTAGGGCGCACGGTGCGGAAGCAGTTGCCGCAGCTGGCCGTGAGCTGGTAGTTGCACTGCGGGCAGAAGTGGAAGTCGCTCTGCACGTGCGTGCCGCACGCCGGGCAGCGCGTAACCTCCGGCTGGCGCAGCAGGAAATAAAACACCGCGCCGATGCCGCCCGGCATCACCAGGCAGATCACCATCCAGAAGCGCGTGCTCATCGCCCGGCGCGGCGCGTCTTTGCTCACGTAGCCGATCATCAGGAAGTAGAGCGCGGCCAGCAGCCCCCAGGAAAGATCGAAGTACAAACGCAGGCCGAGTGGAGGGGCCGGATGATGCCGCTGCGTGGGCGCAACCACCCACCAGTAGTACTCAACCAGAAGAAACGCCAGGCAGGCCGCAATAATCGACCAGACCGGAATCATCCGCTCGTCCTGGTTTATGGCAATGGATTCGGGCTCGCGCATCACTATCCCCGGGGTGAAAGGCCTATCGCCTCAGCTTATCTCTTTTTAGATGGACGGGCGAGAGGAAACAGAAGTTGCGGCTGGAGGGAAACCAATTGGTCTCAAGGGGAAGGGGACGAGTCGCGCTGCAACTCCGATACCGTGAACAGGCCTCAGGGCCGTTGCCGCAGCCAGCCGGCCACCAGCGCGGCCGCTACCAGGGCAGGGAACAGAATGCAAAGCCACAAGCCGCCCTGCGTGGCCACGTCGCTCCAGTGTTCACCCCCCGCGATGTCGTCCGTGACGCGCCAGAGAAACGGCCCCATCGCCAATATAACCAGCAGTATCGAGGCCAGGGCCAGCGCCCGGGTGCGTTTGCGCCCCGCCTTCTGATCCTGCATTACGCCATGCGAAGCCAGGACCACCCGCCGCGTATGGTGAGCCACAGCCTGCTCGCGTCCGGCCTGTTTGCCGGCCAGCGCAGAAACCAGGTCGCGGTCATGGTCCGCGCCGGGGCCCGCGCCTGTCCCTGAGCCCCCGGCAAGGCCCATGGCCTTCACAATGCTCCCGCCAGACACACGTCGGCTTCGAGCCTGGGTTTGAGCATGGCCAATCCGCGATAAAGTCTTGATTTTACAGTAGAAAGAGGCGCGCGCGTCACTTTGGCGATCTCTTCGAGAGAAAGCTCCTCATGGAAACGGAGAACCAGCACCTCGCGGTGCAGCGTGTCCAGCGTGAGAAGCGCGGCGGCAATCCGTTCCCGGTCCTGGAGATTGGCGACCTTGTCGAACGGCGTCGGTTCGTCATCGGCGATCTCAAAGCTCATGGGCCGGTCGTCTTCATTTCCCTCGACCAGCTCGTCCAGGCTGCACAGGGTCCGCTTGCGCCGCTGGTCGATCACCAGGTTGCGCGCGATGGTGAACAGCCACGTCTCAAACCGCGCCCGTCCGTTGAACTGCCCGCCCCGCACCAGCACCCGCATCCAGACCTCCTGAAAAAGGTCTTCGGCCAGCTCGCGATTACCGGTCAAGTAAAGCAGATAGCGCATCAGCCGGTGCTGGTAACGGACGATCAGCACGTCCAGCAGGCCGGCTTCCCGGTGCTTCAGGCCATGGGCAACGGCAAGGCTCTCCTGCCGCGCCTGTTCGTCCAGAGTAATGGCGGCGGCTGGAGCCAGGTACGACTTTGCGGCAGCGAAGGTCATCACCTTGATTAGACGAAAAACCCCCGGGCAAAGTCGAGAATAATCTGTTTCCCATCGGAAATCGCCCCAAAATCGCCCCAGAAAGCCGGATGCTCCATCCTTTCCACGTTCTTTGGGGAAAGGGTGGGCGCCTGAAACCTGCGCCCAACCCCGGCTCCCGTGATCTACCCCATCCCTTCGGCGTTTTAGCCGCGAACGGAAGGTCTGGAGAGCACCCCACTCCGCGCTGACTTGCTGACTTGCTCACTCGCTGACTTACTGCTTTCTTTCCGCGCTCTCCTGAGCGCGTCTTCAATCGCCTTCGCCGCACGCCGCTCGCGCGCGTCCCCGCTCTCGTAATAAAAAATGCCCAGCAGATGCCCGCGCCGCTGCGTGGCCGTCATCGCCTTCCATCCCGCCTCGGCCCGCGGCTGGCGCGCAAAGGCGGCCCGCAAAATCGGCGGTGTCTCCAGTTCGCCCTCCATGGCCAGCAGCAGCCGCTCGGTAATTCGCTCCGCCATGCGCGTGCGCGCCTCCGCGCTCTTCGCCTCATCCACCAGCACACAGAAGGTGCGGCGCGTATATTCGCTCAACCCGTCGAACCACTTGCGCAGTTGCCGGTCGGCCTTGAGCGCGCGCTCCAGCTCCCTGGGCATCACCGCCTCGCGCTCCTCGAAGTCCGGCTCCAATACCATGCGCACCGTATCGCCTTGCCGCGCGCCGGCTGCTCTCTGCATCTTCTTGTTCACCAGCACCACATGGCCCTTGCCGCCGCGCGCGGGAAAAAGCGAGGTGCGAAAAGCGAAGCCGTCCGTCTTGGAGCCGAGCGAAGAGATCTCGCCGCGCACGCGCAGCCGCCGGCGCTCCGGCCACGCCTTCTCGATATCGAACGGCACCCGCGCAACCACCCACTTGAGCGCCGTGCCATCGGACTCGAGGCGCGCGGTAAATTTTCTCTTAGCAGAGGGGCTCATGGCTTCAGTGTTGTCATCCTAATGGATTCTTCTTCTTCTGCAACTGCGAAATGCACGTCAGCGATGGCCGCAACTAAACTATGTGCATGGACGTCCTCTACGGCCTGCACCCGGTCGAAGAAGCACTGCGCGCCGGCAAACGCCGCTTTGACCGCGTGCTGGCCGCGCGCGAGCGCCGGGATGAGCGCCTGGAAAAGTTGCTCGCCGAATGCCGTCATGCCGGCGTCCGCATCTCCCTCGAGCCCCGCGAGAAGCTCACGCAAATCGCGCGCACTGCGGCTCATCAGGGTGTCGTTGCGCTTGTTCGTCCGCAGGAAATGCTGGCCCTCGAAGATCTCTTCGCCCCCGATCCCGGGCGGGCGAACACAGCTCGCCTCATTCTCGCCCTCGACGGCGTCGAGGACCCGCAGAACCTGGGCGCGCTCCTGCGCGTGGCGGACGGCGCCGGCGTCGATGGCGTCCTCCTCACCGAGCGCCGTTCGGCCCCCTTGAGCCCCGCCGCCCTCAAGGCCGGCGCCGGCGCGGCCGAGCACCTGCGCATCGCGCGCGTGGTCAACCTCGTCCGCGCTCTCGAAGAGCTGAAGCGGCACAATCTCTGGGTCTGCGGTCTCGACGAACGCGGCACGGCGAGCTACGACCAATTCGATCTCACCGGCGATCTGGTCCTCGTCCTCGGCCGCGAGGGCGCCGGGCTGCACGGTCTCGTCCGCCGCACCTGCGATCATCTGCTGCGCATTCCCATGGCCGGCAAGGTGAGCTCGCTCAACGTCTCCACAGCCGGAGCCGTGGTGCTCTTCGAGGCCGCTCGCCAGCGCCGTGCTGCTGCCCAACCCGCCGCCTCCTCCGTCCAAAACTCTGCCCCACGCAGGAGTGCCGCACGCGGTGCGCAGAAAGGCCTCGGTTCATGAATCATTCCTCCAGCCCCGCCTGTGCGGCGGGGCGCGCCAGGCCCCTATCCGGGGATCTGGGAGAGCGTCATCATACGGCATGCTTTCGGAATATTCTCGCCTTCGCTGTCTTCTGTTTCTCCATTGGCGCATTCGCGCAGTCCGCGCAAAGTGCGGGGCCGCAATCCCCTCCGCCATCCACGCCGCAGAATCCCAACAGCCGCGTCATCTTCTCCCGCTCCATCGACCAGAACGGGCAAACCACCACCACCGTCGGTCCTGCCGCGCAGCTTCCCTCAGCGGCCGCCAATCCCATCGCCACTGACGTTGAGCGCCAGGCCGTCACCTTCACCGCCTACGATCTCGACGTCCATCTCCAGCCTGCGCGCCAGCATATAGTCGTGCGCGCACAGCTCACCCTGCGCAACGACGGCGCCGCGCCCCTCGCCCACATCCCGCTGCAAATCTCGTCTTCGCTCGACTGGGAGCACGTCGTGGTTGGCGGGCGCGACGTTGCTTTTCAAACCGCCACGCTCAACTCAGACGCCGACCACACCGGCCAGCTCCATGAAGCCGCGGTTCCGCTCGCCGCTCCTCTCGCTCCCGGCGCATCGCTCACCCTCACCGCCATGTATTCGGGCGCCATCCCGCCCAGCGCGCAACGTCTGCTCGCTCTCGGCGCGCCTCAGGCCGTGGCCCTGCACTCGGACTGGGACCAGATCGGCCTTGACTTCACCGGCCTGCGCGGCTTCGGCAATGTCGTCTGGTATCCCGTCTCCAGCGTTCCCGCGCTGCTCGGCATTTCGCCGGCTGCGAACTCTATGGCCTGGCAACCGGCCGGCGCCGCCCGCGTCGACAGCGCCCGCCTCTTCGATGAGATCGGCCAGCTCAAGCTGCGCGGCCAATCCGCGCACTTCCGTCTCCGCCTCACGGACGAGTTCCCGCTCGGTCACGCACCCACCATCGCGCTCATCAATGGCTTTTCCGTGCCCCTCAAGATCCTCACGCCACCCCCCGCAAGCGAAGAGACCTCCGGCTTTGCTACGGCGACTCTCGACGAAGATGCCCTCGGCTTCACCGCGCCCAGCCTCTTCGTCGCCATCCGCACACCGGCGCAAATCGAAAACGGCACGCTATGGACACTCCCCGAAAACGGGGATGCCGCATCGAACTGGTCCGCAGCCGCATCTGCCGTCACGCCGTTTCTGCAAAGCTGGCTTGGTCCTCGTTCCCGTTCGCAACTTACCATCCTCGATCTGCCCGACCCCGGCGACGCTCCGTTTGAAACCGGTGCACTACTCGCCACGCCCATCGGCAGCCAGGACGCGGCCAATCCCGAATCGGCAGAGCTTGAAACCGTCCTCGTTCACGCGCTCACCCACGCCTGGCTGGCCGCGCCCGGCCCAGTCTCGTCAGGTCAAGCGCCGCCCGC
>JASHTS010000305.1 GCA_030040425.1 Acidobacteriaceae bacterium | reverse complement strand
GGCTGCGCGGGAAATGCGCCGCAATGCTCCGCGCCTGCCGGCTCCCAGAGCGCAATCGCTGCATTCTTCGCCTGCACTTCCTCACTGAAGCGCGGAGGAAAGTTCGAGTCTGCCAGCCCGTGGATGAGCAGGATCGGCACGCGGGTTTGCGCCGCGGCTCTCTCCGGCAAGGCCTGCGCAAAATCCATGCCGTAGCGCATGCGTCCATAAAGCAACGCGAAGTCAAGGGCGGGACGCAGCAGCGTCTCCCCGATCCACGCCCCGGTGTGCATCTCCTGGCCCAGCCGCACGTAGCCTGCATCGCGCAAGGTGGGGAAGGTGCACTCGGCAACCACCGCGCAGAACCCCGGCTCGCGCGCCGTTGCCTGCAGCAGAATGGCGGCGCCCATCGAATCGCCCACGCCATAAATGCAGTGCGGAGCCTCCGCGCCCTCCAGCCACGCATACCAGCGGCGCACGTCGTCTGCCTCTTCGATGCCGTAGGTCACAATCTGCCCGCCGCTCGCTCCATGCGCGCGGGAGTCGGGCAGCAATACCGAATAACCGTGGCGCAAAAACAGTTCGGCGTTGCCCAGCATCCCCACGCGGTTGTCTGCCTGCCCATGCAGAAGAATCACCGCGTCCCGGTTTCCGCCCGGCAGCCGGATGCTCCAGCCGCGCAGAATCGCGCCGTCCTCCGCCTGGATTTGGACGTCGTCCAAAGAAGCATGATTGCGGCTGCTCACCTCCCGCGCCACCGCCTCATCGCCCGCCAGCAACGCCCGCCGCGGCGTATGCAGCCCGCGCTCCATCGCTTCAACGCCGATCAGCGCGCACACCGCCAGCCACAGGGCCACAATGCACCCGCTCCACAAGGCGATACGACGCATGTGTTTCATCCGGATGGTTATACATTCTATAGCGACAATTTGTTCCCGTCCCGGCCCAAAACGGCCGCATTCCGCCTCTGTTCCCCGCAAAACAGCGCGCAGACCGGCTGCTATTCTGGAAACAATGGCCGATTCTCCGACGAAAAATCATATGAACGCAATCCAACGTCCGCACGAGGTGCGCGACGCATGGACGCTTTTGATTGCAGTCTTTGCCGCAATTTACTTCTGTTCCTTGTTTACGCCCCCGCTGCTGGACGATGTGGATGCGGCCCACGCCCAGGCGGCGCAATACATCGCCCGCACCGGCGACTGGGTCACTCCGCGCATCGACGACATCCGCTACATTGAAAAGCCGCCTCTGCCTTACTGGGTCGTGGCCCTGCTTTATCGCGTCACCGGCGCTGAGAACGCCTTCACCTCGCATTTGCCCAACGCCATCGCCATGCTCGGCCTCGCGTGGCTCTGCTGGCTCTGGGCGCGCCGCGCCGGGGGCGATCGCGCCGGTCTCTATGCGGGCCTGGGCGTGCTCACCTCCGTGGGCCCGTTTCTCTTTACCCGCTTCATCATTCCGGAATCCATCCTCGCGCTTTTCCTGCTTCTCGCGCTCTATTGCCTGCTCACCGGCCTGGAGTGGAACCGGCCGGCGCGCATCTACTGGTCCTGGGCCTCGGTGGCGCTGGCTCTGCTCACCAAGGGCCTCATCGCGCCCGTCTTTTTTTTGGGCGCCTTGATCCCCTATCTGCTGCTCACCGGCCAATGGCGGCGCTGGCGCGCACTCAAACCCTTCACCGGCTTTCTGCTCTTCCTGGCCATCGCCGCGCCCTGGCACATTCTCTGCGGCCTGCACAATCCTGACCAGGGCCGCGCCGTCGGCAATCACCCCACCATCGGCAACGTGCACGGCTTCTTTTACTTCTATTTCATCAACGAGCACGTTCTGCGCTTCTTCGGCCTGCGCTATCCGCACGACTACAACAAGCTCCCCGCCCTCTGGTACTGGGTGCTGCATCTGGTGTGGATCTTTCCCTGGAGCCTGTTCCTGCCCGCGCTCGTCTTCGCCGCGTGGAAGACGCGCCATCGCTGGCTGCAACATCTGCGCGCCGACGCCGGCCAGACCGTCGATTTCTATCTCGACAACGCCATGCGCGAAGACGTGGCCTCGCATGTTCAGCGCCTCAAGTTCCGCGTGCGCTCCATCTGGCTCCTGAGCCTCTTCAGCGCCTTCACGCTGCTCTTCTTCTCCATCTCCACCAATCAGGAGTACTACACCTTTCCCGTATGGCCGCCGCTGCTCATCATGATTGCCGGCATCGTCGCCGGCATCGAGGAGCATCGCGGCTTCGCGAATGGAAACGGCGGCCGTCCCACGCTTTCGACCGCCTGGCTCACCGGCGCGCAGGCGGCCTTTGCCGCCATCGGCGTGCTCGCGGCTGCCGCGCTTGGCTGGGGCCTGTGGCAGTCGCGGCACCTGCCTTATGTTTCCGACATCGGCACTCTGCTCGCCCACCGTGGCGTGGGCGATTACACGCTCTCCATGTCGCACCTTTTCGATCTCACCGGGCCTTCGTTTGCCGCGTTGCGCTGGCCGGCCATTCTTGCCGCCATTGCCCTGCTCCTCGGACCGCTCGCCGGCCTGGCGTTGCGCCTGAAAGACAAACACGCGGCCGCCACCATCAGCATCGCTATCACGCTGACGATCTTCTTTATTGCCGCACATATTGCTTTTGTCCGCTTCGAGCCCATGCTCAGCTCCGAGCCCATGGCGGAGACCATCATGCAGAAGGGCTCGCCCGCTGATACCGTCATCATTTACGGCGAGCAGTCCGCGGCCTCTTCCATCATTTTTTATACCTATCGCTATTTCGATGCCCGGCCTACGCTGCTGGTCCTGCCGCGCTGCAGCAAGGACGGCGAAGGCACCACGCTGCTCTGGGGCTCCTGCTATCCTGACGCGCCCGACATCTTCCTCAATGACGATCAGCTCGTCGCCATGTGGGGCAAGGGCACGCGCAAGTGGCTATTCGCTCAGGACACCGATCGCTCCAAAGTGGAGCAGTTGCTCGCCGGCCGCCTTTACCCCGCGCAGACCCTTGCCGACAAAGAACTCTGGACGGATCGCCCGCTACCCTGACCGCGCACGCCTGCCGCGACAAAGACGCCGGGAGGCGTCACCGCGAATCATTGGACGCTCATCTCTCAGCGTTCTTCCCACGGGCGGAATGGATAGATGGCCCAGCGCGCGATCACTTCCTGCACATCTTCGCGCGTCACCTCGTTCGAGGGCGACTCGTCCACGGAATGCTTCTCGCGCAAGACGCGCAGGTTCTCCCGTTCCTTGCGCTCTTCGTCGGAATAAAAGCGGGCCTTCTCGAATTCATGGTTGGCAATGGCCGAATCCATCCGGTGCACGATGAAGCGGACGCGTTTCTGCGCCTCGATGATCTCTTCCGGCAATGCGCCCTGCCGCATCCTCACCCGCGCCGCCGCCGCATCCAGCAATTCAAAAGCTTTTCCCGGCAGCACGCGATCGGGAAGATAGCTCTCTGCCGCCTGTGCCACCAGTTCGAGCGCCTCTTCCGAGTAGCTCACCTCGTGAAACTTCTCGTAAACCTGCTTCCGCGCCTTCAGCACATTCAGCGTCTCTTCCGTCCCCAGCGCGCGCACGTAGACCGCGCGAAAACTGTCTTTAAACCACGGTGCGGCGCGCAGGCATTCCTTGTATTCGCCCGGCGTGCTGGTGACGATGCAGCGCACCTTTCCCTGCAACGGAGAGCTGCGCAGAATTCCACCGTCCGGCCCCGGAACCGACGCCGTCGAGAGAAGCGAGTGCAGGTCGCCCGCAAACAGAATCAACTCGATTCCCTCGGAACCGCCCCTGGCTACGCTCTGCAGCTGTTCCCGCAGGATTTGCCGTCCCGCCGCAAGCTGCGCATCGAACACCAGGACCCGTTTCTCCATCAGGAATGCGGGAACCGTGCCCTCTACGATGCGCTGCGCCAGGGCCTCCACAATTGCCGTCTTGCCCGCGCCGTTCTCACCCACCAGCACGGGATTGCCGTTGCGCAGATTGCCCAGGACCTCAATCACTCCCTCGATCTCCAGGTCCCGTCCCAGCACCGGACCCAGTTGCCCTTCGATCGCCGCCTGTGTCAGGTCGCGGCTGATCTCGCCGAGTGAAGGAGCCGCCGGCGCAGGCGCTCGCGTCTCCGGCTCGTGCGATTTCTGCGCCAGTTCCTCGCGCACGCCTTCAATCTTCACGCCGCGGTCTTTCAGCAGCTCGGCGGCAAAACACCCCTCCTCGCGCAACAGTCCCAGCAGCAGGTGCTCGGTTCCAATGTGTTTGTGATTCAGCCGCTCGGCCTCTTCTGCCGCGTAGGCCAGCACGCGCTTGCCCTCGTTCGAAAGCGGAAGGTCCACGCTGGTGGCCACCTTTTCGCGGATGGTGGTATGCGCTTCAATCTGTTTCCGGATCAGCTCCACCGACGCATGCGAGCGCAGAAAGCGGTTAGTCAGCGCCTTGTCTTCCCGCAGCAGGCCGAGCAGCAGGTGCTCCGTCTCGATATACGGCGAACCGAACTGGCTGGCCTCATAGCGCGCAAAAAAGATCACCCGCCGCGCCTTTTCTGTATATCGCTCGAACATGGTTTCTGCCGCTCCTGTGCCGGTGTACGCAAGTTTACCGCGACGCCCGCATCTTCCCTCCCGGCATCAGCTCAAAGACGCGCCCCCGCCACAACACGCGACGCCCGGCGTAACTTGCCGCCCAGAAGAAGAAGCCCATCAGATCGCGCATCGGATAAAGCACCAGCAGCCCCAGCCAGCTGCCGTCCTGCACGGCCATCCTGCCCACCGCAACCGCGAGCCCCAGCCGCGTGGCCATAGCCCAGGCAAAACACGCCGCACCCCACCAAGGATGCCCCATCCACGCCGCCGCAATCCACGCCAGAATCCCGAAGGCCATGCTGAACGTGAGCGCCGTGCCGAAGTGCCCCTTGGGCCGCGAGAACCGCGTCGACTTCATCCACCGCACCTGGTGCTTGATGGAGGCGGCAAAACTCGCGTTCAACACCATGTGGTCGATGGCGTGAGAACTCAGCACCACCTTGCGCCCCAGCTTGTAAGTCTCGTTGCCCAGCACAAAGTCGTCGGCGCAGTAAGCGGCGGTCACTTTGAATCCGCCCATCTCCCGGATCGCGCTGCGCCGGAAGGCCATCGTGGGCCCCAGCACAAACTGCATTCCCTCCATCATCCGCGCCGCCAGCACCCCAGCCGTCATTTCCACGCTCATGCCCACGGCTTCGAGCCGGGCCCACCACCCGCCTTCGGCCGCCACGCCGCGGTACGGGCATGTCATTGCACCCACGCTCTCGTCGGCAAACGCAAGCGCCACGGCGCGCAGATAATCCTTGGTCACGCGCACATCGCTGTCGCTGATGACAAAGATGTCGTAAGCTGCTTCGGCCGCCATCTTTTCCATGGAGATGACTTTGTCGTTGATGTAATCGGGCTCGCCGCCGGTGGATAGAAACTTCACCGGAATCCGTTTGTGCCGCGCCGCCACGCGCCGCGCCGTCTCCAGGCCCGCGTCGTCCGCCGCGCGCGCGCAGAAAAGAATCTCGTACTGGGGATAATCCTGCGTAAAGAATGTTTCGAGATAGGCTTCCAGCCCAGGATCGGCGCCGTGCAAAGGCTTGAACAGCGTAAGCGGCGGCGTGAAACCGGGCCGCGCGACAAGCGCCGCCCGCGCCTCTCTTCGCTCGCGCAGAAAGCGCGGCATTGCGGCCAGCACCATGCCGGCAAACACGGTGGAGGTCAGCAGGCCGAAGAGGCCCAGCCCGAGGAACACGTAGGACATGCAGGATTCAGAATACCCGGAAGGCGCAGAGCGTCAGAAGAAACTCGTTTGACACCGGAATGGCGCCCCATCCCTGCGACGTTTTGGTCGCAAGGGCGGGAAGGTACAAGCCTAACCTCGCTCCGCCGGCTTGCGCGGCCCCGCAGTTCGCGGCGCTACCACCGGCCGGCGGATGGGCACAATGGCGCCCGCCGATCCGGGCGCGGATTGACTGAACCGCGTCAGCATCTCCGAGCGCACGTAGTCTACAAAGCTCTGCATCTGCCGGTTCATCTCTTCCATCCGTTCACGCATCTGCAGAACGATGGCGATGCCGGCGATGTTCACGCCCAGGTCGCGCGCCAGGTTGAGAATAAATTCCAGCCGCTCCAGGTCCTCATCCGTGTAGAGGCGCGTGTTGCCCTCCGTGCGCGAGGGCTTGAGCAGCCCCTCGCGCTCGTAGAGCCTGAGCGTCTGCGGATGAATCTCGTACATCTCGGCAACGGCCGAAATCATGTACGCGCCTTTGGATTTTCTCTTCGCGCTCATCGTCCATCATCTCGCTCAGATGAATTCATTCGAATTTACCAGTGAGCCCTGGTCTAGTCCCTCGTCCCTAGTCCCTAGAACCAGTCTCATAAACCCTTGAAGGCTGAAACTGGTTCATTCTGTTATTGCTCTGTGTGATCCCGCGGACGAGCCGATGGCAGGTCGTTGGGAGTTAACCGATGAACAGTGGTTGATCGTGGAGCCGGTGTTGCGTGGGGCTCGACGAGCGGATAATCGGGGCCGGCCGTGGCATGACACGCGGGCGGTGTTGAACGGCGTACTGTGGGTGCTGGGCACCGGGGCGCAGTGGCGAGAACTGCCGGAGAAGTATCCGCCTTTCCAGACCTGCCACCGCCGCTTCCAGCAGTGGGTGCGCAGCGGCAAATTGGAGCAGGCCCTCAAACTGCTTGCCGCGCATCTGCACGCCAAAGGCAAGCTCAATCTGGATGAAGCCTTCGTGGATGCCACCTTCGCGAGTGCCAAAAAGGGGGCTTTGCCGTCGGCCCCACCCGCCGCGGCAAGGGCACCAAGATCGTCGCTGTCGCCGCTGGTAACAGTCTTCCTCTCGCCGTATCTGTCGACAGCGCTTCGCCGGCCGAGTGCCAGCTTGTGGAAGGCGTTCTGGCCGCAAGCTTCCTTGACCAACTCCCCGCAAGACTCGTCGGCGACAAAGCCTACGACTCGGACCCGCTCGATGAAAAGCTCGCCACCCAATACGGCATCGAGATGATCGCTCCCAACCGGCG
>JASHTS010000304.1 GCA_030040425.1 Acidobacteriaceae bacterium | reverse complement strand
TCCGCGCGCCCCGCGGGCACATAGCTCACCTCGAGATAGCGCGCAAAGCGCACGTACGCCGGCAGCACCTCTTTTGCGATCGCGTCCAGCGTCTCCGCTTTGATGCGCGCCTGCTCAGCCACGCTCACGCTTGCGGGAAACTTCTTGAGCGGCAGCGCAAACGGCGTATCCTCCGGCTTCTCGGCCGCCATCTCCTTCACCTGGGCCAGCACTTTCTCCAGCAAAAACTTCGGCGGCACGCGCTCATCCTGCACGCCGATCGACATGTTCGTCGTCACCTGCTCAAACGCCTGCGGAATCGCGTGCAGCCGCGCAATCCAGTCGTCGTAATCCTTTGCGCCCGTAAAGCTCAACTGCTCGGCCAGGTCCGCATAGGTCGTCTGGATGCCGTCCATCTGGTTCACCGGCATCTCCCACTCTTTGAATGCCGCCCCCTCCTCGTCCTGCATGAACTGCCGCATCAGCATCTCGCGGCTTAGCTTCTCCTGCTCGCTTAACCCCGTGTCGTCGATCGCCGCAAGCGTGAGCAGCCAGTTCTGCTCGCGCTCCAGCCACGCATTCACGGCCTGCACGCTGTAGTCGCTTACCTTGTCGTTCCAGCGCTTGTCGCCGATGGTCGATGCAAACTCGGGATTATTTTCGAGATACGCCTCCCAATACTCGTGGAAGACCGCATTCAGCTCCTGCCGCCGCTGGTCGATAGACGCTGGGGCAGACGCTGAAGCGGAAGAAGCCTGCGCCCGCGCCGCGGGCCGGTCCGCAGGCTGCGAACCGGCCGGACGCTCATCGGCCGCGCGCGCGCGAGCCTCCACCGCGACCGTAGGGACAAGCAGCGTAAGCACGCAAACGGCGAAGAAGATTCGATGCCATGTTTTCAAGTGGATTGCCCTTCCAGAAATGATTTGGCCATGCGTCGAGTGTAGAGCAACACAGCGAGTTACAAATAGGATCGTTGCCCCATTTTTCGAGCGTTTTGTGCGCGAAGGGCGGGAACCCACAGCTCGCACCAACGCGAAAAAAGCGCGCAAGCGCGCGCTTCCTGCACCCTGATTGTCGTTACTTGACCCCATTATGCCGCACCGACAGGTAATTCTCTGCAACCCCGCGCGCCCGCCAGGAACCTTCCTTGCAGCCGAAACGCATCGCAGGATTGCCCGCGCGGTCAACCCCTCTTCGCTTCGCAACCGTATAAGCGAACATCCGCGCAAGAACACAACCCTAAACGCAGACATTCGTCCGCGTTTGCGCACCCTTTACGCGAACATTGCGCCTCTGCGAGGCCAACACGCCTCGCCGGCGAGGATGCGTCGGTTGGCGCGAAGCCCGTTTCCGGCGAGCCATCCGGCCGGTGAGAGTTCGTTGCCGGGAATCGACTCCTGAATTCGTCGCACTGGACGTCGGTCAGGGCGCATGTCATCTCTTAGACATCCAGCCGATTGGCGGCCGCAACGCGGCCGTACCAGAGTCCAGAATCCTTCACCGTGCGTTTCTGGCTTCGGAAATCCGTGTAAATCAAACCATAACGCTCGGTGTAACCCTCGGCCCACTGGAAATTATCGAGCAGGGTCCACGCATGGTAGGCGCGAACCTGGGCGCCGTCCGCTATGGCTCGAGCGAGCTCCGCAAGCACTTGCCGGTACCATTGAATCCGTCGCGTGTCCGGTATAGAACCATGTTCGTCTCCGGCCGGCGCATCGAGATAGCCGCAACCGCTCTCCGTAATCTCGATGATCGGATGGTTGTATTCATTCGAAATCTGGGTGACCAGGTCGTAGATGCCGCGTGGCCAGAGTTCGAGACCGGACTCGGTGAGCGGCCCCTCGGTGGGCATCGTGGCTCGAATCCCGGTGTAGGGATCGCGCGCGCATCCGCTATCGGACTCGATCTCGGTTCCACTGAAGCCTCCGCCGACGCATTGCGAATGGCTCGCATCGGAGACGACGCGGCGGGTGTAGTAATGAAAGCCCACCCAGTCCAGCGGCGCATAGAGAATCTTCTCGTCGCCCGGCCTGAACCCCATGATCTCGTAGGGAGGTTCACCGATAAACGCGTTTGGATACCGGCCTTTCATTGCCGCTTCAAGAAAGAACACATTGTTCATGGCGTGGTACCGCGCAGCCGCCGCACGATCCGCTTCGGAGTTCGTCTTGGGGTATGCGGGAGCCATCTCGTAGGCGCTGCCTACAGTCGCCTTTGAAGATGCGGCCTTCAGGGAACGGTGCGCCTCGCCCTGCGCCAGTGCGAGGGTGTGGGCGGCTTTCAGAAAGTCGGGGAAACTGGTGCGGCACGGCGGCAATGCACCGGCGGCATAGCCCATGAACGCGATGGCCCAGGGCATGTTGAAGGGCGCCCACACCGTAATCCGATCGCCCAGGTGCCTGGCAAGAATGCCGGCGTAATCCGCGAAGTAACCGGCCAGATCGCGATTCGGCCAGCCGCCTCGATCTTCGAGCGCCTGGGGAAGATCCCAATGGTACAGCGTGCACCATGGGCGAATCCCGGCCTCAAGAAGGGCATCGACGAAACGGCTGTAGTGGTCGATCCCCTTCATATTGGGCGCGCCAACGCCGCCCGGCTGAATGCGGGGCCAGGAGATGGAAAAACGGTAGCTTTTCAAGTGAAGGCTTCTAGCCAGTGCGATGTCCTGCGGGTAAAGATGATACTGATTGCAGGCCACATCGCCTGTCACGGCGCCCCGCACCTTGCCTGGTGTATGGGTGAACCTGTCCCAGATCGATTCGCCTTTGCCGTCTTCCTTCCAGGCGCCTTCCACCTGGTACGAAGCGGAAGCGGCGCCCCAGATGAATCCAGAAGGGAATCGAGCTCTCTGTATCTCCGGCTCGGAAATGGCTCCCGGCATTGTCGACTCCGGCAACAATCCCGGTATAGGCTCGGCGGCAACGGAAGGAGCAGCCTCGCTATCCTGTCCGGCGAGTGCAGTCCCTGCCGCTGCGGCCACCGAACGGCTCATAAATTCCCGGCGATTCATTCCTCTCCTCTCGAGGCGCGATTCGACGCGGCGCATGCCGCTCCTTGAGGTTGCCTGCGCCGCAGGAAGCTTGTCCAATGAAAACATTGCACGCATTCTGATAACCTGCGGTTATGGGATGGGAATTCGACGAACTGCGTTCCTTCCTGATTCTCACCGAACAACTTCACTTCCGGCGCGCCGCAGAGATCCTCCATGTCTCCCAGCCGGCGTTGAGCAAACAGATCCGCCGCCTGGAAGACCGGCTGGGCGGACCATTGCTGATCCGGCGCACTCGCGGATTGCATCTCACTTCGGCTGGCCAGGTGCTGCAGCAACACGCGCGGCGGATAGTCGAGGATTCGGAGTCCGCCGAAAGAATCACGCGTCTTACCCTGAAGGGTGAGGCTGGAACGTTGCGGGTCGGATTCGGAATTGCGGTTCTCGCTCGCGGTTTGCCAAACCTGATGATGCGCTTCAGAAAGCGATTTCCAAACGTCGACTTGACGGTGCGCAACATGTCGACGTCGGATCAGGTTGAGGCGCTCAGCAACAGAAGGATCGATGTAGGGTTTGTGCGTCTTCCCGTGCGCGCCGAAGACCTTGAAACCATCCCGATCCTGAATGAGCGGCTCATGGTGGTGCTGAGCGAGCAGGCAGCCTGGGATGCGAAGAGCGGATTGGCATCCTTAAGCCGTGCGCCCTTCATCCTGCCCTGCCGCGCTGACTCGGCCAGCTTTTATGACCACGTCTTTCGCACCTGCCGAGCCGCCGGTTTTGTGCCCAGGGTGGTTCAGGAAGCCGATGTGTTTTTTACCGCACTGAATTTGGTGCGGGCCGGTCTGGGCGTCAGTATTGCTCCCAGCGCGGTACAACTGATGCGCGTGCCGCAAATCCGATTTGGCGAAACCAGGGTTCCTGAAGCCGAATGGAGCATCGGCGTTGCATGGAACCGGCGGGGCGTGCGGTCCGTGCTCGTGGAGAATTTCATCCAAATGGCCCGAAAGCTGCTCACTTCGTCCATCAAATGAATCCTCTTCCCCTTGAATGCCGGCGTGTCTTGATCGAAGGTCGCGGTCAGTGTGCTGGGCCTGAAGGCGCCTGCCCCCTCCATGGGGCTGAGGCCCGGGAGTTTTCGGGGAAGTGCGTCTGTGAGTCAGTCAGGGCTGAAGCCCCGACCTGCCAGCCGCGCCCTTGTTACAAGGCGTTCTTCGGCAGAGTTTTTCCAGCGGCGCGCGAAAGGGTGCTCTCTCCGAGCCTCTCCCGGCCTGAAGGCGGAGGATTTGGGCGCTGGCGAATAGGGGCCTGAAAGCTCTCAGGCGGCGGAGCCGAGGGTGGTTCTCTCCATGCCCGGGCGGGTAAAGCATTTTGCCGCCTGGTAGAGATTCTGGGCCAGCTCTTTTTGCATTTGAAGGGCGTAGTCTTCCGCCTCATGCAGTTTTCGGCGGAGAGAAAGATCGGATTCCACGCCGATGGACTTCTCCACTTCAATGAGCTTGTTCAGAAGGATAGTGATACTGGTGTTCATCTGGGGCGATCCTCCCTTTAGGAAAGATTCAAGCGGATAATTTGGCTATCCGCCGCCAAGGGAACGAAGAACCCAAGCGCTACAGTTTTGCTGCTTGAACCTTAGATGCGGCCAGGGCCAAAAAAGTTGGTTTCGCTGGATCTACTTCGTTTTGATGAGGATGCGAGAGATTTTCGGGCGCGGCGGGGAGTCGAACCCGTCAAAACCCACGCCGCGGACACCAACCCCGGATGGAAGCATCCGGGGCGCTGGAGAGAAGAGCTGTGCGGTTCGAGGCGCGGGAGGAGACCGCGGATGAGTCAGGCCGGCTTGGCCAGGCCGCGTGGGTCAGGCTTTGACGCGTACACGAGCGCGCGTGAAGAAGCCCAAGCCGCAGGAGAGCAGGCCGAGCAGCAGATAGAGAGACGCGGCGCCGCCTTCCGGCATGTCGAGATTGTCCGTCCACATCTCCTGGGGCTCTCCCGGGCCCAGAGTAGCGGGAGTGAGGATCCATAGATTGGTCAACGTGGACAGGTAGTTGGCCGCAGCGGTGGGATTGCCGCAAAACGCCGCTTCCACGGCGGCCACGAGCGCGGTGGCGGTGGGGTTAAGGCCGGAGATGCCGCCAGGAGCGGTAATGTACCAGATGGCCGAGGAGAGCTCAGCCTGGGTAATGCCAGTGAGGCTGCCGTAGGTGGTGCCGCCGGAGAACATCATGCTGACGAGCGTGGCCACTTCCGCATAGCCGGTGACGCCAATGGTGCTGCCGAACATGGTGTTGTCGAGATTGCCGCTGGAGACGAGGGTCGACGCCTGAAAGGCGTTGGCGGTCCAGCTTTCTCCGGAAGTGATCTCATCCTTGAAGTCATCGCAGATGATGCCGGAGGCCGACGAGGTTCCATTGATGTCCGCGGAGTAGATGCCGGCTCCGTATTCCCCGCTGGAGTTGCCCCAAACCGTGGTGTAGCCGCCGGTGAACTTGACGGAAACGGGGGTTTGGGCGAAGGCAGGAAGGCTGGCGCAGGCGAGCAAAATCGAGACGTATGCTGCGATTCCTCTAAGACTGACTTTCATTTAGATACTCCGGCTTAGTTGAGTTAAGTAGCGGGAGGGGCCCGGATGCGAGTCCCGCATATAGTGATTACGATTGTTGGCGAATTGAGGGCTGGGGGTCAAATGGATAATCCTCGCAGCATGTAGGAAATACGGCACGTTGGTGCTGGAACGGAGGACCGAAAGTGGCGCGGCTTGAGTACCGTTTTGCGGCCTGGGTCTGACCCCGGTTACCGGGTGGATGGAATATTGCCCGCGCCTGCGAGGCTGAAGCGATGCGCAGGGAGGCGGGTGCGGGATTGGAGAAGCGCAGCCGACTGTGCGTTGGCGCAGGTGGTGGGGCTACGAGGCCATGAGCGGCTCGTCGGCAAGGATGCGGTAGAGGGTGGAACGGGAGATGTGGAGCTGGCGGGCGGCGCGGAGCTTGTTGCCCCGATTGAGGTCGAGCACGTACTGCACGTGGTGGCGGATGACGGCGTCGAGGGCGAGGTTGTCAGGCCGGGAGATGGGCTGAGGCTCGGCGGGCGCGGCGGCGGAATGGTCGGGCAGCGCGAGATCGAAGGCGCGGATGACGCCGTTGGCGGACTCGAGGAGCGCGGTTTCGAGAACGCTGGAGAGCTCGCGGACATTGCCGGGCCAGGTGTGCTGAAGGAGTCGGGCGAGGGTGCCGGGTCCGAGAACGACGTGGCGCTGCTGATAGCGGGCGGCGATCCGTTCGAGCAGGGCCTGAGCGAGCGGGGCGATGTCTTCGCGGCGCTGGCGCAGGGGCGAAATGGAGAAGCGGATGGCGGTGAGACGGAAGGCGAGGTCGGGGAGGAGTATTCCCTGGCTGGCCATGTGACGAAGCGAGGTTTCGGAGGAAGCGACGAGGATGGCGCGGCCGGGCGGGCGATCCTGCAGGGCTTTGAGGACGCCGAGGAGCAGACCCTGGCCGGGCGAGGCTAGGAGGTCGACGCGGTCGAGGTAAAGGAAGCCGGCCAGAGTGGCGGGGTCGGCGTCAGTGGCGAGCCACTCGCGGGCGTCGCGGCGCTGAAAGGCGGCGGCTGCAAGAGGCGAGCGGGCGTGGAGATAGCGGGCGAGGGTGGTTTTGCCGCAGCCGTGCTCGCCCTCAATGGCGGCGAGCTGCAGGTGGGGCGCAGCCATCTCAGCCTGGACGAGCAGCTTGCGCCAGGCGGCGCTGACGCCGACGAGCGCGGTAAGGCTGGATTCGGGTTCGACGAGAGCAGGGCCGGGAGTGGGAACGCCGGGTGCGGAAGGCTGCGGGGATGGGAGCGGAATGGCGGATTGTTGGCGTGTCAACGGAGCCCCTCGCCTCTATGACCCGCGCTGATACACACGGGCCGACCAGTGTGTCATCGGCGGACGGTGGGAAAACTTGAAGGGGAACATGTGGAAGACGGGGACTGAGGGACTGAGGGATCAGAGAACAGGGATCAGGGATCAGGGAACAGAGAGTGAGGGAACGAGCGAGCGAGGGAGCAGAGAGGAGAGGTCGGGGAGCGGGGACGCTATACTCGAACCACTCTGGATGGGCTTTCAAGCGAGGGTTGGCGCGGATTTTGAGGGCGTGTGGCGATGGAGATGCAAACGCAGGCCGAGCCGGTGATGCGGGCGGCCGCGGCGCGCCTTGAAGGGGCGGGGCGCGCGCGGCACTGGTGGAAGACGGCGGGGATGGCGGCGTGGGTTGCTGGAATTGCAGGGTTTGCGGCGCTCCATGCAGCGCATCTGCGGGCGGATTTTCCCAATCACTCGCCATGGATGTTCGACTGGGCGAAGTACACGGACGAAGGGTGGTACGGAAGTGCGGCGGTGCGCGCGCATCTGCTGGGGCATTGGTATGTGGCGGGAGATTTCAACCCGGCGGTTGCGGTTCCGGTGTGGCCGGCGCTCGAGTGGTTGGTGTTCTGCTTTACCGGTGTGACGGTGGAGGCGGCGCGGGCGCTGGCGGTGGGTGTGTTCTTTGTGAACCTGGCGTTGAGCTACGCGCTGTTGCATGCGCACAAGGCAGGGCTGGACGACGAGCGGAGAGCAGAGGAACGCGGAGGACGATGGCCGGCGCTGCTGGGGGTTTCGCTGCTGGTGACGAGCCCGTTTCTTTATAGCTTCAGCCGGCTGGCGATCCTGGAACCGCTCGAGACGGCGTGGGTGCTCGCGGCGCTGAATATCGCCGTGCGGCTACATCGAATGCGGCGGCCGGCGTCGGGCGCGGCGGGCGTGGGTGCGCTTGCAGTGCTCGCGGCGTTGACGAAGACGACGGCGATTTTTCTCCTGCCGGCGCTGGCGTGGGCAATGGCGGCGGTGCTGGGTCGCAGGCGGGGCGTGGCGGCACGATGCGTGGGTGTGGCGGGCGCGGTGTTTGCGGCGGGATATGGGCTGTGGCTGGCCACGATTGCGCGGATGCATCTGTTCGCGGATTACCGGTACTACTTTTATGTCAACAAGTATCCGCGGCCGCATGAGTGGTACTGGCCGATGGTGAGCCTGTGGTGGTCGACGCACGGGGTGCTGTGGGTGGACTGGATTTTGACGCTGCTGGCGGGGTTGCTGGTGGTGGGTGCGGCGGTTTTTTGGCGGGGGGCGCGGGCGCGGAGATTCCTGCTTGATCCGGTGGCGGGCGCTTCGGTGGCCGGGATTGCGGGCATGATCCTGTTCATGACCATGCAGAATCATCCCCAGCCGCGGTACTATGCGCCGGTTGCCTTCTTTCTGGTCTTTGTTGTGGTGCGCGGCCTCGAATTCTCTGGCGCCGGGCGTTTTGGCCTTCCCGCGCGGGCGGCGCGCGCCGGCGCAAGCGCAACATCGCTGCGCGGATGGCGCGACGGACCGGTCGGGGCGGCGCTGGCGGTGACGATCGCGGCGATCGCCGTGAACGGGGCGCGGACGATCGGCTACGCGATGCATCCCGAGTACACTTTTGTGACTGCGGCCGAGAGTCTGACTCAATCTATCGATGCGCATCCCAACGGTAACCGGCTGCTGGTCTCCGTGAGCGGCGACGAGATCACGCTGCTGACGGGCTTGCCGGCTTTGTGCGACGACTTCGGCACCGTAGATTTGCCCGTGAAGCTCGGCATGTACAGGCCGGGGTGGTTTGCGTCGTGGAACGATCTCGATCCAGGCACGCTCGAAGACCTGCACACGCGTTACTCCGTCGAACAGGTAGCGACGTTTCCGGCGTTCGATCATCCCGAGCGGACCGAACTGGTGCTGTTCAAGCTGCATCCACTTGCCCATGGCGAGGTGCGCGATCCGCACGATGCGGACGAGCCGGACCTGCGGCAACCGCTGCCGGAGGACAGGATTGAGGTAGATATGCAGTGAAAAAGGGGTCAGAAGGCGGGTGAGCGAATGAGCGAGTTAGCACGCGCTTCGCGCGAGTTTGCAGGTTAGCGGGTTGGCGGGGAACGAGGCAACGCGACGAAGCGTAAGGAATAGGGAATAGGGAGAAGGAAGTGAGAGACAGGGGCGAGGGAGCGAGATGGTCGAAGCCTCGAGGTTGGCAATGAATTTGTTCGAGCCGAAGCAGGTTTTCTATTCCCTGTCCCCTACTCCCTATTCCCTGTTTTCAGCGGAGGATGCGTGATTGAGGTTCGCGATGCGCGCAAATGGATTCAAAATGGCGCGCGGCGGGTAGATATATTGAAGGGCATTTCGCTCACGATTCCCCCCGGGCAATTTGTGGCGATTGTGGGCGCGAGCGGCAGCGGGAAAAGCACGCTGCTGGGCCTGCTCGCGGGGCTCGACTCGCCGAGCGCGGGCGAGATCTTTCTTGACGGCGTACCCATTCACAACCTGGCGGAGAGCGAGCTCGCCCGCGTGCGCGGGCGAAAGATCGGGTTCGTCTTCCAGTCCTATCAACTCATCCAGACGCTCACGGCGCTCGAGAACGTGCTGCTGCCGTATGAGCTGAACGTGGAAGGCAACGGCCTCAAGAAGGCGCGGCAGATGCTGGACGAAGTGGGGCTGAAGGAGCGGATGGATCATTATCCGGTGCAACTCTCGGGCGGCGAGCAGCAGCGCGTGGCGCTGGCGCGCGCATTTGTGGCCGAGCCGCCGATTGTAATGGCCGACGAGCCGACGGGGAATCTGGACAGCGCGAATGGGAAACTGGTGCTCGATCTGCTGCTCGAGCGCAATCGCAGAGCGGGGACGACGCTGGTGCTGGTGACGCACGATCCCGAGATCGCGAGCCGCGCGGACAGGAAGATTGTGCTGCGGGACGGGGTGGTGGTGGAGGACGTGAGGGCAGGGACCTAGGGACGAGGGACTAGGGAACAAGGACTAGGGAACAAGGACTAGGGACCGGGGACTAGGGACTGGAGCGGTGCTAAGGGGAGTAGATGGCGAAGCGGGCGCTGAGTTGGCAACGTGCGGGAGCAATTGCGTGGCGGGATCTGAAGTCGGCGCCGGGCAAGTTCAGCTTTGTGGTGCTGAGCGTGGCCGTGGGCGTGGCGGCGCTGGTGGGTGTGCGCGGGTTGAGCAACAACTTCCGGCGCATGCTGAGCGGCGAGGCGCGCTCGCTGATGGCCGGCGACCTGAGCGCGCGCATCTTTCATGTGCCGACGCAGGAGGAACTCCGGAATATTGCCGCGCTGATGAAGAAGGACGGCAACGGGATTCGCTCGACGTGGGTGACGGAAACGATTTCGATGGCCAGCATGGGGGCAGGCGCAGTCACGAAGGAAGGAGCGAACGCGGGCGCAGGCCCGGCAAGCGCGGGGCCAGCCGCGCCGGCGAGCGCGGCGGCAAACGATCCAGGTCCACCGACGCCGCTGCTGGTTTCGCTCAAGGCCGTCGATCCGAATGAGTATCCGTATTACGGAACCGCGGAGCTCAAGCCGGCAATGAGCCTCAAGGATGCGCTTGCGGGCGGCGGCGCGGTGGTGGCCGACGAGTTTCTGATCCGCATGAACGCGCATGTGGGCGATGCGCTGCGGCTGGGCTCGACAATGTTTCACATTGCCGCCGTGCTCACCGAGGAGCCGGACCGGATTACTTCGGGCGCGGGACTGGGGCCGCGGGTGATGATCTCGCAGGATGCGCTCGCGACGACGGGGCTGATTGCGCCGGGCAGCCGCGTGAGCGAGCGGCTGCTGGTGAAGTTGCCGGAGACGCCGCCCCGTGGGCAAACGGCGGACACCGAGACAGCGGCGGTGCGCGCGCAGCTCGAGAGCGCGCTGCCCGATGCGCAGGTGATGGATTTTCGCGAAGGCAACCCGGCGTTGACGCGCGGGCTGGACAACGCGACGGCGATTCTGAGCCTGATCTGCCTGGTGGCCATGGTGCTGGGCGCGATCGGTGTGGCCATGGCCATGCACGCGCATCTCGATCAACGCATGGACATGCTGGCGATTCTGAAGGCGCTGGGCGCGGGCTCGGGAGATCTGCTGCGCATTTTTCTCTTGCAGACGCTTGGACTGGGACTGGCCGGCGCACTCGTGGGCGTGGCCGCGGGCCTGGGCGTGATGGCCGCGCTGCCTTCGGCCTTCGGCAAGCTGCTTCCGGCTCACGTGCAGCTCGGGTTTCCGTGGGAGTCGGCGCTGGCCGGGCTGGGCGTGGGCTTGCTGACCACACTGCTATTCTGTCTGCCGCCGCTCGTCGATGTGCGCGGCGTGCGTCCAGTGCTGGTGCTGCGGCGGCTGGTGGAGCACCGAGCGGGCGGGGTGATGGGGTTCTTCGAGCGCTGGATGAAGCGCTGGCCGCAACTGCTGCTTTCCATTGCGCTTCTGTTGCCGCTGATCGGGATTGCGTGGGCGCTCTCGGATTCCGCCGCGGTGGGCGTGCGTTTTGGCATGGCCTTTGCCGCCACGCTGGTGGTGCTGTTGGCGCTGGCGGCGGCGACGCTTTTCGGGCTGCGCGTTTTTCTGAACGCCACCCGGCTGCGGCTGCCCTCGTCCTTGCGGCATGGCCTCGCCAATCTCTACCGGCCGGGGAACCAGTCGGCGCCGGTGCTCGCCGCGCTGGGCACAGGCGTGATGCTGATTTTGGCGGTGTACCTGGTGCAGGCCGATCTGCTGCGCGACCTGCGCGAAACGGCTTCGCCGAAGCTGCCCAATGTTTTTCTGGCCGACGTGCGCACCAGTGAAGTGGAGGGGATGCGCGCCCTGTTCGCGCGGCAGCCGGGCGTAAGCCAGAAGCTGGACATGCTGCCGGTGGTGATGGGGCGGTTTGTGTCGATCGACGGCACGCCGGTGGAGCAGATGAAGGGCAAGCATTTTCCGCTGCGCATGCTGGAGAGCGCGGAGCTGACCTGGGCCGATGCGCCGCCGGAGGGCGATAAAGTGCTGCATGGCGCGTGGTGGAAAGATGCGCAGGCAGCGGAGATTGCCGTGGGTGAGGGCGTGGCCACGCGGCTGAATCTGAGCGTGGGCACGCCGCTGCAGTTGGAGACGGGAGGGGTGCAGCGGGCGCTGAAGGTGGGCGCGATCTATCGCGCGGACGGGCAGCACCTGGCTTCGCGGGTGGAGTTTGTTCTGCCCTCGGGGCTGATTGCGGCCCAGCCTTCGACGTGGTATGGCGGCGCGCATGTCGATCCGGCGCAGGTGGGCGCGCTGGAGCGGGTGCTGTTTGCCGCGTATCCTACGGTGACGGTGATCAACGTGGCCGACGTGCTGGACCGGATCGACAGCGTGGTGAACCAGATCACGCTGGTAGTGCGGCTGCTGGCGGGGTTCTCGATTCTCGCCGGGCTGATGATTCTGGCCTCGAGCATTGCCAGCACGCGCTTCCGGCGCATGCGCGAGGCGGTGGTGCTGAAGACGCTAGGCGCGACGCGGATTCGCATTGTGCGCACGTTCAGCGTGGAGTTCAGCGTGCTGGGTTTGCTGGCCGGCGCGGTGGGCGCGGCGTTTGCGCAGTTGCTGACGCGCGTGCTGCTGAAGCGGATGGACGTGGCGTTTCACTTTGCGTGGGGCGCGACGCTGCTGGCGCTCGCGGGCACGGCGGTGCTGGCGACGGCGACCGGCTGGATTGCAAGCTACCGGATTCTGGGGCTGAGGCCCCTGGAGGTGTTGCGGGAGGAATAGAGAACAGAGAACAGAAAACAGAAAACAGGGATCAGAAGAACGACCGCGGATCCTTCGACTGCGGCCGTCCGCAAGTGCGGACGGCCTTCGCTCGGGATGACAACGCCTTGCATGACGATCAAATTGGCTCGGGACAAATGAGTTTGGGTTTGTGGTTTCCCAGGTCTCAAAGTTGGGCAATAATATAGTTGGCTAACCAAGGCAATAAGCTTGCGCCTATAATATCCCTGTTGGAGGATGCCGAAGGGGAGTTCCCATCTGCAAGTGGACAGAGCGCCCTCATTTTATCTCAGAGTCAATGGTTGAGAGAAAGGCGCTATAGGCGCGGTCACACTTATCTCCGCCCTCCCGCGCTAACCGTTTTGCGCTGGCTCTCAATTGGAACAAGAGACGGAAAAAGAACATGGCTTCTTCGTCTGAAGCATTCGCTAGATTTGAGATGTGGAAGAATCTCAGCACCCCGTTGAGAGTCACAATCATTGAGCGCGGTGAACCGGAAGTCGTACTCTCTGGGCGCATCGACGTGATAGACGAAGACGCGTTGCAGGTTGGGTTAATAGGCTCAGACCGAAGGTTTGGCACTTTTGACGTTGGGGAAGCCGAGTTCTCTATCGAAGATGCGCGCATCGTCGTATCGCGCGAAAACGTAGAATGGCTCATCTTTGAAACGGAGCTAGGAGAATGAGTTTGCATTTGGGCATACTCCATGCGA
>JASHTS010000303.1 GCA_030040425.1 Acidobacteriaceae bacterium | reverse complement strand
CCCGAAGCTGCGCAGGGCGCTCGAACGCAGCCACCTGGTCGACCTCACACACTGGCTTCTTCGCTTTCCGGACCTCGCGGAGGCCTATTACGCAAGTGGTTCCTCGACTCTCGATCAATGACCCGCCGTCAGACGAGGATGGGAACCTCAATCGAAGTATCAGCAATTACCGAAGTGCGGTCGAGGTGGACGTTTTGCGAGACATTGCAGTCGCGATGTGCTATGGTTAAGGCGGTGAAGGAATCCACCTTGAAGCGCCTCTGGATGGAGAGGCTGATGACTCCTGCTGAAAGGCAGGAGTTTTGTTTTGCTCCTGCGCAAGTGTCCATCCCAAAGGAGCAAACGGCCAAATGACCGACTATCTGGCTCTCCCCCTCGGCGAAGATGCCCCCAACACCGTGACTGCGGTAATTGAGGTCGCTCACCGCCGAGCTACCAAATACGACAGGCACTCGCGCCTGTTTCGTCCCGTGAAGCCGCTGTATCCCCCCGTTCATTTGCCCGGAGACTATGGGTTCATCCCGCAGACCCTGTGCGCGAACGGAGAACCGCTCGGGATTCTGATGCTGGGCGACGCATGTCCCGAACCCGGCTGCATCAGGCAGGGCCGTCCAATCGGCGCCTTAGAGATCATGGACCATGGCGTCCAACTGGAAAAGATTGTCGCTTGTGCCGTGTCGAATTCCCGATTTCGCTTCATCCACAATTACACCGACGCTCAAGCGAATCTTCTTCTGGAGATCGAATACGTACTTTCCATGCATCGAGATTTCAGAGGAAGGCGCATCAAGGTAATAGGGTGGAGGGACCGGAGGGCCGCCCAGGAAAGTATCCGGGCTTGCCACGCACACTTCATCTCGTGCGACGGCGGAAGATGAGGCAGGGGCGGCTTTCGCTGGGACGTTTCTATGTCGCTCTGTACAGAAAGAGCACGAGCAGAAGGAATGCGAGCGCGTAAACCACGTACGCATTCAGCCTGCCGTGATGCATGCCGGCGAGAAATCGCGCGACGCCATTGACGCCTTGACCTATCGGCCGCAGGAAGACCCGGTCCACAACATGGGTTTCTTCCCGTTTTCGATGAATCGCAGTGCGGAAATGCACCCCTACGGTATTGCGGGTGTCTTCTGTGATGTTGGGCCGGAAGATTGCCTGGAAGACTACACGTACCGGGTTCGAAAATCCCGTAGCCGTATAGGACATCTGCGGCAGCAATTTTGGGATTCCTCCCGCCCACAGCGGACGCCGGCTGACGTTGCGCCGTCGCGTGAGACGTGTGAAGACAATCCCTGCAAGCAAGAGCAGAATCGCCAGGGCGACGAGGCTGTACGAGGGCGACATGGCGAAAACGACTGGATTGCGTTCCGAGCCGCGGAGGAGCACGACCAGTCCGCGACCGGGGAGGATCCTTTCTCCCGATTGCGCACCCAGATTATGGAAGTCCTGGAGGAAAGCCGGAGGAAGCTGGCGGTTTTCACGGGTGGCCGTGAAGAACGGGGGCACGAGCGATTCCGCGGCGCCGGCGGCGATTATGGGCTGTAAGGCCCGGCCGATCGCAGGTATGAGGTAGGTGGGAAGAACGCCCAGCAAAAGGCAAAGAACCGCCAGCAATCCGATGGGCGCGACTACGCTGCGACGGGCCTCGACGGCCCTTGCGGCGCCCTCAGAGCGCGGCAAACCGAGAAAACTCATCGCAAACACTTTCACAAAACATGTGACGGCGAGCGCGGCCGTCAAGGCAAGGACGGCGCCACAGAGCGCGAATACCAAGCGTAAGGGGATCGAGGGGATTTCCACGCCGCGAAGAAGAGTCTGCAGCGTGAGCCATTCGCTCACGAATCCATTGAACGGCGGAACGGCAGAGATGGCCAGCGCGCCAATGAGGAATGTGCCTGCAGTCCAGGGCATCAACCGCATGAGTCCACCGAGACGATCGAGATCGCGCGTGCCCGCATGCTCATCCACCGAGCCAGCGCCGAGAAAGAGAAGAGCTTTGTAGATGGAATGATTGAGCATGTGGTAGAAAGCTGCAAGCAACGCCATCCCCGACAAGAGGGGCAGGCCCGCAGCGGCAAAAATGACACTTGCACCGAAGCCGAGAGTCACGATTCCGATGTTTTCAATTGAGCTGTGAGCAAGAACACCCTTCAAGTCGGTTTCCGTGGTCGCGTAAAGGATTCCCACAAGCGCGGAGACCGTTCCGGACAGAAGGATCACCAGTCCGGCTCCGGTTCCCGTCACGGGTGCTATTTGAAAATCGAAACGAATGATTCCATAGAGGCCCAGGTTCAGAATCGCGCCGGAAAGGATCGCGGAGACATTGGCCGGCGCGGCGGGATGCGCCCTTGGCAGCCACGCGTTCACGGGAACGAGGCCCGCCTTCACTCCGAAACCGAAGAAGGTGAGCAGAAACACAGCCCGGCGGAGGAAAGGACTCAGCGCAGCCGCACCGATGCCGAGATCTGAAAACTGCCAGGATCCAGTCCTGGCTGCAAGGATGAGCAGCGCCAATGTGACAGCGATGAATCCCGCTTCTCCCATCGCCAGCATCAGATAGCCTGCCTCGCTGGTTCCCCTGTGACGATGCTCAAAGTTGACGAGGAGGTAACTCGAAATGGACATCGCCTCCCAAGCAAGCAGGAAGCCGAAGACATCGTTTTCGACAAGAATCCATGCGATCGAGGCGCACAGAACGAGATACCAGGCATTGAAGGCTCGCAGACTGTAGCGACCAACAAAGCGCTTCATATAGGCAGCGGAGAATACTGAGCTAGTGAGGATGACGACGGCGGCAATCAGCAGGAAGAAGGCCGACACACGATCCAGAAGAATCGTCAGGGCGCCGATTGAGGGAATCGACCACAACGCGTGGTGGAACTGGTTCCCCGATGCCAGTACGACGCCTGAAGCATACATCCCCAGAAGGGCGGGGATCGATCCCGCCCAAGCGACAACCGTGGGAATGCGCCTCTCAGGAACGAAGATTCCCAGAATGATGCCTGCAGCGCACACGGCGAACAACAGACTCAAGACTGGCCCAACAGGATTCATGACTGCCCCTCAGTCGGGAGCCTCCGCCTGAGTTCACCTCGTGCGCGCGCAGGAGTTGAGATTGCACGACCGAGTGAACAGCGGTGTGGGGGCGTTCCGCAGGTTCTAACCTCCCCGATACAAAAAGAGCACGAGCAACAGAAACGCCAGCACGTAAGTGACATAGGCGTTCAATTTTCCGTGGTGCATGCCTGCAAGAAAGGCTGCAACCCACTGGACGGAGGATCCCACCGGTTTCAGCAGCAGGCGATCGACAACATGCGTTTCTTCACGCTGCCGGTGAATGGCCGTGCGAAAATGCACTGCGACGGTCTGACGGGTGTCTTCAATAATGTTTGGCCGAAAGATGGCCTGAAAAACGACGCGGACCGGATTGGAAAAGCCAGTTCCGGTGTACGTCAAGACCGGCAAAAGCCGAGGAATGCCTCCGGCCCAGACCGGGCGCCGCGCGAGAGTACGTTTCTTCGTAAAGCGGCTTACCACGAACCAAGTAGCGGCGACGAGCAAGATCAGGGCCACGATGCTGTAGGAAGGCGACATGGCAAAAACTACCGGATTCGCTTCCTTTCCTCGCAGGAGCACGACCAGACCGCGGCCCGGGATCACACCCTTACCAGCCTGTGCCCCCAGGTTGTGAAAGTCCTGAAGGAACGCAGCGGGAAGTTGCACGTTTTGAGGCGTAGCCGTGAAGAACGGCTGCACAAGTGCGGTGGTGACGCTGGCGCCGGCGAGCGGTTCCACGCTCCGGTTGAGCATCGGCAGGACGTAGGTTGGGAGAACTCCCAACAACAAACAAAGGACTGCCAAGAACACCAGAGGGAATTTATTCATTGCTTGCGTCTTGTCCTGGAGTTCCCAGTTACCCCTGCGGATGCCGAGGAAATTCATGGCATAGCTTTTCACAAAGCACGTCACGGCCAGTGCCGCCGTCAGCGCGAGCGCTGCTCCGCAAAGCGCGAAGACAATCCTCACCGATGTGGATGCAAGGAGGGCGCTGCGGAGCATCGTTTGCAGGGTCATCCATTCGCTGACGAAGCCGTTGAAGGGCGGAACGGCGGAAATCGCGAGGCAACCTACAAGAAAGACGGCCGATAAGCCCGGCAATAGGCGCGAGAGACCGCCGAGCTGGTCCATTTCGCGCGTGCCTGTCGCGGCTTCCACGTGGCCGGCGCCTTCGAAGAGAAGGGTCTTGTAGATTGAATGATTCACCATGTGGTAGAGAGCAGCGGAAAGGGCGAGTGCGGCGGCAACAGTCTCATCGAAGGCGCGAAAGACCAGAAAAGCGCCAAAGGCGGCAACGATAATCCCCGCGTTTTCGATGGAGCTGTGCGCGAGCATCGTTTTCATGTCATTGTCGGTCGTCGCGTAGAGGATCCCCACCAAGGCGGTGACGCTGCCAGCGATCAGCGCCACGATGCCGGCTCCATAGCCGGCATGCATGAGATCCGCATTGAGCCGCAGGATTCCATAGAACCCAAGATTGAGTGTGATGCCTGCAAAAACCGGTATGAAGGCGGGTGGAGCGGCAGTATAAGATCGGGGGAGCCAGAAATTGACGGGGACGAGACCGGCTTTTACTCCAAAGCCAAAAAGGCCCAGCAGGAAGGGCAGCCATAACGTATGCGGGGAGAGCGTCGCGCTGGCGATGCGCAGAGCCGCAAAGGAGAAATCCGGCGCGGAACGGGCGAGAAACAAAAAGGCGACCGCAACCGCGAGAAAGCCCGCTTCACTCATTGCCAGCATGATGTAGCCGGCGGATTTGTCTGCCTGTCCACGCGGGAAGTAGTTGATCAGCAAGAAGCAAAAAATGGACATGCATTCCCAGCTGATGAGGAAGAGAACGGTATCCCCGGCCACAAGGATCAAGACCACTGAGGCCATGAGCGCGAAGTACAAGATCGAGTAATGCCGGTGGGGGTGGGCTGCGTGCGCCTGATTCTTGAGATAGCTTGCCGCAAATAATGAGACGGAAAAGTAGACGACTCCAGAGACGAGAAGAAAGATGGACGATAGCGGATCGAGATGGATTGCAAGGCGGCCAAAGCCATCCAGCGTCCAGAGCGAGGCCTCGAAAGGCCGACCGCCGAGAAGCACAATGGCGGACGTGAGGACCATAAGAATCGACGACAAGGTGCCCGCGACGGCCAGCACCGATGGGACCTGCTTGCGGGCAAACAAAGCCGAGCAGAAGACTCCTGCCGCGCAAATGAGGAAGATTGCGACCAGCGATGGGCCGGTGAGGACCATGGGTCAGGATCTCCCTTCGGAGACGGGCTCAAGACTCTTCAACGATTTCCTTCCCGCAACAACGAGGAGTCCGTGCAGTATTGCCAGAGGCGGTGGAGGGTCCCCAGGAACCTCAAAGTCGACCGGCAAGACCGAGCCTACGCCACAGGCGCACATAAAGCTTCTGCCAAACACGCCGCCGGAAATGGCGCAACTGCCAACAGCCATCACTTTCCTCGAAGTTGGCATTGCTTCCCAGGTTTTGAGCAGCGGTCCGCGCATGTTCTCGCTTACGGGCCCTACAACAAGCAGAAGATCTGCGGTGCGCGGCGTTGCCGTCAAAAAGAATCCGAGCCGATGCATGTTGTAGAGAGGATTGTTGAGTTGCTTCACCTCGTGAAGGCAGGCGCCGCAATCTCCGGCATCCACAACCATGATGTGCGTGGACTTGGCAAAGGCCGAAGGCAAGGGAAACGATTCTGTGCGATTGGCAGGCAGCCGGGTCCACTCAAACCCAGGTTCCCAATTCATGGGAGACGGCAGGGAATGAAGGCAAAGTTGGCAATTCACGCACTTGCCATGATCCACATACGTCGATTTTCCGTGGGCAACGATTGCATCCGATGGACAGATTTCCGCAGCGAGCCGGGCCTCTTCAGCCGAGGAAAAATCTGTGTTCATCGGGCGCCCCGGAGAAATTCCGGGGGTGTTCTCCGCTCGCCCAGGGTAGCGAGTTGACTGAATGCCTTTGCGCAATCCGTGCCAAAACCAAAAGCTCATGGTGAGCCCACCTCTACCGATCGCATTCAGTTGCGGACAGCCCGAAGGTCGCAAGAATGATCGGGAAATCCTGAAACGCAAAATTCTCCGCGGCCACGTGGAACCCGAGCCAGTTGTTGAAGGACGGCGTGATTGCCCGATACCGTTCGACCACGCCCGTTTTGTCCACTCGCAGCCAGTGAAGGGCTGCGCCTCTCGGCGCTTCCGCCCATCCAAGCGCCGCGCCTGCGCGATGCAGCTCGCAGGAGACACGAACGAGGCCTTCCTCCAACCTGCCGGCAACCCGATGAATGAGTTTCGCCGACTGCGTCGCTTCCGCAAAGAGCACGCGCAGGCGAGCGTAGCCATCACCCTCAGTCTCGCAGGGAACGTCAAAGGGAAGCTGTCCGTAGCCGGAATAAGAGCAGGCCTTTCGCAAATCGCAGTGCTGAGCGGAGGCACGCCCAATCGGACCCACCAGATTCAAATCCCTGGCGTTCTCTCCAGTGACGACGCCGACGTCCTCAAGACGGTCAAGGAAGCTGCTGCTCAAGCGAAGCCGCTTCTCCAGGATGCGAAGGTCACTCTCCGCCTCATCGACAGCAACGAGCAAGGTGTTGCATTGCTCCGATCCGAAATCGCGATTCAGTCCGCCAGGGGTGTTCAGCCCGAACAGGTACCGATGGTCGGCAAATACACAGGAAGCGCGCAGGAGGTTCTCTTCGATGATTGCAGCTTGGGAGGCAGGGACTGCAAGCGCAGTGGACTCGCAAATTGCCGCAATCGCACCGGCGTGGTGCCTCAGCCGCTCAAGCTCCGCGAGCAGGACACGAAGGGCCGCAGCTCGCGGCGGCACGTCGACTGCCGCGATCCTCTCGGCGGCCAGACAGAAGGCAAGCGAATGCGCAAAAGCGGAGGTCGCAGCGAATCGTTCAGAGAGAAGAAGCGCATCCCCAACGGTACGCCCTTCGGCAATCTTTTCGACGGCGCGATAATTGTAAAAGAGCCGCGGCGCTGCGCGGATCACATCTTCACCGACGGTCTCCAGCAAAAAGTGCAGCGACTCCCCAACTCCGCCCTCGTAAATTGGACCTACCGGCATCGCAAACGAACCCGGGTCTCCGACAACCAGTAGCGGCTGCCAGTCAAGGTCCACCTTGCGTTCCAGTTGGGGGTGACTGGCGGAGAAGTTCTTGCGCATCGGGTCGATGCCCTCATGCCAGATCTGGTCGTGCAGCACGAAATCGCCAAGCCGGGGGTGGTTCTCGAAATGAATTCCAAACAGGTCTTCAATCTCGCGCTCATGCCAGTCGGCCGCGTGCACCTCCGCCACGATACTCGGCAGGACGATCGTCTCGAGCGGAAGTGAAAGCTCCAAGTCGATCCAGCCCGAGCCGAGCAGCAAAAACGTGTAGTGCATCTGCCAGCGAGCCGCGTGCTCCTCTGTGGTGATTCCACCGAATAGACATCCATGCTCCCAAAACAAAAATTTGCAGAGCGCAGGCAATACGTCCGGTTGAGAGAGAGCAAGGGTGAGAACGAATCCGCCGCCCACCGGAGCCCTGGAGATTTCGCTTCCAAAGCGCTCTTCGACTGCGGCCGTCAAATCGATCAAGCCCGCCGTATTGTCTCCAGCGATGGGCGACGAATGGGCTGCCATCTCAGTGCCCTCCCAATTGCTGTGCCGCAAGTGTCATCAGAGAATGGACTGGCCCGGGGATATAAATGCCGAAGACGAGGACAGGCGCCACGGCGAGAAGGATTGCGGTACGGCAGCTTCGGGGCGCCAGCACGGGCGTGGCAGCCGGTGAAGGTTCGCCGAACAACATGCTGTTGATCTGCAGGAAGATGGCTACGAATGCGATGACGATGAGGATGGCAAGAACGATGACGGCGGCGCTATGTCCTGAGCGGAGACCGGCAGAAAGGATGGAAAACTCACTCAAGAATATCGGGAACGGCGGTGCACCCGCGATCGCCAGCGAACACAGCAGGAGCGCGCTGCCCGCAAACGGGGATATACGGAACAGACCGCGCACGCGGCTGATTTGGCGCGTCTCCAGCGCCAGCAACACCATTCCTGCTGCGTAAAAGCACAGAGATTTGGTGATCGAGTGATTGAGCATTTGAGCGACAGCCCCATACGCCGCAGCATGCGTTGCGAAGCCGGTCGCGGTGAGGATGATGCCCATGTGTTCCACAGTGGAGTAGGCAAACATGCGCTTGTAATCGCGCACCTGCAAGAGCAGGAATGCGGCAATGCCCACGGAGAAGAGGCCCAGGATCACCATCCACTCCCCAATCCGTGCGTCGGGCGAGCCCAGAACGACGGAAAGCAGCCGCAATACTGCGTAAAGAGGAATGGTGGTCTTCATCCCGGAGAGGACGGCGCATATGGGCGTCGGCGCCTGACTATGGGCGTCGGGAAGCCAAGTGTGCATCGGGGCAAGGCCGGCCTTGGCTCCAAATCCCACAAAGACCAGCAGAAACGACAGTTTCAACAGACTGGGCGACATGGTGGCGGCCATGGCGCAGAGACTTTGCCATGTCTCCGATGTTCCGCCGCCGGCGGTGCGAAAGGCCCAATAGAGGGTCAGAAATCCAAAGAGCGAAATCGGCGCACCCATGATCGTCAGGATCGCCATCTTCCAGGCCGCCTCGAGAGCACCGGGCGTGCTTTCATAGCCGACGAGCAGCGTCGCAAATAGAGTGACTAACTCCACAGCTACCCAGACGAGATTGACCCTAGCCAGAGCGGGAACTGCGACCAGCGAAAAGACGAACAGATTGTAGTTCGAATAAAACCACCAGAGGCGGTCCTGGGACTGCGTTTCATGGCGCATGTAGCCGCCGGAGTATATGGCGGCTACGGTGCAAACGAAAGTGACCATGAGAAGCAGAAGGGCGCTCAGGCCATCCGCTTCAAACCATCCGGCAATCGCGATTACTCGGCCAGTTAAGAGAACCTGCCACGCAGTAAAGACTGCGGCTGAAAGGGTAAGTGCGAGAAGGATGACCGTCGAGACCCAGGCAATCCGGCGCAATGGCCGGAGCCAGCATAGGAACGCGGCAAGGAGCGGGAGTGCGACAACGACGATTAGCGCCATCTCCGGGGCTCCTCTCGCAGTTCGCTCATCGCGGCGGCCTCCGTCGTTCCGACTGCTCTCGTGATATTGCGAGTCAGTACGCCCACGACGACAACAATGAGAATCACGTCAATGGCGATGGCAAGTTCGGCGATCAATGGAAGATCGGGCGCAACCGCGATGCCGGCAAAGAAGGCGCCATTTTCCATAGCGAGAATGCCAATGAGCTGGGGAATGGCTTCGCGACGCGCGATCAGGGAATAGGCCCCGATCAGGAGCCCCGCCATGCCAATGGGTAAATTCGCTTGCACAACAGGATCCGCCGATGCAGTTACCAGGGGGCCAACCAGAAATTCCGCGGCAATTGCCAGTAACAAGGCGATCAACAGGGAGGTGGGAATATTAATGAATTGATCGATTTCACGACGTTCGTAAAGTTCCCCGGGCAGCAGCCGCCTGAGAACCCAGGGGATGGTGATCACTTTCGAGGCGATCATAATGCAGCCCAGGGCCAGCAGGTCGACCGAGCAGCGATTGAACCCGATCAGGAACGCCGATGCGGCCACGAAGAGCGATTGGACAATGAGAAACCGCAAGACACCCTGTACTTGACGGGTGGTCACCATCCCAAACGCCGCCAACAATACCAGTCCCGCAGCCAAGGCATTGAGTCCCTGAACGAGCTGTGTCTGAGCGCTCGCCACCGGCGTCTCCTTTCTAAGCGGCCGAAACCGAAAAAATGCTCGCGATCATCGCCGCCACAGAGATGATGAACGCGGCACCAAGAAACTCGCTGATGCGAAAGAGGCGCAACTTCGCCAGAGAGGACTCGATCACTACCAGGACGATTGTGAAGGCAAGGATCTTGAGCAGGATCAGCGGAATGGCCAGCAGCACGTGACCTGGCTGCACATCGTCAGCTAAGCCCCAGGGCGCGAGAAGCACGTTGAGGAAGATGCAGGTGAGGACCAGAAACTTCATTTGGCCTCCCCACTTCATCAAGGCAGCGCCACGGCCCGAGTATTCGAGCCCCTTCGACTCATCGATCATAGCGAGTTCGAAGTGGCCCGCCGGGTTATCGACAGGAATCTTTCCGCCTTCGGCCAGGATCAGCATCAGAAACGCAATGAGCAAAAGAATATGCGCCGGAGAGAAAAATGCAGCCGGGCTCGCCACCCACTTTTGCTGAACGATGTAGGGAATAGTGGATTGGGCGACAAATGAAACCGTGAAGAATACGATCATGAAAACCGGCTCGGCGAGAAACCCAACCATTCTTGTTCTGCTGGCTCCCATGGGACCGTAAGGATTACCGGTATCGACGGCCGCGAGCGCGGCGAAGAAGCCGCCAAGACCAAGGAAAAATCCTCCGGCAAGCATGTCGCCCATAAATGCGAATGCAAGGGGATAATCTGTAAGGACCGGAATCAAGCTCGCGACGAACAGCGGCACGACGAAAACCAGGTAAGGCGTGACGCGAAAAATCCACGTGGTTTCCGATGAGACAACCTCGTCTTTGTGAAACAGCTTCCAGAGATCGCGATACGGTTGAATAAAGCTGGGACCGCGCTTGCTCTGGACGATTTCCTTGAACCGGCTGAGGACCCCCGAGTACAAGGGTGCGAAGCCGAGTACGAACAAGAGCTGAATGAGGTTGTAAAGAATTGTCCGAGCCATCAGAAGTCCCCTGTGTTTATCTTTTTGAGTGGCCGCTGATTTCGAAGGGCGAGGGAAGCGCTCTTTGCGCACATTCAGCAGCGGCGCACCGCGATCAGGAGAACGAAAGGATTGAGCCGCGGCTTTATCAATGTGGGAATTTGGAGGAGAAGATCCGAACCGGAATGCTCAGGCTTGGGAGTGGACTCTTGCACTGTTCTCTTCACGGCGCAACTCCTAATCAGGGTAGGAATCATCAGCCGTGAAGGCGGTTATCGGTAGAGTTCCATTACCGTTCCGACATGTGCTGTTATGATATTGAACCGAAAGGAACTAGATTGTCAAGATTGACTGGCAGCGAGCGCGTTGCCCACGACTCCTGCGAAGGACACCTGAAGCTCACACGAACGGGCTGGGACGGGCGCTTCATTGACAGTCGGCTGCGCCACTCCCGATACTGGTAAAGAGCGGGTGTTGGAGTCCACTCTCATACGCCCCTCCCACGAGGGGAAGATGACTCCTGCGATGAAGGATTCGAGGAGTTGTCTGTGCCTACAAATCCCGCCCCTCACCCGAATTTCGCTCCCGCAAAAGGGTCCAGCCCTTCGACTACGTCCGGAGCAGACGGCGTTCGCGCAGAAACTGCGATCTTCCGCAGCATCCTTTTCGATTCCTGGAAGGGTGCAGAACAAGTCGAGAATCCAGAGGTTCCAGAGTTCTTCTCCGATTTGAACCTCGACCAGATCGTCGATACAATCACGGCCAACCGCGAAGAATATAACCTGAAACCTTACTTCCACGTCCCGCTGCGTCGCGTTGAGGATGTTCATTATCGTCAAGACGTCTTCCGGGATCTTGAGAATCCCGACCTGTTGCGCCTGGTGCGATCTTTTTCCGAGAGCATGCGCAGCATGCGGGCGTATCTCGCGATCTCTGAAAAGCGCTACTACAAGCGCCAGAAACAAGCTGCATTTCTCGATGCCGTCGAAACGTTTTGCGACGCGACCTCGAAGCTCACAGAGGGTTTACGCATCGCCGATGCCGCGTCGAGAGGCTTCCGGGCGCTTCGCGATTTTCTGGTCCGCTACTGCCTCTCAGAAGAATTCACCGACCTGAGGAGAGAATCAGCGCAGGTCAGAGCAGGTCTTGCGAAGGTTCGATACTCGCTGCACATCGACCAGGGGCGTGTCACGGTCGATCGCCGTGACACGGAAGGCGATTACAGCGAGGAAGTTCTCAGCACCTTTGCGAAGTTCCGGCAGGCCGATCCGCGAAGCCAACGCCTCAAGACACCCTTGTCAACGGAGATGAATCATATTGAAGCGCGAATTCTAGATATGGTCGTCGCGCAGAATGCGGAGATCTTCGCGCGACTCGACGACTACTGCGACCGCTACGGCAATTACTGTCATGAGCTGATTGCCAGATTCGAACGGGAAGTGCAATTCTACATAGCCTATCTTGAACAGATGGAGCCGTTGAAGCAAGCCGGACTCCCGTTCTGCTTCCCTGGCTCGAGCCGTCATTCAAAGGAAGTTGAGGCAACGGGTACATACGATCTCGCGCTTGCGAATCAGCTCGTTCGTGCCCGAAAAGATGTGGTGAAGAACACCTTTTACCTGAAGGAGCCAGAGCGCATTGTTGTTGTTTCCGGCCCGAATCAAGGCGGGAAAACCACGTTTGCTCGAACCTTTGGCCAGCTTCACTATTTGGCCGCGCTCGGCTGCCCGGTACCTGGGGCGTCGGCAAAGTTGTTTCTATTTGACAAGCTTTTCACGCATTTCGAGAAGGAGGAGGCTCTCGAGAATCTGCGTGGAAAACTCGAAGACGAGCTGATTCGCATCAACGAGATTCTCGAGAAAGCGACACCGAACAGCATCCTCATCATGAACGAGAGCTTCCTGTCTACAACCATGAACGACGCGCTCTTTCTCAGTCGAGAAGTAATGAAGCGGATTGCGGCACTGAACATGCTGTGCCTCACCGTCACTTTTCTCGACGAGCTCGCCTCGTTCAACGAAACCACCGTAAGCATGGTCAGCACCGTCAATCCCAAAGATCCGCAACAGCGGACGTTCAAAGTGATCCGAAAGCCGGCCGACGGGCTTGCTTACGCAGCGGCGATTGCGGAGAAATACCACCTGACCT
>JASHTS010000302.1 GCA_030040425.1 Acidobacteriaceae bacterium | reverse complement strand
CATGCCCGCTTCGCGCGCGGCCTCAATGGCGGCGATGGTGGAGGCGCCGGTGGTGCAGACGTCGTCGACGATGACCACGCGCGCGCCTTCGCGGCAGAAGCCTTCGATGCGCCTTCCGGTGCCGTGCGCTTTTTCCGCCTTGCGCACCAGAAAGCCGTGGAGCAGTGGCGCCTCGGGATTTGAACGCGCGCGCCAGGCGCTGGCCGTGGCGACGTTGGAAACGATGGGATCGGCGCCCAGGGTGAGGCCGCCGACAGCTTCGGCTTCGATTCTCTTGGCTTCGAGCAAATCGAGGATGGCGTGGCCGGTAAGCCGGCCGCCTTCGGCGTGCAACGTGGTGGTGCGGCAGTCGATGTAGTAATCGCTCGTGCCGCCGGAGGAAAGCTTGAATTGGCCGAGCTTGAAGCTGGTGCGGGCTAGGAGCGAGAGCAATTGCTGGGCGTGGGTGGGAGTGGGCATCGAGACGATTGTAAGGGACGAGGAAGTGGGGAGCAGGGAATAGAGGGTCGGTGGAAGGAGGCACGTCAGCTCGTTTTCTATTCCCTAATGGCTACTCCCCGCTTCCTGCCTTTCTCACATTTTATCCATGTGCCGGAATCCGTGTGTGGCCACGAGCATGGCGGCGAAGAGCATGAAGTTGTACGATGCGTGGACGAGAGTGCTGGCGGCGAGCGAGCGCGTCGCCAGGCGCACCGCGCAGAGCACCAGGCTTACGCCGACGAGCAACAAAAACGGCGCCAGCGAGTAACCCGTCTGCGCGGCGTGCAGGCCCGCGAAGGGAATGCTGGTAAGCACGGAAGCCACGATCATGGCGGGCATCGACCAACGCGGATGGCCTTTTTCCGCGAGCGGGCGGACAGGCGCATCGAACATCACTTCGACGATCCAGTCGCAAGCGGTCGCGAGAGCGGGCAAAAGAAACCCGCGGAAGAACATCTCTTCAAAGAACGGGGCGAAGGTGATGCCGAAAAAGAAGAGCAGCCACGCTGCTCCCGGCTCCTTGAAGACCTCTTCAATGGGCGTGTTCTTGGGGCCCGGAATCAGGATGCTGTTGATGAGGGCAAGCAGAACGCAGAGAACCGCTGCGCCCTCCAGCCGCCATCCCAGGCGAAGCGCGGTTGCGGCGTTCCACTGCAGGCCGGAGAAGAGGCTCTTGTTCCAGAAGAGCGGGAAGACGATGAAGCAGCCGATAAGGGTGAAGATGTAGATGAGGGCTTCGCTGCCGAGGGTGTAGTGAATCTCGGTGGCCGTGCCCTGAATGGAAGTTACGCCATAGAGATGATCGTGCACCGCCAGTGCAACCAAGCCGATGGCCGCGGCCAGGCCGAACAGGAGAATGAGCAGAAGCATGAGCAGGTGGCCGAAGTGCGGAATGCGCACCGGCTTCGGCACCACGGGCAGCATGGAGGCGATGATCTTCGGCGCTTCCGCCGAAAGCGATTCCGTTTGAGCCGAAGCGGGGAGGGATTCGCCGGCAAAGGTCTCAGGGGCCGCGGGCGTAACGGGCGCGGCTTCGGCGCGACCATCCGGAGGCAGAAACTCAGGAGCGGCAGCGATGGTTTGCGGCGGTCCGAACTCCGCGCGTAAAGGGTCCTGGCCGGGCGAGTCGAATTGCGGCTCGGGCTCCGATTCGGACTGCGGCGCAGTCAACGGCTCGTCCTGGGGCTGTTCATCGGGAAAACTGCTCATGCAAGCCTCATTGTCAATTTTCGCTCGCCTGCGGATCTGGTTCTCGAGCAGGCCTGGTTCTCAAGCGGGAATCTGTTTCTTCCGGGGTGCGCGGCCAGTGCGGGTGCGCGCGCTTTGATTGCCGGCTTCGGTCGAAGGGGAATCGCCGCTCCCGTTGCCGCGGGTGACCTGGTCAAATTCAGCCTCCGCCAGCATGCCGCTCTCTGAAGTGTAGTACCGCTTGAGAAATTGCCCGGTGTAGGATCCCGCCGTGGCGGCAATTTTGGCCGGGCGTCCTTCGCCCACCACCCGGCCGCCCTCTTCGCCGCCCTCCGGGCCCAGATCGAGCACCCAGTCCGCGTTCCGGATCACGTCGAGGTTGTGCTCAATGATCATGACAGAATTGCCCAGATCGGTGAGCCGGTGCAACACTTCGAGCAGCCTGCGCACGTCGTCGAAGTGCAGGCCGGTGGTGGGCTCGTCGAGCAGGTACAGGGTGCGCCCGGTCTGGCGCTTGGAGAGCTCGCGAGCCAGCTTCATGCGCTGCGCCTCGCCGCCGGAGAGCGTGGTCGCGCTCTGGCCGAGGTGCACGTAGCCGAGGCCGACATCGACCAGCGTCTGCAATTTCTGCCGCACGTGAGGCACATCGGCGAGCAGGGGCAAAGCATCCTCGATGGTGAGGTCGAGGATGTCGGCGATGGAGTGGCCGTGGAATTTGACCGCGAGGGTTTCCTGGTTGTACCGCCGTCCGTTGCACACTTCACACTGGACGTAGACGTCGGGCATGAAGTTCATCTCAATGCGGCGCTGGCCGTCGCCCTGGCAGGCCTCGCAGCGGCCGCCGGCCACGTTGAAGCTGAAGCGGCCGGGCTTGTAGCCGCGCTCGCGCGACTCGGGCAGCATGGCGAACAGATCGCGGATAGGCGAGAAGACCTGGGTATAGGTGGCGGGATTCGAGCGCGGGGTGCGCCCGATGGGCGACTGATCGATGCGCACGACCTTGTCAATGTGTTCCACGCCGACGAGTGCATCGTGCGCGCCCGGCTCCTCGCGCGAGCCGTAAATGGTTTTCGCCAGCGAGCGGTAAACAATGTCGTTGACGAGGGTGCTCTTGCCGCTGCCGCTCACGCCGGTGACCACGGTCATTACGCCCAGGGGGATGCGGAGGTTCAGATCCTGCAGGTTGTGCTCGCGGGCGCCGGTGATGGTCAGCCATTTGCCGGTAAGCGGGCGAGGCTTTTCGCGCTGCAGCATGGTCGCGGAGCCGGCAAGATAGCGGCCGGTAAGCGATTCCGTCGCGGCCATGATCTCCTCCGGCGTGCCTTCGGCCACGACATGCCCACCGAGGCGGCCGGCGCCCGGTCCAAGATCGAGGACATAATCCGCGTGGCGGATGGTGTCTTCATCGTGCTCGACGACGAGGACGGTATTGCCCAGGTCGCGCAGGCGCTCGAGCGCCTCAATGAGTCGGTTGTTGTCGCGCTGATGCAGGCCGATGGAAGGCTCGTCCAGAACATAGAGAACGCCGCGCAGGCGCGAGCCGATCTGCGTGGCCAGCCGGATGCGCTGGCCCTCACCACCGGAGAGCGTAGCGGCGTTGCGACTGAGGGAGAGATAATTGAGGCCGACGGCGCAGAGAAACTCGAGCCGCTCCACCACCTCGCGGCGAATGCGCTCC
>JASHTS010000301.1 GCA_030040425.1 Acidobacteriaceae bacterium | reverse complement strand
ATGCTGGAGGATCCCATCACCGATCTCACCATCGCCATGGAGATCGACTACTTCCAGCTCAATCGCGCCGAGTATTTCGTTCCCATCATCGTCAAGATTCCCGGCCGCGAGCTGGCGCTGGCCAAGCGCGGCGGCTACGAGCACACGCTCATCGATTTTGTGGGCGAAATCAAGGACGTCATCGGAGGCACGACCGTCTCCAACGTCCGGGACGATGTGAACATCAAACTCTCCGACGCCACCGCGGCCGAGCTCGCCAAGCGCCCCATCGAATACGACACCGGCTTCACTCTTCTGCCGGGCAAATACATGATCAAGTTCCTGGCGCGCGACGATGAAACGGGCCGCATCGGCACCTATCAAACGACCTTTATCATTCCCAACCTCAACAAGGAAGAGAAGCGCATCCCCATCAGCGCCGTGGTGCTGGGCAGCCAGCGCGTTCAGCTCAACCAGGCGCTCTATGACGCCGCCAAAGCCAAGGACAGGATCAAGGACGACGCCGTCAATCCTCTCGTTGCCGACGGCATGAAGCTCATTCCCAGCGTCACGCGCGTCTTCAGCACCACGCGCCAGATCTACGTCTACTTCCAGGCCTACAAGCAAACTCCTTCGCCCGGCAATCCGCCGCTGTTTGCCTTCGTCACTCTCTATCGCGGCGGCGCGAAAGCCTACGAGACTTCACCCATGGCCATCGCGCCCTCCACCGTCAGCCGCCTGGGAACCATGCCGCTCAGCTTCAACCTCGGCGTTCACGGTCTCCCGCCCGGCGAATACGATTGCCAGGTGACCATCCTCGATCCTTCCACAGAGAAGGCGAGCTTTTGGCGTGCGCCCATTGTGCTGGTCGAATAGCGGATGGAAGTTCTCGAGCAAAAGAAAGCCCGGACCTCATCGGCCCGGGCCTGTTTCGGCATCTCTTCGGGACCTTCTTGCGATGGTCCGCGGAGAAGGTTCGTCAGCGGCGTACCTGGAACGAGAGCGTCGTCGACTGCGTCACGCCTCCGCCCGTGCCCGTGATGGTGATCGGATAGGTTCCCGTGGGAGCGCTTCGGGAGACCGTCAGGTTGAAGTGCGCCGTTCCCGACCCCGTGATCGAGGCCGGGCTGAAGCTCGAGGTCACGCCGGAGGGCACGCCCGTGGCCGAAAGCGCGACCGCCGAGTCGAATCCGCCCGTCGCCGTCACCGTCACAATTGCATAGCCGCTCTGTCCCTGGTCGAGATACCCCGAGGTGGGCGAAACCGAGATGGTGAAGCTGCCGGTCACCGGCGCGGTGATGGTGAGTGAAACCGTGGTGGTTTCCGTGATGCTGCCGGAGGTGCCCGAGACTGTGATCGTATAAGTCCCCGTCGCCGCCGTCGAAGCCACCCCGATCGACATGGTCGAAGTGCCCGCCCCGGTAATCGAGGTTGGAGTGAAGGTGATGGTCACGCCCGCAGGTGCGCCCGAAGCCGCGAGCGAAATGTTCCCGCTGAATCCGTCGCTCACCGTGCTCGTAATCGTCGACGAGCCGGAGTTGCCCTGCACCACGGAAACCGAGCCCGGCGAAGCCGACAGGCTGTAACCCGGAGTGGAAGTCGAAGAGCCGGCCAGCGCATTGATCAGTGCGCTCCCATTGGGACTGCCCCAGCCGGTGGCCAGGTCGTATCCCGTCGCCGCCGAGTAGCCGTTGCTTCCGCTGGTGATGTCATGAAAATCGCTGTCGTAGCTTGAGCCCTCGCCGAGGGTATAGATGGTCGGATTGATGAATCCCAACGTCTTGTTGCCGTTGGCGATGGACTGCTGATTCACCAGCGCCAGATAGCCGGCCCACAGCGGCGCGGCAAAGCTGGTGCCTCCATATTCATTCGCCGTGCAAGTGGTCTGATCGGCGCACACGTAGTAAGTGAAGTTGGCATTGGCGGAAACATCGGGCCCGTTGCGGTAGCTCTTCGAGCAGCTCGAGCAGCTCGCCGCCGCGGTCGTCTGCCACGAGGGAATCGCGTACTTATCCGGTGAGATGCCGCCGCCGCCGTCCGACCACGCCGACTCTGAAGCCCACGGTCCGGCCGCAGAGCTGGTGGTCAGGTCTGTTCCGCCCACGGAAGTGAGATACACATCGTCGGCCGGAAACACCTCCGACGATGTGGTCCACGCGCCGCTGTCGCCGGCGGCCTGAAAAAGGTTCTGCCCCTGCGCGGCGAACTCCTCAAAGTACGGATTGTCCGTGCTCGGGTCCGCCGGGCTCCACGTCCACGATGAGCTCAACTGCGCGTTCAGCGGGCTGGCGGTCGCCATGGCGTTGAAGATCGCCGAATCCGTTGAGCCCACGTACATCACCAGGCTCGAAAGCCCGGGCGCCATGCCCAGCGCCTGCGTCATGTCCAGTGTCTGCTCGGTGTCGTCGCAATCGCCGCCGGAGCGCGAGTCCACGCAGCTGGTGCTGGTTCCGTCCGTTGAATCGAGCGTGATGGGCACGTTGTTGGTCTGCCCGATGTTTTTGAAGTAAGTATTCAAATCGGCCAGGTCGGTTCCGTAATATTCGAGCAGTCCCACGGATTGCCCGCTGCCCGTCAGCGCTGTGCCGCCGTAGTAAGCCGCGCGCATGTCGCTGCCCAGGAATGACTGCGAGGGACCTGACCCGACCGTCGCGCCCGACTTGGCTTTGCCGCTGTTGCGCTCCAGGCCGGCCGGATGCGGGATGGAATAGTTGTCCAACCCCGCGATATGCCAGAGCTGGAACGGCAGGTCTACGGCCGGTTCACGATCCGGCGCAAAAAAGGTGCGATTCTCCGTCGGATGCTGGTAGACACCCATCCTGAAATTGAATGCCTTCTCAATGCTGGCCACGGTTCCCGTTACATCCAGATCCAGGCGGTTGCGCGATGTGGCCGCTATCGCGAGCCCGTTCTCCTGTGCGAAAGCAATCAGCGTGTCATAGTCTTCCTGCGTGGGGCCGAACCGGGCGGTGAATTCGTCCACGCTGAGGAAGTGGTGATACGAAGGGCTGGAGGGGTTGTAAAGGTCCCCGAGCAGGCCGTCGAGTTCCTCCTGGTTGCGGAGCGGCAGAACCAGCACGATGCGCATGGTCTGGCTCCCGGGCAGATAGTCGACCAGGCGCGCTTGGCCGTCCCTCACGGCCGGTCGGGTGTGAATGGTGAGAAGACTCTGTCTTTGCGCATGGCTGATCGCGGACGCGGCGAACAGGACGGCGGCAAGGGCTGCCAACGATATGCTCGATTTTCGGATCATACGTTCTCCTTATACGGGCATTTGTCCGGGCAGGTCGGGGGAATAGAAGGGAAGTGCGAACGGGATGGAATCGGATCGATTGCGAGCCGGTCGATTTCAAACCGAGCCGGCTGATATTCAAACGTCGATGCATTCTGCGGCAAAACGACTGCGCATGTCCACAAAAATCCGCAGCCCGGCCAGCCCCCGAACCAGGTTTGGTCCGGTTCCTTCCGCAATGGACAGATTTGTGCGCTCCATAAACAAATTCGCGCATTTCCACATCGCGGGCACACCCCTCCGCGTCCCGGCGGCATCATGGCAATCTGGATTCTCTTCGCGGCTGCTCATCCTCGCGCGAGTGATAGCATCAAAGAGGACTGATGCCAACAGCAAAGCTCGAAATCATTCCCCTTGGCGGCCTAGGCGAATTCGGCATGAACTGCCTGGCCCTGCGCTGGGGAGACGACATCATCGTCATCGATGCCGGCCTCATGTTTCCCGAGTCCGAATTGCTCGGCGTCGACGTCGTTGTTCCCGATATCACTTACCTCGTGGAGAACAAGCAATTCGTCCGCGGCATTCTGCTCACGCACGGGCATGAAGATCACATCGGCGGCCTTCCCTGGATCCTCAGCGAGCTCAAAGTCCCCGTCTACGCCACCGAGTTCACCCTGGCATTTGTCGAGGGCAAGCTCGAGGAGCACCAGATGCTCGACGAGACGGAGCTCATCGAGATCGCGCCCCGGGAAAAATTCACCATCGGGCCCTTCACCATCGAGCCCATTCGCGTGACTCATTCCCTGGCCGACTGCGTAGCGCTGGCCATCGACACGCCGGCCGGCGCGATCATTCACTCCGGAGACTTCAAGATCGATCTCACGCCGCTCGACGAGAAGGCCTTCGACCTGCACACCTTTGCCGAGTATGGCAAGCGTGGCGTGCTCGCCCTGCTTCAGGATTCCACCAATGTGGAGCGCCCGGGCTACACGCCCAGCGAGCGAGCCGTCATTCCGCGGCTGGACGAAGTCTTTGCGCGCACGCGGAAGAAGCTCTTCTTCAGCTGCTTCTCGTCTTCCATTTACCGCATCCGCATCGCCCTCGATCTGGCGCGCTCCCACGGCCGCAAGGTCGCCGTCGTGGGACGCTCCATGAACGAAAGCACCGAGATTGCGCAGGACCTCGGCTATATCGAAATTCCTCCCGGCCTGCTCATCAATCCGGGCCAGCTCCGCGATTACCCGCCCGAGCAGTTGATGATCCTCATCAGCGGCACGCAGGGCGAGCCCATGAGCGCCCTCAGCCGCGCCGCGGTCGATAATCACAAGCACGCGCGCGTCGATGCGGGCGACACCGTGATCCTCAGCTCGCGGATCATTCCCGGCAACGAAAAGAACATCCACCGCGTCATCGATCACCTCAATCGCCGCGAGGCGGACGTGATCTGCGACGACGGCGCCAGCGGCCTGATTCATGTCAGCGGTCACGGCAGCCAGGACGAACTGCGCCTGCTTATCAACCTGGTGCGGCCGAAGTTCTTCATCCCCATTCACGGCGACTACCGGTTCCTGCGCCGTCACGCGCAGATCGCCATGGAAACCGGCGCCGTGGAGCACGTGATCGTAATTGAAGACGGCGACGTGCTCGAACTCAATCGCGACGACGCGCGCAAACGCGAAAAGGTGACGGCGGGGCGCATTCTCATCGACTCGGGATCGTCGATCGATGTCGTCGAAGATCTCGTCATTCGCGACCGCCGCATCCTCTCCGAAGACGGCGTTGTGCTTGCCGTGCTCGCCATCAACAGGCGCACGGGGAAGGTGGAACGCCCGCCGGAGGTTATCATGCGCGGCTTCGGCGGCGCCGACGTGACCGATCAGGCGCGCGAAACCGTGCTCAAAACCCTCGAAGGGCTGAGCGCGGAACAGAAAAGCGATTACGGAATGGTGAATGAAAAGGTGCGCGTGGAGCTGAAGCGGCTTATTCAAAAGTCCACGGGACGGCGTCCCATGATCATGCCCGTCATTCTTGAAATCTAGCCGCCGCAGTCGCCCGGTTGCCGTCGGATCTCGCCGCCTGGAGCGGCGCGGCCTGTTCCCTCGCGGAGGCGGTTATGCTTCGGCGTGGCGCGCGCCCGGGCGGCGGCTGCCTGTCGCATTGGGGAACTTTTCAGGAACCGGGCCTCGCGCGGACCAGGGCGTGGTCGAGCGGTGCGGGTTGTCGGACGGCAGCGTCCGCTTCACAATAAATACCTCTCCCAGCGCCAGCCGCGCATTCCCTTCGAGATCGAGAAATCCCGCCTTGCTCTCTTTGCACAGCGCTTCCGATTCCGGCGAGAGGTAGGGAGCAATGATCACCGGCGTCGCGCCGTCGGGCAGTTGCGCGGCCCCGTGACGCAGCTCCTCGAGCGCGCTGCGCACATGGCTGGGCTGCCCGTCGCAGGGAACCCCGCACGCCAGCGTGTGGTGATGCCCGAAGACGTCCACGTAGGCCGTCAGTCCGCGATCGCGGCCGGTCTGCGCCGATTGATGCCGGATCTCGCGCAGCTTGATCGTCGATACCTCCGCCAGCAACGCCTTCAGCGCCGCGGCTGCGCGGACTTCCAGATCGTGTTTCCCTTCGCCCGTCTTCATTTCCCGCTCCTTCGCTGCCTGCCGGCAGCTCCGAAAGAACAACCCCTTCGGTGGTGTTCCTGATCAGTTCGGAAGCATCGATCCCGTCAACGCGACTTCTTTTTCCGCCGCCCCGGCGGCACTCGCCTTCCGCGGCGCACGCCCATGTCCGTTCAGGCTCGCCGGACCGAGAGTGAAAGAGTGCTCACCGGACGGAATCATCGCCAGCGGCATCGACGTCCGGCACCCTTTCCCCTGGAATTGCTTGGATTCCAGCCACTCACACAATCTTGGATCGTGGATTTCCGGCTGGCCTTTCCAGAAATGCGGCTTCAACCCGCATTGGATTCGCAGATGATCGAGTTCCAGATCGATGTTTTCCAACTTCTTGGGAAAGTAACGACGGACATTATTCACTCCAACATACAGTCCGGTTATCCGATGTCCGTCTGACTGCGATCTGACTACCATAACTTACCTCCATCAAGGCGCCGATAAGTTCGAACAACGAGCCTAAGCCAAGGCAACTGCGGCACTGAAGGCGCACCCGCTGTTCCGGCGGGAATTGGCATCATGCAAAGTGGAGTTGGTTCCATGAAATCCTCTCGAGCATCGCATCCGTCGCGGGCCTGGGATCAAAGCAGCGAGAGAATTCAATGTTTGAGACTGCACCATCGTTCAACGAGGAAAGGACGCTGAATCAGACCTTCCCCGCAAGAGAAAACTGCGCCGTCGCCCGCGCTGCGGGCCAATCACAACACCTTAGTTCTAATCACTTAGCCGGGTAATTGAGTGTATGTGAGCTAGGGCAATTCTTCTCGAAATTCGAGTGCTCTTGCCAGCCTGGATGAGACCTCAAAACTTGATTGCACTGCTAACAGGACCGTGAGATGCATTGCCACCACGTTTGAGATGCCTTGCGCCGATCGAAATTTTTCGTCCGCTTATCGGCTCATCCGAGGGCTGCTGCGAACGGGGATGAAGAGAAGCCAAGCTGAACCCTCGAGCGTCCTGGTTGCGCTCTTCCCCTGCTTCTGGCCCGATATTGAGCCTCTTCCGGCTCCGTGTCAAGGGTGCGGGGGTAAATCCTAGTTCAATTTCCCGTGCACTTTTCGGTACTTCGGTTAGTGAATCGATTAAGTGTCACGAGGTGATCAAAAGTGTTCCCTGCCGCTTCCAACTTTGTCTGTATTTGCCAACACTACGGCCTCAGTTGGAGAATCTCCTGGGGATAACTTATGCATCGCAGAGAGTTCGTCACGCTGGCTTCGGCTGCCGCGCTCGGCGCCGGAGTAAGCTCGGTTTCGGCCCAATCCGCATCCTCCACTCCGCTCCTCAAGCCTATGGAAGTCGGCCTTCTCATCGCTCCCTACGACGATCCGGAGGAACGCTTTCGCCGCGTACACGATCTTGGATTTTCAAACTGCTTCCTTTCTCTCGATGGCTACCTCGGTCATTTCACGCCCCAGCTGGCTGCGCAATTCCGCGAACTGCTCGGCAAGTACGAACTTGTCGCCACGGCAGTGGAAGTCGTAGGTCCGCCGCCACTTATTTGGGACTTTCTGCATGGCCCCTCCACCATCGGCCTTGTGCCTCCCTCGACGCGCGCCGCCCGCATGGATGCGCTGCACCAGGTCTCCGATTTCGCCCGTCTCCTCGACATTGCCCAGGTGCAGACGCACTGCGGCTTTATCCCGGAGAACCCGGCTGATCCTCTTTATCCGCAAGCGGTCGAAGCCATTCGTTCGGTCGCGGAGCGTTGTCTTTCAAATGGGCAATTTTTTCTGATGGAAACCGGCCAGGAGACGCCGACGACCATGTCCCGTATGATTCGCGACGTGGGCATGACCAATCTCGGCGTCGGCCTGGACACGGCCAACCTGATTCTTTATGGAAAAGCAAATCCTGTCGATGCGGTCGATATTATCGGACCGCACGTGCGCAGCATGCACGCCAAGGACGGCCGCTGGCCCACCGATCCCGACAAGCTTGGCGAAGAGGTGCTGATTGGAACCGGGCTGGTTGACTTCCGGCAGGTTTTTGCCAAGCTGCACCGGCTCGGATACGCGGGCGCCGTGACCATCGAGCGCGAGACCTCCGGCCCTCAGCAGATCAAGGATGTCCGCCAGGAGAAGCAATATCTTGAGCAGATTCTCCAAAGCGAGCTCGGCTGACCGCCGGCAGTTCCTTCCGGTCGCGCTATATATATAAACGCAAACTGAAACGCCTAGTGGAGCGGACTGAAACGGAGAAGCGGCTATGAATCGGAGAGAGTTTGTCCACGGTGCTGCCGGAGCCACCTCCGGAATTCTGCTTCTGAAGCCCGGTACAGCCTTCGCCTACGCGGCCAACTCCGCGGTGCGCCTCGGCCTGCTGGGTTGCGGCAACCGCGGCACCCATGTGGCCGAATCCTTCTCGCAGAACACCGTCGCGCAGGTAGTCGCCCTCGCGGACTTGTTCCCCGATCAACTCGAAGCCGGCCACGCACACTTCAATGGGCTCAACTCGAGCCTGGGCCGCGCGCCGATTGACGCGAGCCTTTTGTTCCGTGGTCCGCAGGCCTATGAGCAGCTTGCCGGCTCCGCGGACATCGATCTGATCCAGATCTCCACGCCGCCGTTCTTTCACGTCGAGCATCTTGGCGCCGGCGTCGCCGCGGGAAAACATGTCTACTGCGAGAAACCTGTCGGCATCGATGTTGTCCAGGCGCGCCAGGCGCTCGCAATTGCCGGGCAGGTCCATCCCGAGCAAAGCGTCGACGTCGGCTTCCAGTGCCGCAGCGCACCGCCCATCGCCGCCATTGCGGAGCGAATCCAAAACGGCGCCCTGGGCAAGATCGCTTCCATCGCTGCCTATTACTTCGCTCCCGCATCTCTTGAAAAAGCGGCGCCCGGCGCGTCGGCAGATGAGCACCGCCTGCGCAACTGGCTCTGGGATCGCGCGCTCTCCGGCGACATTCTTGTCGAGCAGAACATTCACATCGTCGATCTCGCCAACTGGATGCTCGGCGCGCACCCGCTCAAGGCGGCGGCTACCGGCGGCCGCAACATTCTCACCCACGCCGGCGACTGCTGGGACAACTACCAGGTGGATTTCACCTACCCCAACGACGTGCGTCTTTCCTTCTCGTCCACGCAGTTCGGCAGCTACGGCCTGTTTGAAGCCGGGCTGCGTCTGTTCGGCGCCGCAGGCGCGGCGTCCGTTCCCTATGCCGGTCCCGTGGGCATCGTGGGCTCTCAGCCATGGGTCTGGCAGGATTCCGCAGAGACGCCTTCCGGCCAGGGAAAGTTTGCCGCCAACGGCGCCTTTGCCGATAACCTGGCCTTTGCCGACCGCGAAAAGGAACGCGCGTTTATTTCGAGCATTGTCTCCGGCCCCGCGCACAACCAGATCGCCGCCGGCGTTGAATCCGCGCTCAGCTGCATGCTCGGCCGCATGGCCGGCTATCAACGTCGCGATATCGCTTGGGAAGAGTTACTGGCCCACGGCGAGACCTACCGGCTGGGGATGAACCTGAATCAGTTCGCCTGAGAACGGGCTATTTGCGGAGTCGCTTCGAGGGCTCGTCGGAAAAAATCTGCCCGTCGCGGATGTGCACCACGCGATGCGCGAAGTCGGCGATGTCCGGCTCGTGCGTCACCAGCACGATGGTGTTGCCGCGCGCATGAAGCTGGTCGAACAGCGCCATGATCTCGAGCCCGGTCTTGGAATCGAGATTGCCCGTCGGCTCGTCGGCAAGAATAATCGAGGGGCTATTGACCAGTGCCCGTGCGATCGCCACGCGCTGGCGCTGCCCGCCCGAGAGTTCGTTGGGCTTGTGCATCATGCGCGACTCCAGTCCCACGCTGGTCAGCGCCTCGCGAGCCCGATCCAGCCGCGCTGCCGCCGGCGTCCCGTTGTAAATCAGGGGCAGCTCCACGTTGTGCAGCGACGTGGCCCGCGCCAGCAGATTGAAGGTTTGAAAGACGAATCCGATCTCCTTGTTGCGAATGCGCGCCAACTGGTCGTCGTCCAGATCGCTCACCAGCTGTCCGTTGAGCCAGTATCGTCCCTTCGACGGCGTATCCAGGCATCCGATCAGGTTCATCAGCGTCGATTTCCCTGAGCCCGAAGGTCCCATGATGGCCACATACTCATTGTGCCGGATGCGCAGGGAAACGCCGCGCAGCGCCTGCACCTGCTGTTCCGAACCCATGTCGTAAGTTCGCCACAGATCCTCGACCACGATCACGTAGTCCGAGGGTGAACCGGCTGCTTCCGCAGTATTCGCGGCGAAGATGCTGTTCACGGCCATCCCCATCTCTTCCTCGTCCCCGTATCTTCGCTTACGCGCTGCAGCCGCGTCCATCCCGCGCCGCGGGCGCACTCCACTCGCTCCCGGGGCATCCGCCGCGCCTGCCCTCTTCTTCTTCGCAATGCGAATCCTTGCATCAGGAACTGCCGCTCGCCGTGAGCGTCAAAGGCTGGCTCGTGTCCCGCTTCAGCAGCGATCCATCCTTCAGAACACGCAGTGTCTTGTAGGGTCCGGTGACGATCTCCGCTCCATCGCTCAATCCCGAATCCACTTCGATGTCCGTGGCGCCCGTAATGCCGGTGTTCACGGGAACAAATTTCGCGCGCAGCCTGCCGTCAGAACCCTTCACCACTGCGAATACACCCTGCACCGGGCTGGACTTCGCATTCTCGCCCGATGGGTTGATCGAAGCCGCCTGCACGCCGCCGCTGTTCTTTTCCTTGTCCAGCGCCGGATCGTACATGGTGAGCGCCTGAATCGGCAGCGAGAGCACGTTGTGCTTGTGCGCGGTGGTGATCTTGGCCGTGCAGGAGAGCCCCGGGCGCAGCTCTTTCGAGGGCGCGCTGAGCGTAACCACCACCTTGAAATCCTTGGCCTCTTCCGTACCGGTCGTGGACTGCGACGTGGCAATGCCCGTCGAGCGCAGCAGCGCCTGGTCGCCCACCAGCGTGACCGTGCCTTTGAACACCTCGCCGGGGAGCGCGTCAACGGTAACATCGGCGGGCTGGCCCATCTGCACGTTGACGATGTCGGTCTCATCCACTTTCACTTCGGCGGTTACCACGCTCATGTCCGCAAGCGTCATCAGCGTCGATCCCTCGGTGTTCTGGATCCCCTCCACCACCGTCTCGCCCTCGCGCACCGGCTCGTTGGTCACGATTCCGTCGAAGGGGGCAATGGCGATGGTGCGGTCCAGCAAATCCTGGTCGGCGTGCAGATTGGCCACCTGCGTCTCCAGGTGCCCGCGCGCCGAGTCGGTGTTGGCCTTGGCCTGGTTCACGCCGGCAACCGCCTGCGCCAGCGAGGCCACGTCCAGGTCGTAGGCAGCTTTCTTGGCGTCATAGTCCTGTTTGGCCATGATGCCGTCCTTGTAAAGCGCCTGCGCCCGATTCCAATCCAGCTTCTTCTGCTCCAGGTCGGCCTGCGCGTGCTCCACGTTGGCTTCGGCCGTTTTCTCGGCGGCGATATACGAGGAGATGTCTGTTTTTGCCGCGGAAATTGCCGCTTCCTGCCCGTTCACGCTGGCTTCCTGCTGCACATTTTCGATCGTGGCTACCGTTTCGCCCCTCGTCACCCGCTCGCCCTCTTTCACATAGAGGTGCGTCACGCGCCCCATCGCGGTCGCGCCCAGGTTCACGTAGGTCTTCGGCGTGATTTGTCCGGTGCCGCTCACAACCGAGGACAGATCTTCGCGCACCACCTTGGCGGTCAGCACTTTTGTATATCCGGACTGCTGCTTGACCACCATGAAGACCACAAGTCCAGCGGCCACCAGCACGGCAAGAGTGATGAGAACGATTTTTTTCATAGCTGCTTCTTGTACCGGGTTTGCTCAGTTCAGTTTACGCATTGGGCGCGGGATTGGTTCCCGCTCTGCTTCATTAGTCCCCGAATCCACCCGGTGCGCGCGAAGAATATCTCATCGGGCCCCTGCGCAGATTCCTCACAAATCCCCCCAAGAAGCGGCCGCCATTCGGGAAGATCGGCTTGCCCCGAAAGGGAGTGCCGCCCAGTTCCCGCCATCCACTCGCAGCCGTCCGGCCGCTCTCCTGAGCCTTGTGACCGGATTCGGGATTCTGGAATTTGCGCTGGAGGGTCTCCCCTGAGCCAATTTTACCGTCTTCTCAAGCCCTTGCGCTGGTTACCTCGGCGGTTTCTTTCCGTCCAATCGGCATTAAACTGCTCTCGGAGCCTTGCTCGCGTCCTTCAGGCACCCGTAGAATAAGGGATCGCAGGAGTTTTCAAGGCCATGATGCTGATCAACCGCCGTTTGCTTGTCTCGGTGATCGGTTGCGGACTGATTTCCGCTCCCGTCCCGGTTCTTCTCGCCCAGAGTTCTTCCGCCCCCGCCCAGCAGCAGGCGCAACCATCCTCCGACCAGGATCAGGGACAGGGGCAAGGAGAGGAGATCGACCCGCTCAATCGACCGCGCTCTGACCAGCAGCGCGCCCGGGACCAGAAACTGCTGCGGCAGGAGTTGAGCGACACCTACAAGAAATGGCTCAACGAGGAAGTCCCTTACATCATCACCGACCAGGAACGCAAAGCCTTCCTCAGCCTGAGCAACGACGAAGAGCGCGATGCATTTATCGAGGCTTTCTGGCAGCGCCGCAATCCCAATCCCGATTCCCCCGAGAATGAGTACCGCGAAGAATACTATCGCCGCATCGCTTACGCCAACGAGCACTTCGCTGCCGGCAAGCCGGGATGGAAGACTGATCGCGGCCACATTTACATCGCCTTCGGCCCGCCCGACGACATCGACGCACACCCCTCCGGCGGCCTCTACGAGCGGCCCATGGACGAGGGCGGCGGCGAAACCTCCACCTTCCCCTTCGAGGTCTGGCACTACCGCTATCTCGAGGGTATCGGCGAGAACGTCAACATAGAGTTCGTCGATACCTGCCAGTGCGGCGATTATCACTTCACCATTGATCGCAGCGAGAAGGACGCGCTTCTCCACGTTCCGGGCGCCGGCCTCACCGAATATGAGGAGATGAACCACCAGGACAAGACCGACCGCTTCAAGGGCGGCGGCCTTGAGAACCTGGGCGCCGGTCCCATGGGCGACGCCGAGCAGGGCAAGGAATTCGACCGCATTGAGATGGCCGCCAAGCTGTTCGCGCCTCCGCCGGTCCAGTTCAAGGATCTCGAGTCCGACCTCGACGCCTTCTCAACGCACAGGCTCCTCACCGGCCCGGTCTTTCCCTTTGACGTGCGCACGGATTTCGTCAAGGTCACGGACAATACCGACCTGGTTCCCATCACCCTCCAGATCAGGAACCGCGACATCACCTTCGTGACCAAGGACGGGGTCTCGAAAGGCGTGGTCAACATCCTGGGCAAGGTGACGACGATCATGCACAAGACCGTGCAGACCTTCGAGGACACGGTCGAAATCGATCAGCCCGCGGAGCTCCTGGAGAAGACCCTCGACCGCCGCTCGGTGTACTGGAAGGCGCTGCCCCTGCAACCGGGTCTCTACCGTCTCGATATCGCCATCAAGGACGTGAACAACCCCGACCACATCGGCATCTACGGCCGCGCCCTGAACGTGCCCTTCTTTGACGATGAGAAACTCGGCACCTCGTCCCTCATTCTCGCCGACGAAATGCACCCCGTCTCCTCCCACGACATCGGCGAGGGCGAGTACGTTATCGGCAACACCTTTGTCCGTCCTCGGGTGAGTGCGAGCGCGGCTACGCCGGTCAGTTTTACCCGTAACCAGGACCTCAACTTCTGGATGCAGGTTTATAACCTCGGCATTAACGACGCGACCAAGAGTAATTCGGCCACGGTCACCTATGAGATTACCGATGCCGCGGGCGCGGTTCTGTTGCAGAAGCAGCTCGAATCAAAGGACTTAGGTGAACACAGCGACGAGTTGACCGTGGCCAGATCGTTGCCCATCGCTGGACTCGAGCCGGGCAAGTACAAGGTGACGGTAAAAATAAATGACGCAATTTCGAAACAAGAGATTGCGCAATCGGCTCCTTTTGTCGTCGAATAGAGGAGATCCCGCGAGGGTACGATCCGGGCCGCAGATCCGGACAGCGCGCGGGTGAGACTTTTCGGGGAATCTGCCAGGGGGACGCGGCGGGTCACACATTAGTTGATGAAGCGTAGTGCCCATCTCGCCGGTTTCGCCGTGCTCATCGCTTTGGGGGCCGCTCCGGTATGCGGAGCGGTCACCGCGTCCGTGTCCGGATTGGTGCGCGACTCGGCCGGCGTTCCCCAGATCGGCGTTGAAGTCCAGCTGCTGCGCCCCGACCTCAGCGTTGTTTCCAGCGTCTACACCAACGGCGACGGACGGTTCGTTATCACCTCGCTTCTTCCGGGTCGCTATGCGCTTAAGGCGATGGGCCCGTCCTTCCTGCCCTCGCTGCGCGAGAATGTGCGCGTCCGCCGCACCACGGTCGTCAACCTTACGCTCAATACGCTCTACGAGGTCATGCAGTGGCTCCCGGCCGCGCCCCGCGCCGCAAACAGCCGGAATGACGACTGGGCCTGGACTTTGCGCTCGGCCGCCAATCGCCCGCTCCTTCGCTGGCTTCAAGACGGTCCGCTGGTCGTCGTGACGGACGGCCCCGGCGCGACACCCAAACTCAAGGCGCGCCTGATGGCCACTGGCCAGGCCGGAACCTTCGGCGAGAGCGGCGAGCGTTACACGACCAGCGTGGAAGACACGCCGACTGACAGCCGCGAATTGCTCGCGCGCGTGGATTTTGCTCCGGGTACGGACGCCGGTATGGAGTCGATGCTCGGCTTCCGTCAGGATCTCGGCTTCGCCGGATCCGTGCAGTCTGTGGCCGCGGTGGCCATTCATCCGGACGAGTCGGACAGTGCCGGCGATCAGGGACTCGATGAAGCCGCTGTCCGCTCTGAAGAAACCATGCGTCTGGGCGAAGCCATCGAGGCCGAAGCCGGCGCAACCGAGGTGCTCGCCCGCATGGCCGGCCCATCGCCGGAGACCCTTGCCGGCGCCCTGCCCTTCGCCGCCGTCGCATGGCACGATGGCAAAACGAGCGTCGATTACCGCTTGGCGACCATGGTTCAGGACCCGAACGCCGACGACGAAACCGAGGCCGCAGCCACGCTGCCGCAATTCTCTGAGCGGGGCAGCGAACTTGTCGTGGAGCGCGGTCTGCACCAGGAGGTTGGCTGGGAGCGTGACTCCGATGGCTCCAGCATGGCGGTCCTGGTTTATTCGGAGAACATCGAGAATCCCGTCCTCGAAGCCATGGCCGGATCTCCTGCCGAATCTTTGCCCCGGATAGCCTCGGAGGATTCCGTTCCGGCGCTGCTCGATTCCACCAGCGGCCTGCTCCGCGCTGCAGGCCCCGCATTCTCGGCAAAAGGCGTGGAAGCGTCCGTTGAGCACAAGCTTCCTTGCGAAACGCGCGTTCGCGTCAGCTATTTGAACGGCGCGGCGCTCGTGATGCCCGCACTGCCTCAGCCGGTTGCTTTCTCTCAGATTCTTGCCACGACACATTCCCGGCGCACGCAAGCCTACGCTATTTCGCTTTCCGGGACGTTGGACGGCACCCACACGCGGTGGCGCGCCAGCTATCGATGGCAGGCCGACGACACCGTGACCGAGGTCGCGCCCTTCGAGATCGAAGCTGCCGAGCCTTTCTTAAGCCTTCACCTTCGCCAGCCGATTCACCTCACGCGCGACGGCGCCGGCGGCCTTGAGGCTCTTCTCGATGTCCGCAATCTGCTGGCCGAAGGCTACCGTCCGTACATCCTCAGCGATGGTTCCGTTGTGATCTTTGCCCAGAGCCAGCGCGCCCTTCGCGGCGGCCTGGCCTTCACTTTCTAGCCAACAAAAGCGAACGCACTCATCCTGATCGAAGTCTCGCAGAAGTGGGACGGAGCGAAAGCCGAAAACCCCCGGTGGCGGGGATTTGCGGTTGCCTTTTGTTTCCTCACGGAGGCATTGCATCTGCGCCGCAACCGAGTATCATTCCTCTTTGCAGTCGAGATGCTTACCATGAATCCTCCGCAAATCAGCCGCCGCGCGGCGCTCAAATCCGGTTTGGCCGCAACCGCGCTGGCACCCTTCACGCAACTCTCGGGCGCGGAAACCACGCCGACTCCGCGCAAGAACAGAGTCCATCAATCTGTCTGCCGCTGGTGCTATAAGGACATTCCTCTCGACCAGCTCTGCGCCTCCGCCGCGGAGATGGGCCTCAAAGGCGTCGACCTGCTCAATCCCGATGAGTACGAAGTCCCGCGCCAATACGGGCTGATCTGCACCATGGGCTACGCCGGAGGCGGCACCATCCCCGATGCGCTCAACCGCACGGAAAACCACGCCGCCATTGAAGCCGGCTTCCGCCAGAACATTCCGCTCGCCGCCAAAGCCGGCGTTCCCAACGTCATCACCTTCTCCGGCAATCGGCGCGGCATGAGCGACGATGACGGCGCGCGCAACGCCATCGCCGGCCTCAACCGCGTGAAGAAGATCGCCGAAGACAACGGCGTAACCATCTGCATGGAGCTGCTCAACAGCAAGGTCAACCATCCCGACTACATGGCCGATCACACCGCGTGGGGCGTACGCGTGATGGAGGCCGTCAACTCGCCGCGCGTCAAATTGCTCTACGACATCTACCACATGCAGATCATGGAGGGCGATCTGATCACCACTATCCGCGCCAACCTCGCTCCCACGTCTGCATGGATCGGCCACTTCCATACCGGCGGCGTTCCCGGGCGTCACGAACTCGATGACACGCAAGAGGTACAATGGGACGGAGTCATGCGGGCCATTGCCGATGCGGGCTTTGAAGGCTACGTCGCGCATGAGTTCATCCCTACGCGCGATCCCATGTCAAGCCTCCGCGCCGCTGTGGATCTGTGCGATGTCTAGACTTTGCAATGCCTGAACCTTTCCGCCGAATCCGAAGATTCCAGCCGCTTGCGCGCGAGGGCGTTGGCCAGCGATGAAGTCTCTGCTTCTCTCCGAATACAACCATCTCGAAATTGCCGACCTGCCGATGCCTGCCGTGGGTTCCGGCGACGTTCTCGTCCGCGTGGAGGCCTGCGGCATCTGCGGCAGCGATGTGCACGGCTACGACGGTTCTTCCGGCCGGCGCATTCCGCCCATCGTGATGGGCCACGAAGCCGCCGGCACCGTCGCGGCCGTTGGCTCTGAAGTGCAGGGCTATGCTGCAGGCGACCGTGTCACCTTCGATTCCACCGTCTATTGCGGGCAGTGCGCCTACTGCCTGGGTGGCGAGGCCAATCTCTGCGACAACCGCCAGGTCATCGGCGTCTCCTGCGGCGACTACCGCCGCCACGGCGCCTTCGCCGAGTTCGTCGTGGTTCCCGAGCGCATCCTCTATCCTCTGCCGCCAACCATTTCCTTCGCTGAAGCCGCGATGCTTGAAGCTGTCTCGGTCGCGCTGCACGCTGTGCGCGTCTCTGGAGCTCGCAAGGGAGAGACCGCGCTGGTCATCGGCGCGGGCATGATCGGCTTGCTCACGTTGCAGGCCGCGCGTGCGGCCGGTTGCGCCCCTGTCTTCATTGCCGACGTCGACCCGTCGCGCCTCCGGCTCGCGGAGCAGATCGGCGCCGAGAAGATCCTCGACGCCTCCGGCGGCGACCTCGCGAATCAGGTCCTCGCTCTCACCGGCGGCCGCAGCGTCGATCTTGCCTTTGAGGCCGTCGGCCGCAGCGAAACCGTTTCTTCCGCGATTGACTGCACCCGCAAGGGAGGCACAGTCACGCTGGTGGGCAATATCCAGCCCGTCGTCGAGCTACCTTTGCAGAAAGTGGTCTCCCGCCAGATTCGCCTGCAGGGCTCCTGCGCCTCCGCAGGCGAGTATCCGCAAGCCATC
>JASHTS010000044.1 GCA_030040425.1 Acidobacteriaceae bacterium | reverse complement strand
AGCGCTTCAACATTCCCGCCACCGTGCGCGCTTCCTTCGCCGCCTACAATACGCTCGAAGAGATCGACGCCCTCGCCCGCGGTATCGAGAAAGTGCGGGAGGTGCTGGGCTGATGGCCGATCTGCGCGACATGTATCAGGAGGTCATCCTCGAGCACGCGAAGTCGCCGCGCAACTACCGCGCGCTCGCGCCGCCCGCGCACAAGGCCGAGGGCTTCAATCCCCTCTGCGGCGACCGCTGCACCATCTATCTCGCCACCCAGGGAGACGTGATCGAGGACATCGCGTTTCAGGGCAACGGCTGCGCCATCTCCCGCGCCTCGGCCTCCATGCTCACGCAGGCGCTCAAAGGCAAAACCACCGCCGAGGCCGAAAAGCTCTTCAAGAGTTTTCACTCGATGGTCACCGGCCAGAATGCCAACGGCGACCGCGCCTCCCTGGGCAAACTTGAGGTCTTTGCGGGCGTCTCGGAGTTTCCCGCCCGCGTCAAATGCGCCACGCTCGCCTGGCACACCTTTGAAGCCGCGCTCCACGGCGAAGGCGAGCCCGTCACCACCGAATAAGGCGGTTACAAGTTGGGCTTTGAAAGCGACTGGCGATCGCGAGCCGTCACCGTCGAAATGAGGCGGCTACGGGATCGGCTTTGAAAGGGCACGGCTTCAGCCGTGCCGAACGCGGCCGTCTAAAGGGAGAAGCGGGCTTTAGCCCGCCGGAAGGAGCGGGCGGCTGAAAGCAGAAAGACGACGGGGCTTTAGCCCCGGATGAATGTCTGGGAGTTTTTTTCAATGGCCGATCCCATCCACCTCACCCGCGATTGCGCCGTCATCGCCGTTCCCAGCGGCCAGCGCCAGACCCTCCCTAAGGGCACAGCCGTGCGCATCGTCCAGCAACGTGGCGGCGCCTTCACCGTTTCGAATGAGATCCACGCCATCTTCCGCATCGCCGCCGAAGATGCGGACACCCTTGGTCTCGCAACCCCAACCGAACCTCTTGACCAAAACCAGCAAGAAACCCTAACCGAATCCCTCGTCTGGGACGCGCTCAAAACCGTTTACGATCCGGAGCTGCCGGTCAACATCGTCGAGCTCGGCCTTGTTTACTCTGTCGGCATCACGCCCACGCCTGCCGGCAACAACATCGCCGTCCGCATGGCCATGACCTCGCCTGGCTGCGGCATGAGCAACGTGCTCAAGGCCGACGTGGAGGGCAAGCTCCTCCGCCTGCCCCAGGTCGCCGAAGCCCAGGTTGAGGTCGTTTTTGACCCTCCCTGGAGCCCAAGCCGCATGTCGGAAGCCGCGCGTCTGCAACTGGGCATGGAGCTCGACGGCGGCTCCGGATCCGGCTTCGTCCAGATCGGCGGAATCCCGCGCTTCTGAAGACAGAGACTGCCATGTTCCGCGAAAGCCACGTCCTCTTCAACGACCGCAGAGACGCCGGCCGTATCCTGGCGCAAACCCTCCGCGAGCTGCCCCCACCCCCGGATTCCATCGTCCTCGCCTTACCCCGCGGCGGCGTTCCCGTCGCCTATGAAGTTGCTGCCGCACTCCATCTTCCCCTTGATATTCTCGCCGTGCGCAAGCTCGGCGCGCCGGACCAGGAGGAACTGGCCATGGGCGCCATCGCCGGCGGCGGCACGCTCGTCCTCAACGCCGGTGTGATCCAGGCCCTGCGCATCCCGGAAGAGACCGTGCGCGATCTCGGCCGCATGGAGCAGCTCCAGCTTGCGGAAGACGAGCGCATTTTTCGCGGCGGCGGTCCTCCACTCGAATTCGCCGGCCGCGCTGTCCTTCTCGTCGACGACGGTCTCGCCACTGGCGCCACCATGCGCGCCGCCGGGTGCGCTGTCCGTTCCCGCGCCCGCGAGGTCATCGTTGCCGTCCCCGTCGCTGCTCCCTCGACCTGCCGCGCCCTTCTCGCTGAAGTCGATCGCGTCATCGCCTTCGCAAAGCCCGATCCCTTCGAAGCCGTCGGCCGCTTCTATCGCAACTTCGATCCCACCCCCGACGCAGAGGTCATCGAGATCCTGGCTCAGGCGCGCCGGAACCGCCACGCCCAACCGGCTGCTTAACCGCTCCGCGCCAGGATCATTTCGACCCGTTACCTTCGTTCGCGTACCTAGGGAATCTCCCTGTGTCCGGTACGCAGTCAATCCGCGAAATGTCAGCAGATTGTCATCGCAATGTCTGCCGTTTCTTCAAGCGCTGCCCGCGCATGAGCCGTCAAACCGCAGATTACGCCGTTTACTGGCGATAAAGCCGCCGGTGGCGGTCGATCCCATCCTTGATCCGCGTTGCGCTTTCTCAGGAAAGGAGTAAGATGGGTACGCTTTCGCCTCACCTGCGCCCAAGTCTGTTTCCCGGGACGCCGCGGCGAACGGGAAGGTTCCACGTGTCTGTCCCGGTCTTCGCGCAGCGGTGAAATCACCCGCGGAAAATGCTTGCCCGCGGTTTCTGGATTTGCGACAATTGCCCACCGGTCCGTCCTTATTTTTTCGAGGCCCCCGCGCAGTCGGTGAAAAAGCAACTAACGAGGCTCAGGCCGCAACGAAAACTTTAGCTTGTAGTTCGAACTTTGGCGATTAAGTAGCAAAAGCAGCACGTGATGCGTCTTTTGTCCGCCCGGGAGAAATCTTCCGTTCGGGCTCCGCATCCCGCATGGATCCAATCCTTAGTCCACGCTGGTCTTGAGCTGATTTTCAAGGGGCATTCGCAATGAGATATGCTCTTCGTCCGCCGGCCGTCTTCGCATTCATCGTTTTCTGCTGTCTCGGAAGCGCGTTTGCCGCGCACCCATCCGGTTCGCCTCCGCAGGATTCTCAGCCGCCGGCAACCGCGCTCGAGTCTTCACCGGCTCCGCCTCCTGAAACCATTACGATTCCCGGGCCGCTGCGGTCTTTCCTGCGCATGGCCGCCATCAGCCAGCAGGTTTCCAATCAGGACGTGCTGCCCATGCTGGCCCGCAACGTCGCTCTCTGGGGCCACGAGAGTGGAAGGGAAACCGAATACCTGATCCTGCTCTCGCGCTACGTGCAATTCGCCCGCGAGCTTGCAGCTCTTGCCGGCCCTGACGGTACCATCCAAATTGCCAACTGCGGCGATGCGGCTCGCCTGCTGCCCATCCTCGGCTACCAGTTTGAAGAAACTTGCGGAACCCCCGGCGCATCGCTCATCACCGGCAATGCCGAGCGTGCGTTCCTCACCCTCGACTCCGGGTTCCCGCTCACCACGCTCGAGCAGGACCTCGAGAGACATATCCCATTCTCTTTCACGTACCCCGGCACCGCTGTGCCCGTCCTCTTCAGTCAGAAGGACTGGATCGCCCTGGCCGGAACCAGGCACAAGGGTGCCGGCGACATTCTCGACATGCTGCTGCACGACGCCGACGTCGACCGCCTGTATACGGCCATGTGGCACCTCGATCCGCAGACCAGGGAAGCGTTGTTGCATTCGCCCGGCCTCAGAAGGCTGTTGACGGTTGCTTCCACGGTGGATTTTTACGGCAGCCAGTTCACCATTCGCTCCGGCCATGTCGACGTGCCCGGCGGATCAGGCGCAGAGAAAGCCTGGGCAGAGCTCGCCGGCGCCAGCCCGTCTGAGCCCGGCGAATTCGCCTGGCATCTTTTCGAGCGCGATCGCGGCTGGCTCGCGGCTTACTTCGACGCTCTGGCGCGCGTTAGTCCGGCCCAGCAGAGCTTGCTCACGCAAGGCCCCCGTCTCCACTCTCTCTACACCGCCTATCGTTCCGCCGTCCCCAATGAGTTCGCCTACGCCGGCGTCTTTCCCAAAAACGCCGAGCTCCTCCTGCTCTTCACCCGCCTCCAGTGGGACGCAGGCGGCGAACTTCTCGTCCCCGGCGATTCCGGCGTCTGGAAGGAGATCTTCGAACAACAGAAAAAGTCCGCCGCCCTCCGCGAATGGTCCAGGCACATGCGTCCTGTCGATTCGCCGGAAGAACTGCTGGAAGGGCTGGTCGCCGCCTCCAATATCGAAACCGACATCGGCCCGCTGCAGGTTTATCTTTCGCTGAGCGCCATTGACTCCGGCCGCCAGCCCGGCAAGCGGCTCTCCGTCGCTGCAGTGAGCCTGCTCGCCAATAATTTCGTCCGCTTCAATAACTGGTTCGCCATTTTTTCTGAGTTTCCTTCGCTCGACGACAACTCCATCGGCAATTTCATTGAGGCTGCGGATCGCGTTGACAAGATTTCGAACCAGGCCTTGCGTGCCAATGCCCTGGGCTCCTTTCAGGCCGACATCGGTCTGTGGCAGATCGTCGCGCGGCAGGGCCAGATTCCCGAAAAGCGCCTCAATACTTCCTGGCAGGATGCCGTCCATCCCTTCACGGCCGTCGCCACCTCGGAGGAGCTCTTTGAGGCGGCCCGCGGTTCTCTCACCGCCATTGTCGTGGCCGCCGGCGGCGGCCCCAGCTTTGGCCAGGACCAGCTCGTCGATCTGCTCGCCGGTCCCGCCCAGACCACTCCGGAAGGCCGCCGCGTGCACCAGGAGCTCGCGCACCGCATCGCCGCCGTTCTCGACGATCAGCGTTTGGTTTCTCTCGACGCCCTCTTCGGCCTCTACGATGGCTTGAATCAGCTCGCTCATGGCGCCCATGTCGGCGACAATCTCCTGCTGCTCGCCGGCGATCTGCGCGAGTTCGAGCTTCCCCGGCCCATCTTCACCGAGGGCGAAAAGACCTCCTGGTCGCCCGTGATCTATACCAATCGCCACGCCGAGCTGCAGATTCGCACCGATCTCACCAGTGTCATTCGCACGCCGGGCACGCCGGCCCAGCTTGAAGCCGCGCGCGGCCGCCTCACCCCGTTTCTTCGCGATACCCTCGTCGGCCTCAACTACGCCTACTACGAGCCCCCCGGCGCGCAGGTGCTGCACAACAATCCGCTCTTCGTCCGCTCCCACGACTTCTCCACCGTTTCCGTGCAGGGCGTCGAAGAGATCTGGGGTCCGCCCGAGCTGATAGGCATCGGCGTTACCGCGGGCGGCGGCGCCTATCTCATGGGTTCGCTCGCTGACCTGCCCTACGCTCTCGCCTCGGTGGAGCAGGATTTCATCGCTCCGGACAACGTCCAGGCGCTCATCTGGAAAGAGACCGTGCCGCAGTTGCTGATCGACGCCGTCATTCCCCGCTGGTGGAATATCAGCGCCGCCGAGATGCATGCCGCCGCTCTCTATCAGCGCGCCGGCGAAGAGCTCCTGGCTGCCGCGCAGACTCATCCCGACCTGCGCCGGCAGGTGCTCTCGATTCTTGCCGAGCGCATCGATCCTCAAACGCTGGATCGCATGGAATCGTCTTTCAGCCGGCCTGCAGACACCTCTGCGCTTCCTTCCGAAGCTCTTCCCGCGGTCACCTTTTACCTGGCCTCTGTCTACCGCAGCAAGTTTCCTGATCAGGCCGCCGCCTGGGGACCCGCCGGCAAGGAACTCGATGACCTTGCCCGGCGCAACCCCAAGGCTGCCGATTCCGAGCGCATCGCCCGCGATTTCGGCGTCCCTCACCCGGAGATGGAGCAGAGTGACGCCTGCGGCCTGATCGACGCCGGTCTCTTCCCCGTCTCCGGCGGCTACACCAGCCGTCTGTTCGGCGAGTCTTGGCAATCCACCAATCTCTATTGGGCGCGTCTCGCCGATGAGATGGGCTACTCCCCGGTGGCGCTCAACATTCTTGTGCCCCAGTTGACGCGCCAGATGATTGTCAACATCTTCGCCACCAATATCGACGATTGGCCGGCGCTATACAGGGCCATGCAGCAGACCGGCGAGGAATTCAAACAGGGCAGGCTTGCGGTGCAGACCGCCGCAGACCTGGCTCACGGACAGTAAGAACGCACGACCTGGGAGTTCGTACCGCAATGGCCATTCAAAGGAAATCCGTCGCTCTCGTCTCCATCGGTTCGGGGTTGCTCCTCCTGCTTGCCGCGCCGCGCCCCTCGGCACAGGATGAATCCACCCGCTTGCGCGTCAACGTGGTGCTGGTGCAGCTCAATGTCGCGGTCACCGATCACAAGGGAAATTACGTCGCCGGCCTGCACCCCGAAGACTTCACCGTCACCGAGGACAGGATTCCGCAAAAGATCGCCACCTTCGAGGAAGGCAGCGGCACCACCACCGAGGTGGACATGCCTCCCTCCGCGAGCGCGGCCCCGCCCTCCGGCGGCGACACCGCCCAGCCCGATGCAGAACCGGAAGCCACCGTCGACAAGAATGGCGTGCGCATCTCCCATGTCGGAGGCGCCAACGTCTTTATCCTCTTCGACACCAGCAATTACATGTACCGCGGCTTCGTGTTCGCCCAGGACGCCATCACCCAGTTCGTCCGTTCCCTCGATGATGCCAGCAAGATCGCCTTCTACTCCTACAGCCGTAATCTCTCTCGCGCGGCTACGCTTACTTCTGACCGCTTCAGCGTCGTTCGCGGGGTGCGCTCGACCGTGGCCGGCGATGATGCCGCGCTCTACAACTCGCTTCTTCTCACTGTCGAAGACGCCGCCCAGCTCAAAGGCCGCAAGGCCATCGTCGTCTTCTCCAACGGTCCCGACAATGCCAGCTCCGTTCCTCCCGAGGATGTGGCCGAGCTCGCCCAGTCCACCGGCACCATCATTTACATCATCAGCACCCACGAGGCGCAGAACACGCCCGTCTCCGCCGCGGCCTTCGAGCGCATGAGCAAAGCTACCGGCGGCAAAGCCTACTTCGCCGGCAACTGGCGCGAAGAGCATCAGGCCTTCACCTCCATCCGCGAAGACCTCGGCCATCTCTATACGCTCAGCTATTACCCGCAGCCTAATCCCAATCGCGGCTGGCGGTCCATCCGCGTCACCTTAAACGGCAAGGAGATGCAGAAATACCACATTCGCACTCGCGACGGCTATCGACTCCTGCAGCACGTCGAGGTCAACGACGCCAGCAACGCCGGTCCGCCTGCGGACGCCGCCCCGTCTTCGGACCCCGACCCGGCCGCCGCTTCCGATCCTGACCCGAAATAGACGGCTCGCGCATCCGGTTGCGGTACTCCGTCCCTCCCGCTTTCCAGGGAAAAGTGCGGGACACGGTCAGCATGAGCGATCCGCTCCTGCTCTCCACATCTCGCTTGCCAGCAGCCCCCTCAGCCAGGCACGCCTCTTCTCGAGCACGAACCCGCACGCGCGCAAAGCCGCGGCGTGTTCCGGCAGCGCGCGCACCTGCAATCCGGTCAAGGCGCCAAAGGCCCCATAGAGCAACCCTACGATCGGACGCGCCACCAGCCGGCCGAACCATCCTTCAGGCACGGCAAACTCGGAGATCACCCAACGCGCTCCACCGGCAGTCCTGCGGCGAATGCGCCGGGCCAGCTCGCCTACCTCTTCCGTCGTCAGGCAGTCGAGAAAGAAGTGCGTCACCACCAGGTCGTACTGCACGTCCCGCGCCCGCCATGCGCGCGCATCCATGCACGCAACGCGAAGCCGGTTTCGATGCGCCCCCGCACGCCGCTCGAGCGCGCGCAGCATCGCCGCGCTCGCGTCCACGGCATCCACGCGGATCTCCCGATTGAGAGCCAGCAGGCGCATCGTAAATCGCCCGTCGCCGTCGCCGATCACCAGCCCGCGCCGGCAGTCTTCCATCTCGGGAAAAAATGCGCATCGGCAGCGCCCGAGCCAGGGACCGAACGTCGCATATTCCATCCACTGGTAGATCCGCGCCAGCCGGTCGAAGCTCGCCGCGCGGCCCGAGCCTGATCTGCCCTTCCCAGCCTCGCTGGCTGCGACCGCGCCGATGGCTCCGCCGGTGCCGCCAGGCTGGGAACTCACCGCCCCACCCATCGAAACGGGAGCAGCAACAGCGGCGTCAGCAGCGCCAGGTCTGCGGCTGCACGCAGAACCACCAGGTGCAGTCGATGCCGTTCTCTCTCGAGCATTCCCAGCAGCGCCGCGCTCGCCGCTCCCGCGAAGAGCAGCAACGCCGCCCTTGGGTGCGCCGCCATTCCCGCCGCCAGCGCCGCTCCTGCGCCGGCCACGATCCATCCCGCGCAGAGCCGTCGCTTCCGGTGCGCCGGATTCTCTTCGTATCTTTCGCTCTCCCACTTCTCGATCGAACGGCAATTCAGCCAGGCCAGCAGAGCAAGGAATCCCACCACGCATAACAGGATCCCGGATATTCCCATCCCTATCCACCCCGTCTCGGGCAGCGCGCACCCTGAGGCGAACAGCACACCCACCACCATCTCCTTCGTCTGCACTCCGCGCCGGGATGCTCGCAGGCGCAGATGTTGCACCCGATACGGCCCCGCGCATTGCGCCGTGCCCCGCCTCTTCGTTTGGCCAAAATGGATCAGCGCCAACCAGTGCACCCGCGCAAAATAAATTACGACGGCGCCGGTGAGCACGGCGCTGCGCGCCAGCGCCCCCGGGGAAAAAGCCGTCATCATCACGCCCGCGATAGCAACCGCTGCCGCCGCGGCCATCGGCGCCAATGCCCGCCGGTGACGCCAATGGAAAAAGTGCCGTTCTCTCAGCCGCTCCATATCGCCGGCGCCCAGCGCGGTGCGCGCATCGAGCAGTCGATCGATCACGTAGACGGTCCAGACCGCCAGCCCCTGCAGCGCTACCCTCCACGTTGCCACGGGAACTCCCGCGGCCCACGCCAGTGCCGCCGACCACACCACCGCGACGGTGGCCGCGTCGACACTGGTCAGATGCCACACCACCAGGCAGCGCCTCGCCGCCGCGCGCATGCGCCCCGGAGTCCGTCGCGCGCGCCGTGCTTCGATTGTCTCTGGAAAGGGTAGGGAAGTTCGCGTCTCTTGCGCCGGAAAATGGGGAAAGCTCAGCGCCACTGATTTCGATTGTACCGGAGTGAGCGCGCGCGCATCCCGGGCTCATCTGGGTTACGCGCCATCAATCCGCGGCGTTCGCCTTCTTGGCCGCGGCCCGCAACCGCTGCCGCTGCGGAATCGCCTCGAGATCGGTCTTGCCCTCAGCCAGTTGAATCAGAAAATCCTGGCTCGAGAATGCCGGCGCATCCTTATCCGTCTTGTTGGCCGCCTTGTTCGCGCGCATATAACTCCCATCCGGCTGCTGCAAGCGCGCTTTGGTCGTGTCCGCCAGGTATGCCGGCAGAATCTCCTCTTCGATCCGCACGATCGCCGCCGCGTCCCGCACCGGAAACACCACTTCGCACCGCTCGAACAAATTGCGCGGCATCCAGTCCGCCGACCCCACGTAGATTTCGTCCTCGCCGCCGTTGGCAAAGTAAAAGATCCGTGAGTGCTCCAGGAACCTTCCCACAATCGAGCGCACCCTGATCCGCTCCGACAATCCCTTCACCCCGGGCCGCAGAATCGAAATCCCACGCACGATCAGATCGATCTCCACCCCCGCCTGCGATGCCTGGTAGAGCGCCTCCACCACCGAAGGCTCCAGCAGCGCGTTCATCTTGGCCACAATCCGCGCCGGCCTTCCCGCGCTTGCGTGCTCGGCCTCGCGCCGGATCAATCGAAGGAAACTCTCCGCCATGGTCAGCGGCGCCACCAGCAGCGGGCTGTAGTCGTCAATCTCCGCATGCGCCGTCAAATAATTGAACACCATGTGCACGCGCTCGGTAATCTGCGGATCGCTGGTCAGCAGGCTCAAGTCGGTATAAAACCGCGCCGTGATCGGGTTGTAATTGCCCGTGCCCAGGTGGCAATACCGCCGCGTCTGCCCATCCTCGTCGCGCCGCACCAGCAGGGCCAGCTTGCAATGCGTCTTCAGCCCCACCACCCCGTGGAATACCTGCACCCCCGCATCTTCCATGCTCCGCGCCCAGCGGATATTCGTTGCTTCGTCGAAGCGCGCCATCAGCTCCACCACCACCGTGGCTTCCTTGGTCGCGCCCGCTTCCGTCAGCGCCTGGAACATCGGCGAGTCGTTGCTGGTGCGGTAGAGCGTCTGCTTCATCGTCACCACCGCCGGGTCCTGCGCGCCTTGCTGCACAAACTCCACTACCGCGTCGTAAGAGTCGTACGGATGATGCAGCAGGATGTCGTGATGGCGCAGCTCGTCGAAGATGCCCGTCGACTTCCGGCTCAGCAGCAGGGGCTTGGGCGTGAACGGCTGGAATTTCAGGTCCTGCCGGTGCACGTCTTCGTAGAGGAACATCACCCGCGACAAGTTCACCGGACCCTCACCGCGAAACACCTGCCCCTCATCGAGCTCGAAGTTCACCCGCAGCCGCTCGATGATCTCGGGATCCGCGCCCGCCTCGATCTCCAGCCGCACCGCGTCGCCCTTGCGCCGGTTGTGCAGCTCCACGCGGATCGTCTCCACGAGCGACCGCGCTTCTTCCTCCTCGAAGTAGAGGTTCGAGTTGCGCGTCACCCGGAAGGACGCGTGCGCCAGCACCTCATAACCGCGGTACATCCCCGCCAGGTGCTGCGCAATCAGGTCCTGCAGCAGCAGGTAATCGTGATGGCCCTCCTCGGAAGGCAGCCGCACAAACCTGGGCAGCGCCCGCGGCACCGTGACCACGCCCAGCACCTGCGGCCCGGAGCTGCGCCGCTTGGCGCGGAGCAGAAGCGCCAGGCACAGGGCTTTGTTCAGCACGCGCGGAAACGGATGCGCCGGGTCAATGGAAATGGGCGTTAGCAGCGGATCCACCTCGCGCTGAAAGTAGCTGTTCGCAAACGCGCTCGCGTTCTCGCTTAGCTCTGCCCACTCAAGCAGCCGGATCCCCTGTTTTCTCAACTCCGGCAGCAGATGCTTGTTCCAGCACTGGTACTGCGCCGCAACAAACTCGTGCATGTCGGCCGTCAGCGCGCTCAGGCTCTCGCCCGGCCGCAACCCGTCGTACCCCGGCTCGCGGTATCCATCCTCGATCCGCTGCATCAGCCCCGCCTGCCGGATCTCGACATATTCATCTAAGTTCGATCCTGTAATCGCAAGAAACTTCACCCGCTCCAGCAACGGATTGGTCGCGTCCTCGGCCTCCTCCAGCACCCTCCGGTTGAACTGCATCCAGGAGTGGTCCCGGCCGTTGAACAGCTTCACTTTTTGGATCGCCCTGGCCATCGATTTCGTTCCCTGCGCCGTGTTGGCAGTCTACACCCCGTCCCTTTCGAATTCGCACAGTTTTGCGGCCGGGTTTTGTATCGGGGTGCGACTTCAGTTGTGCCGCTGCGTGCCGAGAGAAATGGGAGTTTGAGCGCCCCTGAGTTTCAGTCGAAACCCCTCTCGGAACGGATACCGCACCAACCAGCTAAGAAGTATGAACACCCGGCAAAAAAGAGAAGGGAAGTCACGCGCGATCAGGACAACAGATCGCGATCGCCGGCCAACCCGCCGCTTCCCCGCGTGATTGAATCTCCTCAGTCGCCAGAAAATCGTTCTCCCATCCCTTCATCACAAACCTGGGAAAATCGCAATTCACAGATTGACGTCTCTCTTTACCCTTGCGACCATGAAAGTACGGTCGGCCCCGCACCCGGCCGGAAAGGAGATGGCTCCATGGCGCACGATCCCTCCAGCCTCTTCCCACCGCAACCCCTCCCCGAGGGCGCGGAAGCCTTCTCTCGCCAGGTGCACACGCTGCTCGACGGCCAACCCAAAGATGAAGCCTCCGTCAATCGCGCCTTCGAAGGCATGGACGCCCTGTTCGACCGCATTGCTGCCAGCCTTTATAGCCTCGCCTCCATGCTCGTGGGTGAAGGCGAAGAGAGCGTGCGCCTGGTGGAAACCGCCATCGCCACTGCGGACATCGGCTCCTGCTCGAGCCCGCTCGAAGGCCGCAAGAGCAGCCGCCTTGCGCTCGCCCGGGCCGCCATCGCCGCCATCGAGCGCCGCCATCCCGGCAGCCTCACCGCGCCGGCTTCCAGTGCGATCCGCTCCTCGTGCATGGAAGACGACGACCTCGAGGCCGCAGGCACCTCCGCGGAGGAGCTTGAGCACATGCTCGCCGGGCCCGATCGCGACCTCTTCCGCGACTGGCTCGCCCAGTTGCCCACCGCTGTCCGCACCGTCTTCGTTCTGCGCGCCGTGGCTGGCTTCACCGCTCCCGAAACCGCTGCCTTGATAGCCGCAAGCGCCGGCTCAACCGCCGCCCGCTGGACTCGCGAATCCGTGCGTGCCGTCTTTCGCCAGGGGCTCTGTTCGCTGGCGTCCCAGCTGCTCCACGCCTCCGCGGCGCGCTGACGCCTTGAGCGGCCCGTTTGCGCGTGTCGTCGGCGGGCTTCGGGCCTGTGGAGGCGCGGGTGCGGATTTTTTCCCTTCCCCTTCGCGCGCCCGGCCCGGTGGCGCCGGTCCCAGCGGTGCCCGCACTTTTCCTCAAATCAGCCACTTGACTGGTTTAAAGTGAGGCTCATACGGTCGCCGCGCGGTCACATTTAGAACCGCGTTTCACGATCGACGCATCCATTCACTAATAGCCGATTTTCCGGCGGCATCGCCCGTCGCCTTTTGAGCCAGGTTGAATTTGTCCAATTCCAAACACAAGAACGCAATTCATGCCCGGACACCCTGCCTTTTTTTTGGCCCTGTCCGTGCCCCTATGCTTGGCGCCGTCTTCGGCCTGGGTGTCGTGCTCGCCGCCGTATCGGCGCCCTCCCAAACCGCGCCGCAGGCCGCCGCGCCCAATGCCGGCTCCTTTCAAGGCAGCGTGGTCAAGGGCGAGGCCTCGCCGCAGGTGCTCGAGCTTTCGCTCGATGATGCCATCGCCCGCGGCCTCAATACCAACCTCGGCATCATCCTCAACGGCGCTGAAGCGGCCACCGCCCGCGCCGAGCGCCTCAGCCAGTTGCAATCGCTCTTGCCTTCGGTCGATCTCAACGCGAAAGAGACCGTCTCCCAGGTCGATCTGCCTGCCGAGGGCCTGCGTCTTCCCGGCCTTCCCAAAATCATCGGTCCCTTCGGCTACACAGACGTGCGCGCCTCGCTCAGCTGGTCCCTCGTCGATCTTGCTTCGCTGCGCGACTATATGGCCGCGCGCCATAACTTCGCCGCCGCGCAACTGACTGCCGAAGACGCCCGCGACATGGTGGTGCTCACCGTCGGCAACGCCTATCTCCTCGTCCTCGCCGACCAGGCACAGATCGCGAGCGTGCAGGCCCAAGTTGATACCGCCAAAGTCTCCCTCGATCAGGCCGTGGCCAATCACAACGCCGGCACCGCGCCCATGCTCGACGAGCTCCGCGCCCGTGTCGACTATCAGTCTCTCCAGCAGCAGTTGATCTCCGCGCAAGATGCGCTCGCCAAAGATGAGCTTGCTCTGGCGCGCACCATTGGCCTGCCCCTGGCGCAGCAGTTCACGCTCACAGACCAGGAGCCCTACGCCGTCTTCGATCAGCTCGACGTGCAGGCGCTCATCGCCCAGGCCCACGCCAACCGCAAAGATCTCGCTGCACTGGTGGAGCAGGCCAGGGCCGCCGAGGAGCAGCGCAAGGCCGCAACCGCCGATCGCCTGCCCACGCTCAAGGCCGACGCCGATTACGGCGACATCGGCACCACCCTCGCGCACTCGCACGGCACCGTCGACGCCACGGGCACTCTCAGCGTTCCCGTCTTCAAGGAATTCGCGTTCCGCGGGGAAGCCCAGCAGGCGCAGGCGCAACTCAACATCGCGCAGGCGCAGCTGAGCGACAAGAACGCCCAGGTCGATGCCGACGTGCGCGACGCGCTGCTGGACATCGAGTCGGCGCAGAAGCAAGTCGAGGTGGCCCGCTCCAGCGTCGATTTGGCGAAAGAAGCTCTCAAGGAGGCGCAGGAGCGCTATGCCAACGGCGTCAGCGACAACCTCGCCGTAAGTGAGGCGCAGCAATCCCTCGCCCAGGCCGACAATCAGTATGTCGTTAGCCTTTATCGCGACAATGTGGCCAAACTCAGCCTCGCCCGCGCGCTCGGAGCCGGTCAAAACTACAAGACTTATCTGGGAGGGAAGTAATCGTGGCGCAGACAAACACAATGCCCGCAAACGCAGAGCACCGCGCAGACACTGAGGTCGCGCCGCCGCCCCGGCGCCGCCGCGGCATCATCATTGCCGTGATTGTGCTGGTGGTTCTTATCGCGCTCGGTTTCTGGTGGCGTTCCACCTACAGCGAAGACACTGACGACGCGCAGGTCAACGGCCACATCATCCAGATCAGCTCGCGCATCGCCGGCCAGGTTATCCACGTCGATGTGAACGAGAACCAGTTCGTCCAGCGCGGAGCACCCATCGCCGAGCTCGACCCCAGGGACTACCAGGTCGCCGTCGAAAACGCGCAGGCCGCGCTCGATAGCGCCAAAGCCGCCGCTGCCGTGGCCAGCGTCAACGTGCCCATCACGACCGTCAATACCGGCAGCAATCTCAGTTCCGCGGGCGCTGACGTCAGCGGCGCGCAGGCCCAGGTGGCGCAGGCCGGGCAGCAGTTGCAGGCTGCTACTGCGCGCGTTGCCCAGGCGCAGGCCAACAACGTGAAGGCTCAGGCCGATCTCGACCGCTATCGCCCGCTGGTCGAGAAAGACGTCATCAGCAAGCTTCAGTTTGACGCCGCCGTCGCCGCCGCCGATTCCGCCAAGGCCGCGCTCGATGATGCCCAGGCCACCGAGCGCGCTGCGCAGGAAGGCGTGCGCGTTGCCCGCGACCACCTCGAGCAGTCTCAGGCCCTGCTCAAATACGCACAGACCGCGCCCCAGCAGGTGGCCGTCCAGAACGCCCGCGCCAAGCAAGCCGAGGCCCAGGTGGAGCAGGTCCAGGCGCAACTCGATCAGGCCAAACTCAACCTCAGTTACTGCAAAATCTTCGCGCCCGTCTCCGGCATCATCACCCGCAAGAGCGTTGAGATCGATCAGAACGTCTCCGCCGGCCAGAACCTCATGACCCTCGTGTCCCTCGAAGACCTTTGGATCACCGCCAACTTCAAGGAGACCCAGCTCCGCCATATGGAAAAGGGACAAAAGGTCACCATTCACGTCGACGCAACCGGCAAAGAATACACCGGTCACGTTACCCAGATCGGCGGCGCCACCGGCTCCGTGCTCTCGCTCTTCCCGCCTGAAAACGCCACCGGCAACTACGTGAAGGTCGTTCAGCGCGTGCCCGTACGCATCGATTTCACCAATTTGGCCAAGGAAGACCCCAACCACGAGCTTCGGCCCGGCCTCTCCGTCGAACCCAAGGTCTGGGTGAAGTGAAGGCGGGGGAACAGGGAACAGGGAATAGCGAACCGGGAACAGGAAACAGAAATCTCTGTCAACCTGCGCGACCGAGCGCATCGCGCGAGAGAGTCGAAGCACCTGCAGTTGTCATGAACGCGACCCCAATCCTCTACCTGAGGATCTCTGGGCACTGCGCTTTCGTTGTTGCAGCTAAGATGGAAAACCCTTCCACCGGCGCTCTGCGAGTGGTGCGCCAGTTTCAGCCGGCGCAAGACGGTAGCCCCAGGCGCAAGCCTGGGGAACAAGTTTGCCACTGAAGCCCCAAGCCCCCGCAAAGGGGTGTTAGAGCCGTTATTGATCGTGCCGGCATCTCAAAATTCCAATGAAATGACTCTGATCCGACTCCTCCGCTCCCTCGGTCCCCGGTTCACTGACCCCCGACCCCTGATCCCTGATCCCTGACCCCTGCTTTACACTGTCTCCCAGCGCCGCCATGAAAGACTCCATCCACGTCTCGAAGGAAAACTACCTCAAGGCCATCCTCGAGGCCGAGGCCGAAGGCCGCGAAGTCTTTCCCGCTGTCCTCGCGCATTGGCTGGAGGTTTCCGCGCCCGCCGTCACCATGGCGCTCAAGCGCCTCAAGCGCGACGGCGAGGTCGAAGTCGGCGCCGACGGTATCGTCCGCCTAACCGCCCGCGGCCGCGAAACCGCGTACCACACCGCCCTCCGCCATCACCTCATCGAGCGCATGCTCAGCGAGCTCTTCGGCATGGAGTGGCACCAGATCCACGAGGAAGCCGAGCGCCTCGAGCACGCCGTCTCGCCTGCCTTCGAAGCCAAGCTGCGCGAGAAACTCGGAGAGGGCGGCGCCTGCCCGCATGGCAACGCCGTCCTGCCTGAGCGCCCCGCCGAGCGCAAGCGCCGCGGCGAAACCCGGCTCTCCGAAGCCCAGGAAGGGAAGCGCTACACCGTCACCAGCCTCCAGGAGCGCGACCCGCGTCTCCTGCAGTTTCTCCACAAATCCGGCATCGGCCCCGGCCGTAGCCTGCGCGTTCTCACGCAGAATTACGATCAGACCGTCCAGGTCGAGCTCGAATCCGGCCGTTCCCTTCTCGAACGCCCCATCCTTGGCCGGCCCGCCGCCGAAGCCGTCTGGCTACGCCCCGCTTCGTAGCCTTTGGTTGCCATCGCGGGACTCTGCGCTTGCTTCCCGGCCGTCCCGCGACTCGCCAAACCATTCATAGAGCTCTTGAATCCAAGCATGAAGAACCGGGCCCCAGACATCTTTATGGCGCAACGAGCTTTATAATACACAGTAATTATTTTTATTAACTACAATTAAACATCTATGCCATACTATAGCTGATTGCCGGTTGCGCGCTTCCCCGTCGCCCATGTCTTCTGAAACCATATCCCGTGTCACGCTCGCTGAGCCCTCGCTCCCTGAGGTGCACGCGAGCGTCCGCCTCACCCGCTCGACTCGCTTGTGGCTGCGTCTTCTCGGGTTTCTGGGGCCCGGCTTTCTCATCTCTGTTGGCTACATGGATCCAGGCAACTGGGCCACGGATATCGCCGGCGGCTCGCGCTTTGGCTACACTCTCCTCTTCGTCGTCATGGCCTCGAATCTCATGGCCATCCTGCTTCAGAGTCTGTCGCTCAAGCTCGGCGTCGCCACGGAGCGCGATCTCGCCCAGCTCTGCCAGGAGTCCTACAGCCGCGCCGCGAGCTTTGCCCTCTGGATCCTCGCCGAAATCGCCATCGCCGCCTGCGACCTTGCCGAAGTCATCGGCTCCGCCATCGCCCTCGAGCTCCTCTTTCACATCCCGCTCTTCACAGGCGTACTCATCACCGGCCTGGACGTCCTGCTCATCCTCCTGCTCCAGCGTTGGGGATTTCGCTACGTCGAAGCGCTCGTCATCGCCCTCATCGGCGCCATCATCGCTCTTTTCGGCCTGCAGATGTTCTTCTCCCGTCCCGACTACTGGCCCGCCCTCCGCGCGCTCTTCGTGCCCTCGGCCGCCATCGTCACCGATCCCGGCATGCTTTACATCGCCATCGGCATCCTCGGCGCCACGGTCATGCCGCACAACCTCTATCTGCACTCCTCGCTGGTGCAGAGCCGCAGTTACAAGCGCACCACCGAAGGCAAGCGCGAGGCCATCCGCATGGCCAACATCGACTCCGCCTTCGCCCTCACCATCGCTCTCTTCGTCAATGCGGCCATCCTCATCGTCGCCGCCGCCGTCTTCCATCGCCACGGCCTGTTCAACGTCGCGGCCATCCAGGACGCCTTCAGGCTCCTCTCGCCGCTCGTCGGCGCAGCCGGAGCCAGCACCCTTTTCGCCGTCGCCCTCCTCGCCTCGGGCCAGAACTCCTCCATCACTGGAACGCTTGCCGGTCAGGTCGTGATGGAGGGCTTCATCCACATTCGGCTCAAGCCGTGGCTGCGCCGGCTCGTCACGCGCTCGCTCGCCATCATTCCCACCATCGTCGTTGTTGCCGTCACCGGCGAGCGCGGAACCGAAAAGCTGCTCATCCTCAGCCAAGTCATTCTCTCGCTGCAACTCAGCTTCGCCGTCTTCCCGCTGGTGCAGTTCACGGGCGACCGCAAGCGCATGGGCGAGTTCGTGAACGGCCGCGCGCTGAAGGCCCTCGGCTGGATCACCGCCGTCTTCATCGCCGCCCTCAACGCCTGGCTCCTCATTCAGACATTCCTCGGCCGCTAGCCGCGCTGACTCCGCTAACTCCACTAGCCCCGCCAACTCCGCTGACTCGCTCACTCGCGGCTCTCTGTCCCAATCCGAACACTCCTCGTCACCCCACTTCACTTTTGTGCTGTTGCCGCTCCGCCTCGGTCATGGTTCAATGACATTGATCCTTTGGGGCCCGTTTTCCACTCCCTCCAGTTGTTGGGGTTACCCGATGAGCGATGCGGACCGGCAGGAGCCTGGCGCACAGACTCAGGACGAAAATGCGCAGGCTGGACCTGTCAGCCGTTACGAGATCGTTCCCACCAAGGAAACTGGAAACGAAGCCGACCTCTACTCCTTCCGCTCCGCGATGCCGCAGTTCCTGCCCTCGCGCGCGCCCGGCCAGCCGCCCGCCCAAACCGCGGCTCAACCCACGCAAGCGTCAGCACCGTCCGCAGCGCCCGCTCAGCCTGGCCAGCCTGTCGATCCTGCGCAGCTTGCCGCCTTGAGCGTGGCCGCCAAGCTCCCACTCGACCAGAAAAAACTCCTCCTCTTCGCCGGCGTGGGCGGTATCGGCTTCATGCTCATCGCCCTCCTCATCTACCTGGCCGCCAACAAGCAGGAACCCATCGCTCCCTTCGTCGATCTCGGCCAGACCAACATCGCTTCCGCGGGCCTCGCCGGGCGCCTCATCGCCAAGTGGGACGGCGCCGCCCAATACGAGCTCCACATCGACCCCTTGAGCCCGCAGCAGGCTGCCGGTTTCGCCGCTGTCGCCGTCAACCCTCCTCACCCGCTCACCATCGACCTCCGCATCACCAGCGATTCGGGCGCGCTTCTCTGCCAGAAGGAAATCGTCATTCCATTTAATCCCGTCCAAGACCCGGACGACGCCCTCACGCAGGAGTTCGAACCGCAGAAGACCTTCGACGGCGACACGGTGCAAAACGTCGCCGGGGCCGACGGCCACATCGAGGAGATCGTCATGAGCGGTCCGCTTACCTGTCCCGCGAAAGCCTATCGCGCCTTCGCCATCTGGCAATTTACTTCGAGCTTTCCTTCCGTCGCCGATCAGCAAGACTGGCTCCGCCAGCAGCAGTCGGTGATCGCCGAGCTGCGCCGCAGGGCCGCGCAAGCCAGAGCCAACGCCAACATCCCCCGCAGTCTGCGCATCGCCTCGCCCATTGATGCCGACGACGTCATCGTCTCCGACAATCCCTCGCGCGGTACCGTCACCACCCGCGCCGGCCGCACATTCTTCATCGGCGTCCACGGAACCATCGGTCACGCCGGCTGGGAAGTGTTTCCCGCCGCCATTCACTTCCACTGCGACACCAAATCCAACTGCGTCCTCACCCGCCCCGACTCTCCCGTTTCTCTTTCCGCCCGCCTCGTGCACTGAGCCCTTGCCTCCGATTCTTTTTGCTTGTCATCCTGAGCGACCGAGCCCGTAGCGCGAGGGAGTCGAAGCATCTGCGGTTGCCTTTCGGTCCTACGTCAGGACACCACCGTCTCCCTTGCTCCCTCGCTCCCTGACCCCTGTCGTACCATGAACTCGATGCGCATTCTCTCCGCCGCCGAAATGCAGGCCTGTGACCGCGCCACAACGGAGTGCTTAGGCATTCCTTCTATCGAGCTCATGCGCGCCGCGTCATCCGCCGTCGTGTCTTTTGCGCGTAGTCAGTTTCCTTCCGCCCGCCGCATCACCGTCCTCTGCGGCCGCGGCAACAACGGCGGCGACGGCATGATGACCGCGCGCCTACTCGCCGACGCCGGCCTTGACGTCACCACGCTCCTGCTCGGCCCAAGCGCGGATCTGAAAGGCGACCCCGCCGAAGCCTGGAAAGAGTTGACTCAGCCAGAACGCGGTCGGGTGTTCGTCGTCGCCGCGCCCGCAGATCTCCAAAAGCACAAATCCGCCCTTGCCTGCGATCTCCTTATCGACGCTCTTCTCGGTACCGGCTTCAAGCCCCCCATGCGCGGCCTCGCCCTCGATCTCCTCGCCGGGCTCTGCGAATCCGCACCGAAAACTCCCGTCCTCGCCATCGATCTGCCCTCCGGCTGGCCGGCCGACGAAGCCAGCGCCGCCATTTCGGGCCCGGTTTTCCCCGCCGACGCCGTCATCACCTTCACCGCGCCTAAGCCGGCGCATGTCTTTGGCCAGCTTACGCGTCACTGGCATCAGCCCGTTGTCGTTGCGCCCATCGGATCGCCCCAGGAAGCCATCGTCTCTTCGCTCCAGCTCGAATGGGCCGGGTCTGCGGCTGCGCTCACCCGCGCGCCTCGCGCCGCAGCCTCCAACAAAGGCAACTTCGGCCATGTACTTGTGGCTGGTGGTTCCTTCGGCTCCGCAGGCGGCAAAGCCGGCGCGCCCGCCATGACCGCGCTTGCCGCGTTGCGCGCCGGCGCCGGCCTCGTCACCGCCGCTGTTCCCGCGCCCGCGCTCGCTGTCGTATCCTCGCTCGCGCCCGAGCTCATGACCTGGCCCCTCGCAGCTACCGATTCCGGAGCTGTCTCCCAGGAAAATCTCGCCTCCGATCGCCTTGACGCGCTCATGCATGGAAAAACCCTCCTCGCCCTCGGTCCCGGCCTCGGCCAATCTCCGGAAACCGCGCAATTCGTCCTCGGCGTCCTCGAGAAAACCAGCCTTCCCGCTCTCATCGACGCCGACGCCCTCAACATCCTCGCCGCGCACATCGATCAGCTTGCCCAGTTCGCCCGCAACGGTGCGCGCACGCTCGTTCTCACGCCCCATCCCGGCGAGATGGCCCGCCTGGCGGAAACCACCGTCGCCGCAATCCAATCCAACCGCCGCGAAGCCGCCCGCAGCTTCGCGCAGCGGCATCACGTCACGCTCGTGCTCAAGGGCGCACGCACGCTCATCGCTCATCCCGACGGCCGCGTCGCCGTTAACACCACCGGCAATCCCGGCATGGCCAAGGGCGGCAGCGGCGATCTGCTGACCGGCCTCATTGCCGGTCTTCTCGCGCAGTTTCCCTCCGATTCCGCGCGCGCCGTCGAGGCCGCCGTCTACCTCCACGGCCTTTCCGCCGACTTCGCCGTCCGCGCGGGCGATGAGCACACCCTGCTCGCCACCGACACTCTCGTCACTCTTTCACAGGCTTTTCGCTTTTACTCGCGGCGTGCAAACGGGTATGTTTGGATACAAGGGTTGCCGCCCGACGCGGCCCCCTGCGAGGCCGCATCATGACTGACACGGCGCCAGCTGCCGAAGGCCGCATTCACGAGTTCAAGACCGAGAGCGGTGCCGATACCGTCAAAGTCGGCCGCAAGCTGGCGGCGCTGCTCAAGCCCCCGCAGCTCCTGCTGCTGCGCGGCGACCTCGGCACTGGTAAGACCACGCTGGTGAAGGGCATTGCCCAGGCCCTCGACGCCGCCGAGCCCGACGAAGTCACCAGCCCCACCTTTACCCTCATCCACGAGTACGACGGCACGCGCGACGGCGATCCCATCAAGCTTTACCACCTCGATGTCTACCGCCTCGAAAGCGAGCGCCAGCTCGAAACTCTCGGCCTCGACGAGCTTCTCACGCCCAATGCCCTTGTCTTGGTCGAGTGGGGCGAGAAATTCAAAAGCATCAAGAAGCGCTCGACCGGCGAAATCCTCATCACCGCCGAAGGCGGGGACACGCGTAAAATCACCGTCACGCTCAAAGACTAGCGGCGCCCCATGCTCCGCATCCCCTTCGACGAAGTTCTCGCGCAGCTCGCGTCCATTCTGCGCAAGCTCGGCTTCTCGGCCGATCGCGCTGAAGCCTGCGCGCGCCTCTTCGCTGAAGCCACCTGCGATGGCGTCTACTCGCACGGCATCAACCGCTTTTCTCGTTTTGTCGCCACCATTCGCAACGGCAGCGTCCTCGTCGACGCCGAGCCCCGTCGTCTCGCCGCCCACGGCGCACTCGAGCGCTGGGACGGCCGCCGCGGTCCCGGCAATCTCAATGCCCTCGCCGGCATGGATCGCGCTCTCGCCCTCAGTCGCGAGCACGGCATCGGCTGCGTCGCCCTCGCCAACACCAACCACTGGATGCGCGGAGGAGCCTACGGCTGGCGCGCAGCCGAAGCCGGCTTCATCGGCATTTGCTGGACCAACACCATGCCCAATCTGCCGCCTTGGGGCAGCGCCGAGCGGGTCATCGGCAACAATCCTCTCGTCATCGCCGTCCCGCGCGCCGCCGGCCCCGTTGTCCTCGATATGGCCATGTCGCAGTTCTCTTATGGCGCCCTCGAGGGTTATCGCAAGCGCGGCGAGTTGCTTCCCGTTGAGGGCGGCTTCGACGCACTGGGCAATCTCACCCGCGATCCCGCTTCCATCGAGGCATCCTGGCGCCCTCTCCCCGCCGGCTACTGGAAAGGCTCCGGCCTCTCCATAGTCCTCGACATGATCGCCGCCATGATGACTCTCGGCCGGGCCACGCATCAGCTCTCCCATGATCCGGAATTCGAATGCGGTCTCTCGCAAATGTTCCTTGCCATGGAACCCGCGGCGCTCGGCGGCGAGCCGCGAACCGAAGAGATCGCCGGCTCGATCGTCGCCTCGCTGCACAGCGCCAAGCCGGCGCGAACCGGCACGCGCGTCCGCTATCCCGGCGAGGAAACTCTGCGCATCCGCGCCGAGAATCGCGAGCTCGGCCTTCTCGTCGATCCCGCCGTCTGGGCCGCGATTCAGTCCATGTGATTTATGCTTTCTCCATGGATCTGCGCACTCTCCCCAAGCTCGAGCTCCATCTGCATCTCGATTGCTCGCTGAGCTACAAGGCCGTGGCTCGCCTCGTACCTGCAGTCACGCGTGAAGAGTATCAGCGTGATTACATCGCCCCGGCGCGCTGCACCAATCTCGCCGACTTCCTCGCCCGCGCGCCCGTTGGTTTCCGCCTCATGCAGACCGAGGATTCTCTGCGCCTCGTCGTCGACGATCTCTTCGAGCAGCTCGCAGCAGACGGCGTTGTCTACGCCGAGCTTCGCTTTGCGCCCCTCCTGCACACGGCGCAGGGCCTTGCTCCGGAGCGCGTCGTCGCCATCGTCGAGCGCGCCGTTGACGAAGCGATCCGGGCCACTGGAATCGAAGCCGGCGTGATCCTCTGCACCCTGCGCCACTTCACCGCCGCGCAGAGCCTCTTGACCGCAGAGGTCGTGGAGAAGTATCGGGAGAGCCGCATCGTGGCCCTCGACATTGCCGGCGACGAAGCCGGCTTTCCCCTCGATGCGCATATCGCCGCCTACCGCTATGCGCGCGACCACAGTCTCTTCCGCACCGCGCATGCCGGCGAGGCTTGCGGCCCCGCAAGTGTTTGGGAAACCCTGCGCCTGCTCAAGCCGCAGCGCATCGGCCACGGAACGCGCAGTTACGAGGACCCGGCCCTCGTCGAGCATCTTCGCCGCGAGAGAATCCATCTCGAGCTCTGCCCGTCTTCGAACGTGCAGATCGTTCCCTCCATCGCGAGCTGGTCTGACCACCCCATCGATTTTCTCTATCGGGCCGGGGTTCCGCTCAGCGTGAGCACGGATACACGCATGCTCACACCCGCCACGCTCACCGGCGAATACGAATCTCTGCAGCGCGTCTTCGGTTGGGGCAGGGAACAGTTCCTTGAGACGAATCGAATGGCTCTGGACGCTGCGTTTGCAACATCGGCAGTGAAAGCCGGTCTGCGCGCGCGGCTTGCTGAAAGTTATGGCGCGCTGGCCGAGAAGGTCTGAAAGCTAGAAGCCCATGATGTTGTAGCCGCAGTCCACGTAGATGGTCTCGCCCGTCACCGCGCTCGAGAGTTCGCTGGCGAGATAGAGCGCCGTCCCGCCCACTTCGAGCTGATCCACGTTGCGATGCAGCGGCGCTCGTTCCGCGTGTACTTTCATCATGTCGCCCAGCGCGCCAATGCCGCGCGCCGCCAGCGTCTTGATCGGCCCCGCGGAGATCGCGTTCACGCGGATGTTCCTCGGCCCCAACTCATAGGCGAGATAGCGCACCGTCGCCTCCAGCGACGCCTTTGCCAGCGCCATCACGTTGTAATGAGGCACCACCTTCTCCGCTGCGTAGTAGGTCATCGTCATGATGCTGCCGCCTTCGCTCATCAGCGGCGCCGCCGCGCGGCTCACCGCGATCAGCGAGTACACGCTCACGTCGTGCGCCACGCGGAACCCCTCGCGGCTGGTGTTCAGAAACGCGCCCTTGAGATCTTCGGGCGGCGCGAAGGCTACCGCGTGCACCAGCACGTCGATCTTTCCGTATTGCTCCTTGAGCGCCCCAAAAAGCGCCGCGATTTCGCCGTCGTTCGACAGGTCGCATTGGAAACCGCTCGCACCCGCAAGCTCGTTGATCAGGTCTGCGGCCTCCGCCCTCATGCGCTCGTTCTGGTAGCAGATGGCCAACGTCGCGCCTGCGGCGTGCAGCTTGGCCGCGATTCCCCACGCGATCGACCGCTTGTTCGCGAGCCCGAAGATCACCGCCGTCTTGCCTTTCAAATCAATCATGCCGCCCATCTCCTCCGCCAAGCATACCGTTTGCCCCATCCTATATGTCTGCTGCGGACGTTCAGGGCGGCAAAGCATTTCCCTTCATCTGGTTTCCCATCCTAAACGCGTTCTCTGCCTTTAAGGTGGGAGGACGATTCACCCGCCCAGGTCGATCAGCTCCACCTTTCCCACCGGTCTGCCCAGAAATCTCGATCCCAACCGCTCAAACTTCTCCACCGAATCCGTCGCAAAACAGCGAATCTCCGTCTCCGCGCCCGCCGCGCCTGCCTGCGCGCGCCCATCTGCATCGAACAGCCGCACCGCCGCCTCCGCCGTCGACTCCGCCGAATCGATCACCCGCATTGCTATCGCCGATCGGTCTCTGGGCATTTGCTCGATTACCCGTTCGATCACCGGCCGCAGCAGCGGATAGTGCGTGCATCCAAGAACCAGCGTGTCCGCGAGCATCCCCTTTGCCTCGGCCTCGCCGCGCAGTTCGTTCAGGTAAATGCGCACCACCTCTTCTGTTACCGCGTGCTCCGTCCATCCCTCTTCCACCAGCGGCACCAGCAGCGGGCACGCCTTTTCGAGCGAACGCAGCCCCTGACCGCTGCACGCAGCCCGGTACGCATGACTCTGCACCGTGGCATCGGTGGCCATCACCAGCACGTCGCCGGTGGCCGTGGCCGCGCGCGCCGCCTGCGCGCCAGGTTCGATCACACCCAGCACCGGCACCGGCACCGCGTCCTGAATCGCATCGAGCGCCAGCGCGCTTGCCGTATTGCACGCAATCACCAGCGACTCGGCCCCTTGCGCGCGCACCAGAAACTGCGCGCTCTCGGCTGCATACCGGGCCACCGTCCGCCGCGACTTCGAACCATACGGCAACCGCGCCGTGTCGCCCGCAAACACAAAGCGCGCCTGCGGCATCCGCTCCACCAGGGCGCGCAGCACCGTCAATCCGCCAAAACCGGAGTCGAAAACGCCGATCGTGCGCGCGTCCTTCACGGCTGTGCTCCCACCACCGCTGGCTCCGCCTCTGAGGTCAAGTACGTCCGCGTCAAATCCGCGTGCCCGGCCAGCGTCTCCCGCTCCTGTCCATCCACCAGAAAGCGCACCTCCGTCACCTGCGGCAGGTTCGCGTGCAGCGTCGCGCAGATCGAAAGCACTGTCAGGCTTTCGGTCTCGATGCCTGAGGGATGGCTCGCCGCAAATGCGCCGGTCAGATTCACGACCGCCATCTCCGGCCCGTTTTTCGCCTCATTCGCGCCGGCGCTTGTCTTCCCCCGCGGACCCGCAACTGCGGCTTCTCCCGCGCTCACCGGCATCAGAAACACCTGCGTAATGGCGCTTGCCCCGCCCTGCACGGGATGCGCCGCACCCGGAGCCGCGTACAGGTCGAGCAGCTTGCCCAGAATCGCCCGCGCCCGCGCGCCTGCGCTGGGCGGCAGCGGCAGGCTCAAAATCCGCTCGGCCATCGAATCGTCCGCGTCGTTGGCCACCAGCAGAGTCGCCTGCACCGCCGGAGCCACCTGCGGTGCTCGCGTCGGCGTCGATGCCTGCGCCTGCAGCCGCCGCTGTTCGGCGCGGTCGCGCAACTGCCACAGCACCGCGCCCATGATGACGGAGGCGGCCAGCAGCACGAAAAACAGTACCGTCTGGTAGCGCGGAATCACGGCTCGCGCGCTCCTTTATGCGAACCGCCGCTCAGCCCCTCCGATCGCCACTCCACCAGCGCCGCCGCCACCGCCTCGGCGACCTTCGCCTGGTAGCCGGCGTCGCTCAAAGAGTCCGTCGCGGTTTGCCCCGAGTTCGCATCCGGAGCCACCTCCAGGGCGACCGCCGGGCACGTCATGCTGTCCACCACCGGCAGCGCCGCCCGTCCCAGCGTCACATTCAATCCGGCCTGCCTCAGCGCTGAGTTCAGAACCCCCGCCAGTCCCAGGCTGCGCGTAATCGCAGTCGCCTGCGCGGTCTTCCACCGCACCAACCGCGCCGCCTCGGCCGGCTGAAGCGAGGAGACAAACAGATGCACGCCGTTTCCGCTCAGCGAGGCATGCAGGCTCAGGCACGCCTGCGCGTTTGCGTGGTTCGCAATCTCGTCGCGTTGCTCCGCTTCCAGCGTTACGTCTTGCTCCCGCGTGGTCACCACATCCATGCCCCGCGCCTCGAGCAGCGAGCGCAGCCGCACGCTCAGAGCCAGCGCGAAATTCTTCTCCGCCCAGTTGACGCTGTGCCCGCCGGTATCATTTCCGCCATGCGCCGCGTCCAGCACCACCACGAACTGCGGCGGCGCCGCACCGGGGAGGCCGGCAGGCGCCTGACCTGCAAGCTCCAAAGGCGCAAAAGCGAGGAAGATGCTGATAGCGCCAGCGACTCGGGGGAAGAGATTTGGCGTTCCAACCCTACGAAACCCAGTACTCTTCCCAAACTGTGTTGATGACATCAGACGTCCGCTCGTCGGCTCACTGACCACTGTTCACCGACTACTGTTCTTCACTCCAGTGCATAAATCGCCAGCCCGCTCAGAAGCTTGGGATAAAAATCCGTCGACTTCTGCGGCATCACCTCGCCGGCAAAAGCCACCTCTTTCAATTGCTCCATGGTCACGGGATTGGTGAGAAAGGTCACATTGGCTTCGCCGCGCCCGCCGGCCGTGGTGGGCTGCACCTGCTCCACCGCCTCGTTTGCGTCGCGCAGATAGCGGATGTTCGTCTGCTCGCGCACTTTCTCGGCATCGAGGCCCAGCAGCCTGTCGAGAAGAATGGCGTGCAATTGCGTGAGATCCAGTTGCCGCTGCCGCTCCGGAACATCCTTGAGCGCCTTTGCCACCGCATCCGGACGGGCCTTCAGCAGCAAAGCGCCCTCCTGCGTTACCGCCACAAACGCCGTGCCCTTCTGTTCGGCGAGCGTCTTCACGTAATCGGCGGCATCCGTGCCGGCCAGCATCTCCGTCGAAAAGAACTCCTCCGCTGCATTGCGGAACCTGGCCGCGTCGAACCCCTCCAGGCTGTGCACTACGCGGTGCGTGGGTAGAATCACCAGCCCGTCCGAGTCCATGTTCACGAAGGTCATCATCGCCGCCGCTTCGGGGTACGCTGGCTGCGGCAGGCGCTGCGCGCTGTGCTCCGCGCGTTCCCCGCGGTGCTCGTCGAACTCCTTTGCATAGTTGAGCGCCGTCTCGTAGCGATGGTGCCCGTCGGCAATGATCAGCTTCTTGTCCGCCATCGCCGTCGTCAGCAGATTGATGGTCGCCGCGTCGCTGATCCGCCAGATCCGGTGCAGCACGCCGTACTCGTCCGTCACCTCGGCATCCGCTGGCCCGCTCTTGCCTTGGTAGTAAGTCTGCTCGCCGCATTCGCCTCTGCTGTAAGATCCGCAAGGAAACTCATCGAACAGAATCCGCTCCACCGCGGCCGAAGGATCGGAATACAGCATGAAGATCTGCCCGAAGTGCGCCCGCGTCGCCTTCAACAGGTTCAGCCGGTCGCTCTTCGGTTTGGAAAGCGTCTGCTCGTGCCGGAAGACCACCCGGTCCGCATACTCCTGCAGCTTGCCCAGCGCGATGAAGCCCCGCCGCTCCTTCACCGTCGTGCTTCCGGGAACCGTAAACCGCTGAGCGTACGCCATTACGCACGGCTCCTTCTCCTGGATCAGCACGCCCTCGTCGCGCCAGGCGCGAAAATCCCGGCCGGCGCGCGTATACACATTTTCGCGCCCGTCGGCATCGAAGAGTTCAGGCAGTCCGAGGATGATGCGGACCAGGTTATGGGGGCTGCGCCGATAATAAGCCTGCTGCATTGCAGGAGATATCTTGTCGTAAGGCTGGGTGACCACCTCGTCCAGACGAACGGTTGATGGATTGTAGCGCCAGGCGCGAAACGGATATATGCGAGCCATCGGATAGGTCGTGCTCCGCTCTAAATCGCTTGATTTTTCAGCCGCCGGCCTACTCCTCCCGGAGAATCGGGACACCGGATCGCTTAGCATCGATTGTATCGCGAGCCTCCTCGATGGGCCTCCGTCACCAACATACCGGGATTCGGAACCCGGGAATTACAATCTGGTTACGCAGGGAAAGCGCCAATCGTGCTACTATCGCGTCCAACGTCTAGGTGCTCCTCCATGACTACGCATTCCCGACCGAGGGTATCGCCGCAAGGGGGCGGCAACCTGAATCTGGTCCGCCCGGGAATGCTCTCCTGTCTCGCACCTGCTCGTTCCTCCGTGTGGCAAGCAATTCCTGCCCAGCTCACCCTGATCTTCGCTCTCCTTTGCGCTTTCGCGGCTCTCTTCTGCCTTGCGCCGCAAATCCGGGCCCAGGACGACCAGTTGAACCGTGTGCACGTCCAGCCGCCCGCCACGGCCACCTCGTCCACCACCGAGCCCAAGGGCGCCGAAGCGCCTCCGGAGACCGGCATCAAGGCCCTGCGGGTTCACCCGGGTTCCTTCATCCGTATGGACGTCAACCTGGTGCTCGTCCCCGTCACCATCACCGATCCCATGAACCGCCTCGTCACCGGCCTCGAGCAGAATGACTTCCAGGTCTTCGAAAACAACTCCGAGCAGAAGATCACCAGTTTCGCCTGTGAAGACGCGCCCGTCTCCATCGGCATCATCTTCGATCTCTCCGGCTCCATGACTTCCAAGCTCGCGCGCGCCAAAGATGCCATTCTGCAATTCATCAAAACTGCGAATCCCCAGGACGAGTTTTTCGTCATCGGCTTCAATGATCGCCCCGAGCTCATCGAAGACTTCACCAGCTCTGCTGACGATATTGAGGCGCGCCTCGCCACTGTGCACGCCGGCCATCGCACCGCGCTTCTTGACGCAATTTATTACGGCGTGGCCAAGATGAAAGACGCCCGCCATGAGCGCAAGGCGCTGCTCGTCGTCTCCGACGGCGGCGACAACCGCTCCCGCTACACCGAAGGTGAAGTCCGCGCCCAGGTCCGCGAGTCCGACGTCGAAATTTACTCCATCGGCATCTTCGATCCCTATGCTCCCACCCCTGAGGAGCGCGCCGGACCGCAGCTGCTCGAAGACCTCAGCGATTCCACCGGAGGCCGCATGTTCCGCGTCGACGACGTCGACGAGATGAGCGACATCGCCGAAAAGATCTCCACCGAGCTGCGGAATCAGTACGTCATCGGTTACAACCCTTCCGATATGGCCAAGGATGGCAAGTGGCGTAAAGTGAAAGTGAAGGTAAATCCTCCTCCGGGGCTGCCTCCACTCTCTGTATATGCTCGCACCGGTTACTATGCGCCCTTGCAATAACGTTCCGCCGCCGAACATCTTCAGGTTGGCTCTGTTCGCTGCGGCAGCGCTTGCGTTTTCCTCTGTTTCCGCGCCCGCGCTTCCGCTCGCCGCGCAGGCGCCCGTCTCCGCCCAGTCCGGGTCCCAGGCGCCCACTCTTCCGCACGACGCCGATCCCGTCCGCTCGCCCGACGGCGTCGAGCCTGCTGCGGCCGCGCCTCTGCCGAAACAGGGCAAAGAGGGCTACGTCCTGCGAACCGATGTCGACGAAGTGGTCCTCAATGCCACCGTCCTCGCCGGCAACAGGATCGTCCAGAATCTCACCAAGGACGATTTCCAGGTCTACGAAGACGGCGTCAAACAAACCCTCCTGAGTTTCCAGCACACCGATCTTCCCGTCTCCATCGGCCTCGTGATCGACAACTCAGGCTCCATGTACCGCAAGCGTCCTTCGGTCAACAAGAGCGCCCTCGATCTCGTCCTTGCCTCCAATCCCCAGGACCAGGCCTTCGTCGTCAATTTCTCTGATGAAGCCTTTATCGACGCCGACTTCACCTCCGATCCGGCCAAGCTGCGAGACGGGCTCGCCCACATTGACTCGAAGGGCGGCACCGCTCTCTACGACGCCGTCGTCGCCTCCGCCGATCATCTCGTCGAAGAGGGCAGCCGTCCCAAGCAGGTTCTCGTCCTCATCACCGACGGCGAAGACAATGCTTCCACGCTGAACCTCGAGCAGACCATCCACCGCGTGCAGGAGCTCTCCGGCCCGGTCATCTACTCCATCGGCCTTCTCTTCGGCGATGAGATGAGTCGCGCCGAGGTCCGCCACGCCCGCCGCGCTCTCGAAATGCTCTCCACGGAGACCGGCGGCATGGCCTTCTTCCCCAAATCCATTGAAGAAGTCGATCAGATCGCCGCCGAGGTCGCCCGCGACATCCGCAGCCAGTACACTCTCGGCTACCGCTCCACCAAGCCCATGTCCGATCCCGGCTTTCGCCGCATCGAGGTCAAGGCTGAAGCCAAAGGCTTGGGCCCGCTCACCGTCCGCACCCGCACCGGATATTTCCCCGTAACCCGCCGCCCCAAGCAAACCGCCCAGGTCGCCCAGTAATCGCGGAGGGAGCAGTGGCCTTCAGGGCAGTTGGCCCGGTCATCGCCAGCGCGTAGAGCTATAAAAGCTGTGCCCCGTTCATCGCGTTCTTAGCGATGAGCGGGCGCTGTGGGGCTAAGATGGGTCCATGCCGAGCGGCTTGAAGCGGTTCCAGACGGCCGAGTCGTTGCACTTCGTCACCTTCAGTTGTTTTCACCGTATCCCGCTGCTGGAGGTGCCGGGAGCCAGGGAGACAGTCGAAGCCGTGCTGGAGCAGGCGCGCGCACGGCATCAGGCGCGGGTTTATGCTTACGTTTTGATGCCCGAGCACGTTCACCTGCTGGTCAACGAGCCGAGGGGTATTCTGCTTGCGCAATTTCTCAAGGCGCTTAAGCAGATCACTTCGCGCAAGCTGAGAGGGCGCCGCGAGAAGTTCTGGCAAGACCGCTATTACGACAGCAACGTCCACGGAGAAGAGGCTCGCTCTGAGGTGATCCGCTATATCCATCGCAATCCGGTGGTGCGCGGGCTGGTTGCAAAACCCGAAGACTGGCCATGGTCGAGCTACCGGCACTACGCGACTGGCCTGCGGGGGACGGTCGAAATCGAATCGCAGTGGACGGCGTTTCGGCGCGGCAATCAGCTCCCCGAGGGAGTACGGTGGAAGAAAGGCGAGAGATCGCGCTTTCCCACTCAAAACGCAAAATGCGCGTTTTGAATGGGGCACAGTCCATTGGGGAGAACAGGGTGAAAGAACGTGACCCGGCCACCTGCCGAAAGGAGCGGTCATGAAGGCATGGCTGTCCACAAGAACTGTAATCGGTTTCGGATGGGTCTTAGTCGGTTTGGGCCTGCTCCCATTTGTCGGCCTCTTTCTTTGGGCGCGAACGCATGATTCTCAGCCGATATCGGAGCAGATCGTCCTCCAACGGGGCCAATTTGTGTCGGCTTACTTTGATCCCGAACTGGATGGCACCTACCAAGTGACCCTCTATTGGCCTAAATTTCCGAGCAGAGATACGCAAGTAGATTTGGACTGGCGAATCGTTGATAGCCAAGACGTAGTAATTGATCAAGGAGCATATAACAGAGAACTTGATGGTGCCAACATTATTAAGCTGACTGACTACCACCCTCAGCGAGGCATGCGACAAAGAATTATCGTTGACGTAAACCACGAGGTGAACGGTCCAGCCAGAGAAGCAAGACTCGAAATCGGAATTCCGGAGGTTGGGTTGGAACTGGCTGAGGGAGCATATCCACTGGCGGCGGAGCGGGCTGCCGTCACGACAATCCCGGGCATTATTATTCTGACGATGGTATGGCTATGGCGGAGACATTTTCTCAAGTCCTAGAATCGGGCAGGTGCCCGGGCAAGGGCCGTCCTGAGACACTGGGTTGGAACCGGCTGTGCCCCGTTCATCGCGTTCTTTGCGATGAGCGGGCGGTATCGGTCTAGGCTGAGTCCTACGCGCTTTCCCACTCAAAACGCAAAATGCGCGTTTTGAATGGGGCACAGTCCATTGGGGAGAAGTCAGAGTGGCGAACTTGACCGCGCCACCTGCCGGTTCTCGCCTCCATTCATGACCGGAAGCCCCCGAAGGGGGCGAAAGAATTTACCGTGTTTCCGCTAAAATCTCTCCAGAATCCCTGCGATCATGCCCGACCCCGAGCCGCGCCCTGAAGACCTCGAAAACCCCGCCCGCCTTCGCCGCCTGGCCGAGAAGGCCTACGACGCCATCTACGGGGACCCGTCGAGGCATTTGTAGCCTTGGAGCGCACAGCTCGCAAGAGCGTGCAAAAAACGCGCCAACTTTCACCATTTCTTGCCTGCATTCGCGCGTTTGCTCTGCCCGTAACGCCCAGGTCCGCCATGACAGTCCGTCCAAAGGCAGGCGAACACCCTCCGCCAACATCGCCGGCTCCATTCGTCTGCCTATAACCGCACTCCGCGCCCTGATTTCGTCCGCTTAGACCCGCGCGGCGCACCTATGCTGCTGGGCACGTTAATCTAAGAACGGCACCATTCCCCGACCGGAGCACGCAGCAAACCACTCATGGCCCAGTACAAGTACCCGACACTCGCCGTCCATGCCGGCCAGCATCCCGATCCCCTCACGGGCGCGGTCAACGTCCCCGTCTATCTCTCTTCCACCTTTGAGCTCACCGGCGTGGGCACCGACCGCGGCTGGGACTATTCCCGCGCCGGAAACCCCACCCGCGACCGCCTGGAGACCGCGCTCGCCGCTCTCGAAGGCGGCGTGAGCGGGCACGCCTTTACCTCCGGCATGGCCGCCATCCGCGGCCTTGTCGCCATGCTCCGCTGCGGCGACCATCTCCTCTGCTCGGCTGACGTCTATGCCGGCACCGTCCGCTTCTTCGACGAGATCGTCGTCCGCTCCGGCATCGAGATCGAGTACGTCGACACCAGCGATCTCGCCGCCGTCGAAGCCGCCATCAAGCCGAATACCAAGCTCATCCATCTCGAGACGCCCTCGAACCCGCTCATGGTGCTCGCCGATATCGGCGCCATTGCGAAGATCGCGCACGCCCACGGCGCCGAAGTCAGCGTGGACAACACCTTTCTCTCGCCGGTGCTGCAGAGTCCCATTGCGCTCGGCGCCGATATCGTGATGCATTCCACCACGAAATACCTCAACGGCCACTCCGACGGCCTGGGCGGCGCGCTCATCACCTCCACGCAGGAGCAGAAAGAGCGCTTCATCCTCGTGCAGAAGGCCGAAGGCGCGGTCATGTCGCCCTTCGAGTGCTTCCTCGTTCTCCGCGGCATCAAGACCCTCCCTTTGCGTGTGCAGAAACACGAAGAAAATGGCCGCGCCGTGGCGGAATTCCTTTCCACGCATCCCAAGGTACGGAAGCTCGCTTATCCCGGCCTGAAATGCCATCCTCAGTACGAGCTCGCCTGCCGCCAGCAGAAGGGCTTCGGCTCCATGATGAGCTTCGAGCTCAAGTCGCGCGACGAATGTGCGCGCTTCCTCAAGGCCCTCAAAATCTTTCTGAATGCCGAGTCGCTCGGCGGCGTCGAGTCGCTCGCCTCGCACTCGGCCACCACCACCCACGGCTCGGTGAGCGAAGAGGTGCGCCGCCGCATGGGCATCAACGACGGCCGCATCCGCCTGTCGATAGGAATTGAAGACAAGGAAGACCTCATCGCCGACCTCGACCAGGCCCTCGCCGCCGTGTAGAGCTGGTTGCATCCATGGCCCCGTGGTGATGCAAAAACTTCCCCCAGTGGCTGAAGCCCGCGGTTGATACGGCTCTTCGCGGCACGGCTGAAGCCGTGCCCTTTCGAAACGGCGTGGATGCAACCAGTTCCCCCGAAGGTCTGGTGGTGGGCGTCACGCTCACGCCTTCGCTGCCGGAACGCAAGCCG